>DASYUZ010000162.1:0-2291 GCA_036000665.1 Gaiellaceae bacterium
CTCGACGAGGAGCTCGCGCTGATCGAACGGCTCGGCCTCGCGGGCTTCTTCCTTCTGCACTGGGAAGTCCTGGAGCTCGCCGCCGACTGCGCGCACGAGGTGCGCGGTGACGACTCGCCGCGCAGCGTGCTCCCGCCCGGCCGCGGGCGAGGCAGCTCGGTCGGCTCGCTCGTCTGCTACCTGACCGGGCTCTCGCACGTCGACCCGGTCGCGAACGACCTCTCGCTCGGGCGCTTCCTGAACGACGAGATGCACGGCGTGCCGGACATCGACCTCGACTTCCCGCGTGACATCCGCGAGAAGCTGATCGTCCGCGTCACCGAGCGCTACGGCCGCGAGCACGCCGCGCTCGTCGCGTCGTTCGCCACCTACCGCTCGCGCGGCGCGATCCGCGACGTCGGCAAGGCGCTCGGCCTCCCGCAGGCCGAGCTCGAGCGGCTCGCGCGCGTCACCGAAGGCTGGAACGCGAAGCGCGTCGCGGAGGAGCTGCAAACGCTCCCCGACGCAGAGCGCAAGCTGCTCTCCCCGCGCTGGCGCGCGTTCGTCGAATGCTGCGCGGAGATCGCAGGCCTGCCGCGCCACGTCTCGCAGCACCCGGGCGGGATGGTGATCTGCTCGCGTCCGCTCGTCGAGCTCGTCCCCGTGCAGCCCGCCGCGATGGAAGGGCGGCAGCTCTGCCAGTGGGACAAAGACTCGTGCTCCGACGCAGGCTTCCTGAAGATCGACCTGCTCGGGCTCGGGATGCTGAGCGCCGTCGAGGAGTGTGTCAGCGAGATCGCGCGCGTTCACGGCGAGCCGATCGACCTGACGCGAATCAAGCTCGACGACCCCGAGGTGTTCGACGACATCCAGCGCGCCGACACGGTCGGCGCCTTCCAGATCGAGAGCCGCGCGCAGATGCAGAGCCTGCTCCGCACGCGGCCGGAGAATCTCGACGATCTCACCGTGCAGGTCGCGCTCGTGCGGCCCGGGCCGATCCAGGGCAAGGCCGTGCACCCATACATCGACAATCGCGAGCGCCTCCGCGCCGATCCGTCGCACAAGCCGACCTACGACCACCCGCTGCTCGAAGAGCCGCTCCGCTTCACGTACGGAGCGATCGTCTTCCAGGACCAGGTGCTCGAGGTCGCACAGGCGCTGGCCGGGTTCAGCGTGGGGGAAGCCGAGGGATTGCGGCGCGCGATGAGCCGCAAGCGGAGTGAGGCCACGCTCGAAGCGTTCCGCGAGCGCTTCGTCGCGGGCGCGGAGCAAAACGGCGTCTCGACGGAAGCCGCGAACACCGTCTACGACAAGCTCGTCGGCTTCTCAGGCTTCGGCTTCCCGAAGTCGCACGCAGCCGCGTTCGGCCTGCTCGCGTACCAGTCGTCGTGGCTGCGCCACTACTACCCGGCCGAGTTCCTCTGCGCGCTCCTGAACGCGCAGCCGATGGGCTTCTACCCGCCGGCGACGCTCGTGCGCGACGCGCAGCGACGCGGGGTGGAGGTGCTGCCGCCGGACGTGAACCGCTCGCTCGCGAAGTGCTCCAACGACGAGGGAGCGGTTCGCCTCGGCATCGAGGAGGTCGTCCACGTCGGCGAGGACGACGCGAAGACGCTCGTCGAGGAGCGCGAGCGCAACGGGCCGTTCGCCGACCTCCGCGACCTCGCCCAGCGCACGGAGCTCGGACGCGACGAGCTCGAGGCGCTCGTCCAGGCGGGCGCGTGCGACTGTTTCGGCAGACCGCGCCGCGAGCTGCTCTGGGAGCTCGGCCTCGTCCCCCAGACGCAGACCGTGCCCGGCTCGCGGGGGGAGGAGCAGCAGCTCGCGCTCCCGCTCGACCCAACCGTCGAGACGCCCGCGCTCCGCCCGCAGTCACGCTGGGAGCGGATGCTCGCCGACTACCGGCTGACGAGCGTCTCGGTCGACGTGCACCCGCTCGAGCTGATGCGGCCGCACCTCCCCGACGGGACGCTCTCCTCACGCGAGCTCGCGCAGAAGGGCCACCGCGTGCGCGTCGCCGTCGCCGGGATGGCCGTCGCGCGCCAGCGGCCCGCGACCGCGAAGGGAGTCGTCTTCATGCTGCTCGAGGACGAGTTCGGGCAGATGAACCTGATCCTTCCGCCGGAGGTCTACGAGCGGCACCGCGCCATCGTCCGCGGCGAGCCGCTGATCCTCGCAGAGGGGCGCTTCGAGAAGATCGGCCGCAACCAGAACGTCGTCGTCGACCGCCTCGAGACGCTCGGCCCGCTCGCGCGCCGAATCTCGGGCGAGGACGCCGTGCGTGACTCACTCCCGAACGCGCACCACTTCGG
>DASYUZ010000163.1:0-8282 GCA_036000665.1 Gaiellaceae bacterium
GCTCTACTCGGGGATCATGCACGGCCCTTCCGAGCTCTCTCGGGTCGAGCGCGAGCTCCTCGCAGTCGTCGTCTCGCGCGAGAACGACTGCCACTACTGAATCGTCGCGCACGCGAACGACCTCCGTGCCGAGGGCGCAGCAGAAGAACTGGTTCGAGCCGCGCAGGTGGATTACCGCGAGGCAGAGCTCGAGCCTCGTGTCCGCGCGCTCTGCGACTTCGCAGTGAAGCTGACGCGGGAGCCCGCGGCGATGCGTCAGCAGGACGTCGACGCGCTGCGCGCGCACGGGCTCCCGGACGCGGCGATCCACGACGCAGTCCAGGTGATCTCGTACTTCAACTACGTCAACCGCGTCGCCGACGCGATCGGCATCGAGGACGAGCCCGAGTGGGCCGATCGGTCCGTGCACGGCACCGCCTAAAGCGACACCGACCACATCCAAGCCCAGAGCTGCAGGAGCCGGAACCGGCGCCCGTAATGCCGCGACGTCGCGGCCGTGCTCCCTAATCCTCCACCCAGCCGCGGGTGAGGTAGAGCCAGAACGCGAGCCCCGAGTAGCGTCCGTAGCGGCGGAAGCGACGAGTCATCGTCGCGTCGCTCGCCTTGCGGCCGTTGAGCTTCGCGTACGTCGGCCGCGTCCACGAGTCGAGCACGAGCCGGGAGTAGCGGCCGATCAGCATCATCACGTGAGCCGCGGCGTAGGGGCCGACGCCCGGCAGCGCGAGCAGGTGCTGCTCGACTTCGTCGTCCGGAAGGTCGCGGTCGGCCTGGAGCTGCTCGAGATCGATTTCGCCGGCGGCGACCGACGCGGCGAGCGAACGCAGGTAGGCGCCGCGGTACCCGGCGCGCGCAACCTCGCGGTAGAAGTCCTCTGGCGCTTCGGCCATCGCCTCCGGCGTCGGGACCGCGCGGCGCCCGCGATCTGACTCGTCGCCGAGGTGCTCGACGAGCGCGCTGGTCATCCGGACGGTGCCCGACCACGCGCAGTTCGTCGTGCAGATCGTCTTCACGACGTCCTCGAAGACTGTCGGGCTGCGCATCATCCGGCCGGCACCGACGGTCGTCCACGCGAGGTGGGGGTCCTTCGCAAGGAGCTGGTACAGCTCAGAGAGGTCTTCGTCGAGGCGCAGCACGTGCCGCACGACCTCCCGCATCGCGCGGGGGGCGCGCCCGTCGATGGTCGCTACTCCCGGCCGTGCCTCGCGGACGACGACCGTCTGCGGCCCCGGATGGACGGTCAGCTCGAGCGTTCGTGCGTCGGCATCGATCCGGTTGGGCAGCAGGTCGTTGAGCCCGTGCGAGTTCACGGTTCGCCAGAAATGAACGGGCTCGCCGCCGGCGCCACGCAGCTCCAGCTCGACCTTCGCCATCCGGTTAGCGTAGGCGCCGATGGAGCTCTCGCGCCGGCAGCGGGCCGCGCTCGACGCGATCTGCGACACCTTCGCTCCCGGTCTCGACGGACTCCCGTCCGCGACGGAGCTCGGCGTGCCCGCGTTCGTCATCGAGGCGATCGCGCGCCACCCGCGCGTGGGTGAGCGCGAGCGTGTCCTCCGGCTGCTCTCGGTTTGGCAGTTCGCCGCGCGGCCGCTGCGGCGCTTTTCCAGGCTCCCACTTGCGCAGCGCGAGGCAGTTCTGCGCTCGTGGCGGGACAGCAGACTGGCGGCTCGACGATCCGCGTACAAGACGTTTCGCAAGGCAGTGCTGTCCCACTACTTCGGCGCTCCCGGGAAGGCGCGCGAGGCGCTCGGGTATCCGGGACCTCTCGAGGTGGCCGTGGAGCCTCTGCCCTTCGAGCCGGAGCGCGCGCAGGGAGAGCTCGCGTGCGACGTCTGCGTCGTCGGCTCGGGAGCCGGCGGAGGGACCGCGGCGGCCGTGCTGGCCGCGGCAGGCCTCCACGTCGTCGTGCTGGAGGCGGGCGAGCCGCTTACCTTCACGGGCGAGGAGCACGATGCCCTCGAGCGCCTCTACCTCGAGGCTGCCGCATCCGCGACCGAGGACCAGTCCCTCGACTTCCTGGCGGGCTGGTGCATCGGCGGCGGCACGACGGTGAACTGGACGACGTCGCTGCGGACGCCCGACGACGTGCGCGAGGAGTGGGCCACGCACGGGGTGCCGGCCTTCGCGTCGGACGAGTTCTCGGGCAGCCTCGACGCGGTCTGGGAGCGCATGGGCGTGAACTACGAGCACGGAACGGCGTCCCCGCGCGACGCGGTGCTCGAGCGCGGGGCCCAGGCGCTCGGCTGGCACGTCGAGGCGCAGGGGCGGAACGTTCGCGGCTGCGACCAGGATGGGATCTGCGGCTACTGCTGCTTCGGCTGCGCGCTCGGCGCGAAGCAGGACGTGACGCGCACGTGGCTCGCGGACGCGGTCGAGGCGGGCGCGCACGTGCTCGCGGGCGTGCGCGTGGAGCGTGTTCTCGTGGAGCGGGGCGCGGCTGTCGGCGTAGAGGGAGGCGGCGTTCGCGTTCGCTCGCGCGCCGTCGTCGTCGCGTGCGGCGCCTTCCACACGCCTGCGCTGCTGCGGCGCTCCGGACTCGTGAACGCGAACATCGGGCGGCATCTCCGCTTCCACCCCGTCACATTGATCGCAGGCGAGTTCGAGGAAGAGATCAGGCCCTGGGAAGGCGCGCTGCAAGCGCGCTATTCGGAGGAGCACGCGCGCCTCGACGGTGGGTACGGCGTCCGCTACGAGACCGCGCCGATCCACCCCACGTTTCTCGGCGCAGGCCTGCAGTGGGACGGCGCGCGCGAGAGCCTCGACCTTGCGCGGCGCTATCGCAACCTTGCGCCCATCTTCCCGCTCGTCCGCGACCGCGACGCGGGCGAGGTCGTCGTCGATCGCAACGGCGAGCCCTCCGCGCGCTATCGCCTCTCGCGCTACGACCTGCGGCACATGCGTGCGGGGTTCGTCGGGGCGGCGCGCATCCTCGAGGCCGCAGGAGCGAAGCGGATCGTCTCGTCGCACGCGAAGCCGCTGATCTGGGAGCCGGGCGGCAACGGCGGCGTCGGCCGCTTCCTCGCAGACGCCGACGCACGCGGCTGGGAGCCGAACCGCGTCCTCTACGCGTCGGCGCACATCATGGGGACGGCGCGGATGGCCGGCTCCCCGGCGATCGGGGGCTGCGACCCGAGGGGCGAGACCTGGGAGGTGGCGCGCCTCGTTGTTTGCGACGGCTCGACGTTCCCGACCGCCTCCGGCGTGAACCCGATGATCTCGATCGCGGCGGTGGCGCACATGAACGCGTCCGCACTCGCGGCGCGACTGGCGTGATCGATCTCTCTGCTCGCTTTCCTGAGTTCGCGGGCAGGCGTGCGTTGAGTCCGTTCTACGACCTTGTTTACGGATTAGACAACAACCGTCCTGACCTCGTTGCGACCGGCCTCGGCCGACTGCGGGATCGCCTGTAGTGCCGGCGTTTCTCGGCGTCGACGTCGGCGGGACGTTCACCGATGCAGTTCTCGTCGCCGACGGCGAGCTGCGAACGGCGAAGGTTCCCACGGCACGGCGACAGGAGGAGTCCGTCGTTGCCGCGGCGCGCGCCGTCGCCGCCGAGCGGATCGACCGATTCACGCACGGCACGACGGTCGCGACGAACGCGCTGCTCGAGCGGAAGGGCGCACGCACCGCCCTTGTCACGACGGCAGGGTTTGAGCACGTGCTTCACCTGCGGCGGCAAACGCGCGCGCACCTTTACCGGCTTTGCGCGGCGCACTCGGAGCCGCTGGTGCCGCTCGAACGCTGCGTCGGTGTCCACGAGCGCATGACGTCCGACGGCGTACTCGAGCCGCTCCAACTCTCGACGCTTCCCGAGCTCGACGCGGAGGCGGTCGCGGTGTGCCTGCTCCACTCCTACCGTCACGCCGAGCACGAACGCGCGGTCGTGGAGGAGCTGCGGAGGCGGATGCCCGAAGCCCACGTCGTCGCCTCGCACGAAGTTGCGCCCGAGTTCCGCGAGTACGAGCGCGCGTCGACGACGGCTGCTGACGCGTATCTCGGGCCGACGACCGCGCGTTATCTGCGCGCACTCGCCGGCTCAGCTGCCGGCGCGGGGCTGCCCGAGCCGCTCGTGATGCGCTCGTCCGGCGGCGTCGCGTCAATCGAGGCGGCGGCGTCGCACCCAGCGCTCGTCCTCGTGTCGGGTCCGGCGGGTGGTGTCGTCGGCGCCGCTCGCATCGCCGCCGAGGCGGGTTTCTCGGACGCGATCGCGTTCGACATGGGCGGGACCTCGACCGACGTCTGCTTGATCACCGGCGGTGTCGCGGAGCGGACGAGCGAGCGGCACGTCGCCGGGCTGCCGATCCGCCTTCCCACCGTCGACGTGCACACCGTCGGCGCCGGCGGCGGCTCGATCGCTCGGGTCGACGCCGGCGGCGCGCTGCGCGTCGGACCGGAGAGCGCAGGAGCTGAGCCGGGCCCGGCGTGCTACGGCCGCGGCGGCACGGTGCCGACCGTGACGGACGCGAACCTGCTCCTCGGGCGCTTGCCCGAGCGGCTCGCCGGCGGGGTCGAGCTCGATCACGCCGCCGCCAAGCGCGCGCTCGGCTCGATGGATCCCGCCGCGGTCGTCGACGTCGTCAACGCCGAGATGCTGCGCGCGCTGCGCGTCGTCTCGGTCGAGCGCGGGCACGATCCGCGCGACTTTGCGCTCGTCGCGTTCGGCGGTGCTGGGCCACTGCACGCGTGCGCGCTCGCGGAGGAGCTCGGGATCCGCACCGTCCTCGTCCCGGAGGCGGCCGGCGTGCTGTCCGCGCTCGGGCTCGTTGCGAGCGACGAGCGCCGCGACCGCGTCGAAAGCCGGCTCGTACCGCTCGGCGAAGCGGGGCAGCTCCCGCACGAAGGCGAGGCCGACCTGCGCTATCGCGGCCAGTCCTTCGAGCTGACGATCTCGCTCGGCGCCGACCTCGCGGAACGCTTCCACCGCGCACACGAGGAGCGCTACGGGTACGCCGACAGAGCCCGCGAGGTCGAGCTGGTCGCCGTTCGTACCGCAGACGTGCGCCCCGGCCCGCGCTTCGAGCTCCCTCCGGCGCCGCCCCTGCGCGTCCAGGGCCCGTCCGTTCTGGAGCAGTCCGGCTCGACCGTCTGGATTCCCCCCGGGTGGGTGGGGGTTAGGGATGGGTCTAGCACGCTGGTGGTGACGAGAACGTGAATATTCAGCTCCAAGTTCTCGGCGAGAGCCTGCGCGCCGTCGCGGAGGAGATGGGCGCGGTGCTGATCCGCTCCGCCTTCTCCGCGAACATCAAGGAGCGCCGCGACTGCTCGACGGCGCTCTTCGACGACCGCGGACGCATGATCGCGCAGGCAGAGCACATCCCAGTGCATCTCGGTGCGATGCCCGACGCGGTCGCGGCCGTCGTCGCCAACGACCCGGAGCCGGGCGAGGTCTGGATCCTGAACGACCCGTTCGCCGGCGGTACACACCTACCCGACGTGACGATGGTCTCGCGAACCGAGCTCGGCTTCGCGGTGTCGCGCGCCCATCACGCCGACGTCGGTGCGGTCGAGCCCGGGTCGATGCCCGCGATGTCGCGCACGCTCGACGAGGAAGGCGTTGTCATCCCGCCCACGCACCTGACGGCCGAGGCGCTCGACGAGCTCGTAGCGCAGATGCGAAACCCCGACGAGCGGCGCGGCGACTTTCGCGCGCAGCTTGCCGCGCACCACCTCGCCGAGCAGCGCGTCGAGGAGCTCTGTGCTCGACGCGGGCGCGAGCTCGTCGCGTCGGCGATGGACGAGCTCTACTCGTATTCCGAGCGCGTCGTCCGCGCCGCGATCGCGCGCATCCCCGACGGGCGGTACGAGGCCGGCGATGTGCTCGAGGCGATCGACGGCGAGCTGACCATCCGCGCGTCGGTGACCGTCGGCGGCGACGAGCTGGAGATCGACTTCACCGGCACGTCGCCGCAGCACGACGGCAACTTGAACTGCCCGCTTGCGGTGGCGCGCTCTGCGTCCTATTTCGTCGTGCGCTGCCTGACGGATCCGGACCTGCCCGCGTCGGGAGGCGCGTTCGCGCCCGTGCACGTAACGGCTCCGGCGGGGTCGCTCGTCCACGCGCGCCGCCCGGCGGCGGTCGCGGCAGGCAACGTCGAGACCTCGAGCCGGATCGTCGACGTCCTCTTCGCCGCGTTCGGCCACGCGCTCGACGTCCCCGCGCAGGGACAGGGCACCGTGAACAACGTCACGCTCGGGAACGAGCGCTTCACCTACTACGAGACGATCGGCGGCGGCCAGGGCGCGTGTCCGGACGGGGACGGTCCGTCCGGCGTGCACGTCGCGATGTCGAACACGCTCTCGACGCCGGTCGAAGCCCTCGAACTCCAGTACCCGGTGCGCGTCGAGCGCTACCAGCTTCGCCTCGGTTCCGGTGGAGGCGGCGAGCATCGGGGCGGCGACGGCGTCGTCCGCGAGCTGCGCGCGCTCGAGTCGATGCGGGTCTCGCTGCTCACGGAGCGCCGTCGCCACGCGCCGCGCGGCGCGCGAGGAGGCGCAGCGGCGGCGCCCGGGCGTAACCTCTTGAACGGCACGGAGGTCCCTGCCAAGGTGACGCTTGACCTCGACGGAGGAGACGTGGTGACGATCGAGACGCCGGGCGGCGGAGGTTACGGGGCGTGAACGACGTCGTCCGCGTCGCGTGCGTGCAGGCCGAGCCGGTGATCTTCGACCGCGACGCGACGATCGAGAAGCTCGGAACAATCGCAGCAGAGGCGGCCGCGGAGGGCGCGCAGCTCCTCGTGTTCCCCGAGACGTACATCCCGGCGTACCCATCATCCGTCTGGGCGAAGGCACTCGCGGGCTGGGGCGACCCGCGGGCGAAGGAAGCGTTCGCACTGTTGTACCGCGGTGCCGTGGAGGTGCCCGGCCCCGCCGAACGGCGCATCGGCGAGATCGCGCGCGAGCACGGCGTCTGGATCGTGACCGGCGTGAACGAGATCGACCCGGAGCGCCCGGGGACGATCTACAACTCGCTCCTCTACCACGCGCCCGACGGCACCCTCGCCGAGCAGCACCGGAAGCTCGTCCCGACCAACCACGAGCGCCTGATCTGGGGTCAGGGCGACGGCCGCGGGCTGCGCGCGTTCGAGTCGGAGCTAGGCCGCCTCGGCGGTCTGATCTGCTGGGAGAACTACATGCCGCTCGCGCGCTTCTCGCTCTACGAGTCGGGCGTCGAGATCTACATCGCCCCGACGGCCGACGACGGCGACGCCTGGCAGGCGACGCTCGTCCATATCGCACGCGAGTCGCGCGCGTTCCTCGTTGCGCCGTCGCACTTCCAGCGTGCCGCGTCGTACCCGGACGACTTCCCGCTCCGCGCCGAGCTCGACGGCCACGAGATCATCGGGCGCGGGGGGAGCGCGATCCTGGCACCGGACGGTTCCTACCTGGCCGGCCCGCTGTACGACGAGGAGGGGATCCTCTACGCCGACCTCGACCCGCAGCGCCTCTACGAGGAGCGGCAGCGGTTCGACGCCGCCGGGCACTACCACCGGCCGGAGCTGCTCCGGTTCGAGCTCCGGCGCCCGTAACCTTTCACCGGGTTCGCGCAACCACTGAACGTGGAGAGCGATCGCGTCCTTGAGCTGATCCTCGCCGCGCGCGGCGGCGACACCGGTGCATTCGCCGACCTCGTCGAAGGCCATCGCGAGCGTCTGCAGCTGCTCGTCGCCCGCATGCTCGGGGACGAGAGCGAAGCGGAGGACGTGGTCCAGGAGACGCTGTTGCGCGCGTACCTGGGCCTGAGCGAACTGCGCGAGCCGTCGCGCTTCGGCGGCTGGCTCGCAGGGATCGCGCTCAATCTGGCACGGATGAAGGTTCGTCGTCGCGCGGCGTACGCCCGCGCGATTGCCCGCGTTGCGTCTGCCCCGGCACCACTCGAGCTCACCGACGAACGCGAGCTACACCAGCTCGTTCGCGACTCCCTCGAGCTGCTGACGCCCGGCGAGCGCGACGTCGTGGTGCTCCATTACGTCGAGGGTCTGTCGTGCGAGGAAATCGCCGTTCTCCTGGATCGCTCGCCCGGTGCCGTCCGGGTGCGCTTGCACCGCGCGCGCGCACGACTGCGCGAAGAGCTCGTGCCGATGTCTCCACGAGAACCCGAAGTTGAACCTGAGGAGGGAACAATGATCGACGTACGAGTCGAGGACGTGCTCGTCCGCGTTGCCGCGGACGACGCCGACAAAGTGGTGGGCGACCAGCGAATCGTCCTGCTGCGAGAGACGGAAGGCGATCGCGTGCTCCCGATCTGGATCGGCGCGGCCGAGGGGAACGCACTCGCGTTCGAG
>DASYUZ010000164.1:0-6680 GCA_036000665.1 Gaiellaceae bacterium
TCGTCTCGGCGGACGCGCTGACCGCGTTCATGAACCGGGCCGGCAACTATCCCCTGCTGACGGCGGCCGAGGAGGTCGCGCTGGCGAAGCGGATCGAGCGCGGCGACGCGGCCGCGAAGGAGCGGATGATCAACTCGAACCTGCGGCTCGTGATCTCGATCGCGAAGCGCTATCGCGGGCGCGAGCTGCCGCTGCTCGACCTCGTCCAGGAAGGCGTGATCGGGCTCAACCGCGCGGTCGAGAAGTTCGACTGGCGGCGCGGCTACAAGTTCTCGACCTACGCGACGTGGTGGATCCGCCAGGCGTGTCAGCGCGCGATCTCGTCCCAGTCGACGACGATCCGCGTCCCCAGCCACGTGCACGAGCGGCGCGTGAAGATCTCGCGCGCCCGCAACCGGCTGCAGGCGCAGCTCGGCCACGAGCCGACGCGCGAGGAGCTCGCGGAGGCGACCGGCCTCTCGCTGCTGCACGTCGAGGAGGCGCTCGACGCGGCGGAGGCGAACGTCTCGCTGAACCAGCGCGTCGGCAACGAGGACGAGGGTGAGCTCGGCGATCTCTTCAACGACCCGACCGCCGACGACCCCGTCGAGGAGGCAGCGGTCTCGTTCCGCCGCCGCTCGGTGCGCCGTGCGCTCGAGACTCTGCCGGAGCGCGAGCGGCGCATCATCGAGCTCCGCTTCGGACTCGACGGCGAGCCGCAGTCGCTCGAGTCGATCGGCAAGGAGCTCGGCCTAACGCGGGAGCGCATCCGCCAGCTCGAGACGCGGGCGTTCCGCACGCTCGAGGCCACGCTCGCCGGAATCTCCGAAGAGGACGACACCGAGGTCCCGGTCGCCGCCTAGCGCGGCGACCGTGGATCTCATCGATTACGTGCCCTTGCTCACCCGGACGATCGGGCAATTGAGCCGGATGGACGTCCCCCGCTCGGAGAGCATCCCCTTCTTCTCGAGCTGGTTGATCTGCGTATCGCTCTTGATCAGGACAGGCGCCGCGCTCGCCTTCCAGGTCAGGATCGTCTCCTTCCAGATCGGCGAGTAGCTCGCCTCGCCCGGCTCCGAGCCGAAGACTGCGAGCTGACCCCTAGCGGCCGCGCCCTGGACGAGATAGATCTCCGGCGCCGACCCGAGCGGGACTGCCTTCAACCCCGGCGCGTAGTTGATATGCATCGCGGCCGCCTCCTTTTTGTCAGAGACGTCCGTGTTCAGGTAGGTGTCCTTATGACCGTCGTAGTAGCCGTGGAATGCGGCGCGGCGGATCGTGCTCGGCGGCCCCATCCGCGGCGCGTCGCCGGCGAATGACGCATGCGCACCGATCGCGGCGCCGACGCCGACAAGCCCGAGCACCGACAAGGAGAGGATTTTGCGGTGCATCGACGACCTCCATGATCGTGTCATCTTGGGGAAGCGCCCCTTCGAAATGGCGGAGCCTCGATCGTGGCGTCACCACCTCTCGTTGACGATCCTCTGATCGGCCCCGCTGGTGGTCCGAATCGCCTCCTCCGGACGGACCCGCGCGACCTGCCCGGAATGCACGACAAGGTCGTCGCCAAACCGGCGCAGTTCGGCCTAGCCGTCCGTATAGGTTTGCTCAAGGGCCGCGAGGCCTGTGCCGAGGACCGTCGTATGGACGCAGCGGAGATGCCTAACGTCGAGTTGATGCGGTTGCGCTGCCAGGAGTGCGCTCATCTGTCCGACGACGCGGCTCGGGGCTGGCGCACCTTCCTCGCGCCCGATCCGGACGAGCCCGAGGCCGGGCCGATGCTCGCGACCTACTGCCCTCAGTGCGCGGCCCGCGAGTTCGGGCTGTACCTGGAGGAGCCGTCGCGGCCGACCGGCCGCGTCGAGTAGCTATCAGGCGAAGCTACTTCGCGCGCCCAGGATCTCCGGAGGTAGCGGCGGCGGCGGCAGCGGCTCGGCCCGGCGCACGGACGCCGCGTCGACCGCTCTGACGAGCAGGCGCGCCTGCAGCGACGCCGCCGAGACGGAGTACAGATCGAGCTTCTCGCCGCACCCGCCCGTCGCGACGAGCACGTGTCGATCGTCCAGCCACCCGAGGGCACGCGACCGATGCTGGTCCGGCAGCAGGTCTGCGCCGCGCCGATGACGCGCGGCGACGACGACGGCTCTCCTCGACTCACAGGACCGGCCCGCCGTGAATGCGATGTCCGCTCCGCGCCCCGCGAAGAGATCCGTCACACGCTCTTCCGGCCCCCCGCGCCAGACGACGGGCGCGTTGTTCGCGCCTCCGAGCGGCAGCACGTGCACGTCGACGCGGTGGTCGACATGCTGCGCAGCGAAGTAGAGAACCGCCCCGCGCTCACCGAACGCGATCGCGTCGAATCCGGTATGCAGCCGCCCGTGAACGAGCTTCCGCGGATTCGCGCCCACGTTTGACGACATCCAAATCGACTCGTGCCGGCCGCGCTTGAGCACGAACGCAAAGGCGAGCCCGGACGGGTGGTACACGACGCGTTCGTAACTGACGCCTTGCACAGGCGTCACGTCTTTGAAGCCCCCTCCCGCCGGGTGCGCCTTCAGCAACGCGTGCCTTCCGCGGCCCACGAAGACGATCGACTTCCCGATCGGACGTCCCCATGACGTCGCCGCCGGATCAACGCGTGTGGGAGGCCGGGTCGGCGCGTGACCGAACCCCTTGACCTGCAGCCGCGCGAGCAACGCCCGGTCGCCCCGTGGACCCCATACGAACGGTCCCGGGTGCCGCACTCGGAAGAGGCAGGAAAGCCGACCATCGCCCGGCTCGAGCGCCCACGCTCGTCCGTTGGCCACGAACGTCACGGTTGCAGCCGGCCGAACGCTCCCCACCTTGCATCGCACCGGAAGCGGCTTCCCCGACGCGAGCTCGGGCCGCGACGGCTGATCGTCACCGAACGAGCAAGCGGTCGTCGCCAGAACCGCGGCGATCGCGCAGGCGGCCTTGCCGATCACGCGCGCATCATCCGTGTTGCCGGCCGGCGTTGCAGCGCGAACCGCTCCGCTACCATCGCTGTCCCTGCATCGTCTCCTCCCGCCTGGGAATGTTGGCGGGCGGCGCGTTCGCAGCACTCTTCTTCCTGTTCACTCCGACCGCGGCAAGGCCTGGTGACCGTGTTTCCGTCCGAACACCCGGCACGCCCTTGAGCTTCAGCGTTCGGAAGCGGGGCGTGAAGCCCCTCCAACGGCCGATCCGTCCGCCGGAGGGAGAAGGGCCGCCGGGGCGGCCCTTCTCGTCGGCCTTCATCCGCAGCGAGCCCGCTCAGGGCGTGCTTGCGTAGTAGATGTCCTCTTCGACCGTGTTGTTGCGACCGCGCGTATCAGCCCAGACCACGTGCGGGCGCCCGATGCCGAGAACGTCGACCCACATGTAGTCGCCGAGGAAGCCGGCCTGGATCGGGTTGTTCGCCGGCACGAGGTTCGGCATCGACGACGTCGTCAGCCGCGTGTAGCCGATCGTCGGCGTCGCCGAGGCCGGGTTCGCCACCTTGGCGAGCGTGATGTCGTTGCAGCCGGTCGATTCGCAACTGCCGTAGGAGCGGTCGTAGTATGCGATCCACAGCGTCGAGCCATCGGACGTGACGTCGCTCCACGGCTGCCACTGGGCCGTCGGTCCGAACTTCGCCGCCGGCGCGACGTTCCGCTCTGCGCTCCACGTCGCGCCGCCGTTCGTCGACGTGGCATAGAAGACGTCGTTGTCGCAGGGCGGCGTGGCCGTCGAGGCCGAGCCCGTGCATGTACCACCGCCGTTGCGGAAGTCCGCCCAGACGGCGTAGAGCTTGCTGCTCTTGTCGACCGAGATCGAGATCGACGTGAACTCGGGCACGCGGTAGCCGTTGGGCGGCAGGCACTGCCGTCCGGACGGGCAGCCGGTGGTCGAGTCGGGCCCGGTCGGGTGGTTGTCGATCAGGTCGTTGATCTTGACCGGGGCCGTCCAGCTCGCGGACTGGCTGCAGTTCGCCGACGGTGGACACTTGACGATCAGGATCTGGTTGATGCCCACCAACGGCGTGTTCGCGTTGCCGAAGGCGACGTAGATCGTCCCGTCCGGGCCAACGATCGGGTGCGAGCCCTGGTCCTGGTCGCACCTGCCCGGGACCAGGAACGTGCAGACCGCCGGGTTGCTGCCGCTGATCTCGACGCCGGTCGACCACGTCCGGCCGCCGTTCGTCGACTGGCTGAAGTAGATCGGGCTGTTGTTCTGCGACAGGTCGAACCGCGTCCACGTCGCGTAGACGTTGTCCGCCTTCGGGCTCGTTGCGGTCGCGTCGGCGACGATGAACTCCTTGTCGTTGAAGATCGTCGGGCTGAGGTCGTTCGCCACCACGCCGAGCGGCAGCGTCCGGTAAGTCTGGAACGAGAGCGTGCTGTCCGGCGTGTGGTAGAAGGCGCCGCCGATCCCCTTGTTCGACTTGGCGACGACGATGGCGTTGGCCGGGGACGTCACGTTGAAGATGATCCCGCCGACGTAGGCATTGCCCTTCGAGTCGAACGTCGCCGTCGGATCGCTGCACGCGTCGGCGGTGTGCTGATCGAGGAGCGTGAACTGCCAGAACGGTGGGGTCTGGTCGCCCCATGTCTTGCCGCCGTCGAACGAGAAGTCGTACCCGCAGTGGTTGAACCCGATCCTGGAGTCATTTTGTCCCGCGATCAGGTTGTCGGGGTTCGTCGGATTGGCGACGACGACCTCCTCGGCTTGCCTCCTTAGTGAGCAATCCTGATTCACGCGGACGTTGACCGAGGCGCCCGTTCCGCCCCCGGTGAACTTGCTCTGACAGCTTGGCGAGTTGGGAGCTCCGGGGCTGCCTCCCGAGACTGCGTTGGCACGCTTCTCGAGCTCTCCGCTGGCCTGGAGCACCGCGTACATGACCCCCGAGGACAAGCGCTGCTCCTTCGGCCCGGGCTGGACGAGTCCGAGCTCGATGTCCAGGCCGCGAGCCAGGACGAGGTTGCCCAGCGAGCTCGAGCTGCTCCCCGCCGCTCCCGGCAGGAGAAAAACGCTCACGGCGCCGATGATGACGAGCGCCGAGAGCAGGGATCGCCGCGTCATAGTTTCCCCTTTACTGAGTAAACGGATGTCTTCCCGACGAGGACGCGGGCTTAGATGGTCAGCCAATCACCTCCCCTCTTAAGCACGAGGATGGGGGATGCCCGTGATGGGCAGACCTGGCGACCGTTCCCGTTGATAAGCGCCTGAAAACCTCCACCGACAACCGCCGCAGAGGTTGTCCCGAGGTCTGTAGATCTTCGGTAGCGGTCCTGAGTCGTGATCTTCTCAGGCGGCGAGGGTGGCGGCCTCCTTGGACGGGGTGGGGTTCAGTTCGCGGCGGATGGTGTTGATGAGCTTGGGCAGGTCGCGGTGGCCCTTGACGCGCCGGAAGCTCTTCTCGGCTTCGGCGAGGCCGGCCGCGGTCCAGCGCATGCGCATGTCGCCGCTGCGCCAGCGCTTGATGTTGCGCTGGGTGTCGCGGACGGTGCCGATCATCGACTCGATCGGGTTCGTCGAGCAGAGCGTGCGCTTGAGTGTGCCGCTGACGCCCAGGCGGGTGAGCGTGAGCGTCTCTTCGAGGCCTTCTCGGAGCGAGGCGGCGGCGTCGGGGTGGGAGCGTTCGAGGACGCGTTCGAGCGCCTTGAGCGCCGCGAGCGCGGCCGTGTGGTCGGGGTCTGCCCAGGCCCGGCGCAGCTTGGCGCGCACCCACGGGCGCTCGCGGTCGGGAAGGTGGTCGATGACGTTGCGCTCCTTATGTCGTTGGCAGCGTTGCACCGGGGCCCTGGTACCGGCGACGTCGCGGACGGCCTTGCGTAGTGCCTTGGCGCCGTCGAGCACGAACAGTTGCTCCTCGTGCAGCCGCAGCCCGCGGTCGACGAGGTCGCTCAGCAGCGCGGTCGCGACGGTCGCGTTCTCGGTCGATCCCTCTCGCAGCGACAGCGGCACCTTCGTTCCGTCCGGGGTGATCCCGAGCGCGACGACATGCGTCAGCCCGGCGAGCTCGAGGCCGTCGATCATCACCACCGCGAGCTCGAGGCCGCTGAGGTCGCGCGCGAGCAGCTCGTCGAGCGCCGCGCGCGTCCCGTTCACGAACGCGCGCGAGACCGCCGACTTCGACGTCGACCGCGACCGCGCCTCGACCTCGGCCCCGACCGGCTCGCCGACGCGGCCATAGCGGCGCGTCGAGACGCGCGCGAGCATCCGCTCCAACGCGACCCGCTCGAGCAGATCGCGCGCGGCGAACTCCGCGTAGGACTCAAGCGCGATCTCCGCGCTGTCGTCGGCGGTCCGCAGCCGCGGCCGGCTGACCGGCACGCGCCGCCCACCGAGCGTGACCTCGCCGCCCACCTGCCCATGGCGCTTCGCCGTGCGCTCGCGGTTGTGCCGCCCCTTCGGCCCGACAACGTGATCGACCTCGTGCTCCATGCACTCGTGCAACACGGCCAGCCCGGCACCGACCGCGAGTGCGAGAAGCCCCTCCTTCGCCGACTTTGCGATCTCGAACATCGCGAGCTGCACGTGGTCGGGCAGCGCGAGCCGCTGCGCCTCGGCCTCGACCGATCCGACCTCGACCAGATGTACCTTCTTCACGGCGGTTCCTCCTGTCTCGATGGACTTCAGACACCCGTCACGGTCACAACAGGACCGGACAAGGCGGGAGGACCGCCACCTCAACTTCTACAACGCGCGGGACAAGCTCC
>DASYUZ010000165.1:0-4864 GCA_036000665.1 Gaiellaceae bacterium
GAGCCGTCGGCGCGCGCGAAGAGCACCGACGGCCGGCCGACCTCGGCGCCCTGCTCGATCCGGATCTCCTCGCCCCAGGCGATCCGGCCGTGACGTGCGAGATGGAGCGCGAGCGGTCCAGCGGCCGAGCCGGTCGCCGGGTCCTCCGGGACGCCCGAGCCGGGCGCGAACATCCGGGTCTTCCAGCGCGTGCCCGAGCCGGCGAAGACGTTCACGCCGAGGGCGTCCAGCTTTGCGAGCGCAGCGAAGTCGGGCTCGAGCCGGGCGACGTCGTCCTCCGAGCCGAGCGCGACGTACACGTGGCGGATGCCGTTGTCGTACACCTCGACGGGCAGCTCGGAGCGTTCGACGCCGAGCGCCGCGAGCACCGGGGCCTCATCGAACAGCTTGACCGACGGCAGCGGCTGCTCCATGCGGCCGAAGACGATGCGCGGCCCGTCGCGCTCGAGGCGAACGGGCACGATGCCGTTCCCCGTCTCGAGCCGGATCTCCTCGAGCTGCATCGGCTGGCCGAGCACGAACGCCGTCCCCAGCGTGGGGTGGCCGGCGAACGGGATCTCCTGCACGGGAGTGAAGATGCGCATGCGCGCGTGCCCGCCTGCGGTCGGCGAGTAGACGAAGACTGTCTCGGAGAAGTTCATTTCGCGCGCGATCGGCTGCAGCTCGTGCTCCGGGATCTCACGCGCGTCGGTGAAGACGGCGAGCTGGTTGCCCTCGAGCGGAGTGTCCGTGAAGACGTCGGCGATTACGAAGCGGTAATTGCCCGGCACGCTCCGACTCTAGTGCGTGCTCCGCTGCGCGGCCGAGACTCAGGGCGCTCCTCCTGCGCCGAGATGTCCAGGAAGACTTGTCCGGCCGGGATGTCGACGTCGGACTTGCATTCGGCGGAGGAGCTCCGTCCCTTGACGGCCCCGCCGGGCCCGCCGCGAGGGGCGGGCCCGGCGCGCCGTGATCAGGCTGCGGCAGTCGGTGCCGCGGCGGGCCGCTCCTCCTTCGAGAGGATCGGCCGGAGCACGTAGTAGAGGCCGCCCGAGACGACGAAGGCCGCGAGCCACGAGAGATCGATGTTGTTCGTGGCCCTCGCGATCGGGCCCTGCATGAACCCGACGAGGCCGTACTCCCACGCCCAGCCGGCCACGAGGCCGACGAGCGCGGCGATCACGGCCGCCCAGTTGATGTCGCCGTAGCGCGCGACCGCCGGGTCGTCGTAGAGACCCTGCACGTCGATCCGGCCGCGGCGGATGACGTAGAAGTCGACGAGCATCACCCCGCCCCACGCGGCGATCCAGACCACGACCGACGCGAGCCACTTATCGAAGTCCTGGGCGAAGTTGTTGGACTCGATGAACGCGATCAGCGCGATCGTTCCCACGGCCGAAACGACGAGCGCGACCTTCCAGCGCGCGGCTTTGACGTCGAGCGAGAGCGCCGCGAGCGTCGCGGAATAGAGGTTGAGGATGTTGGTCGCAACCGGCCCGTGCATCACGAGGAACAGGATCAGGATCGACGTGCCGCCGAACGCCGCTGCGACGAGCTGGGCCGGATCGGCCTTCGTTCCCGCGCTCGCGATGGACGCCCCGAGGAAGCCGAGCCACACGGTCGGGACGAAGACGCCGAGGAACGTCGAAGCGAACACTTTTCGCTCGGGTGTCCCCGGCTTGATGAACCGCGTGTAGTCGGACGACCAGGACAGCCATGTGATCCCCCAGCCAATGCCGATCGCAGTCATCAGCTGCGAGATCGCCGTGACCTTGTCGCCGCCGCTGACGGTTGAGGTGTTCCAGACGATGTCGACCTTCCTCCAGGCGAGGATCGACATCAGGACCATGACCGCCGCCGCGACCGGAACGGTCCACTTCTCGAACGACTGGATCCAGTAGAAGCCGACGACCGCGATCACGGCCTGGACGAGCATGATCCCGATCCCGACGGCGTACTTCGCTGCAGTGCCGGGATTGTCGTAGCCCATCTCCTTGAAGATCCCCAGCACGAGGTCGAGCACGACCCATGTGTTGACGCCGAGCCAGCCCATGGTCATCAGCATCTGCGCCGTGGCGGGCAGGTACGCGCCGCGCCGGCCGTAGGCCGCGCGAGAGAGCACCATCTGGTTCACGCCGGTGCGCGAGCCCATGATGCAGAACAGTCCGAAGATCGCGCAGCCGACGAGGTTGCCGATCACCAGAACGAGCAGGGTCTCGGTGAGGCTGAGGCCGAGGATGATCCCGAGAGCGCCGAGGACCCAGTTGATCGGCGCGATGTTCGCGCCGGCCCAGATCCAGAACTGCCGGAGCGGCGTCGAGGTCCGGTCCTGCGCGGGGATCGGCTCGATGCCGTGCTCGTCGAGCCTGACCTCTTCGGCCAGGTCGACGGCCCGCTGATCCGCCATGCTTCCCTCCTCTGGTAGAGCGATGCCGAGGCGATCTTCTCGCGTCGCCCGGACGGCGGCAAGCTTTACGGTAGGCGTTCGTGGCTGCGGCTCTCCTCCTCGAGAACGGCCTCGTCGACGTCGGTGGAGGCGACTTCCGGCGCACCGATGTGGCGGTCGCCGCCGGCCGGATCGTGGAGCCGGTGCCCGAGGGCGCGGAGCGGGTGGACTGCTCGCGCTACCTGGTCGTTCCGGGCATGGTCAACGCGCACAACCACTCGAACGAGAACTGGTTCCGGGGCATGTGGGACAACCTCCCGCTCGAGCCCTGGATGCTCTTCTCCTATCCCGCGCTGGCCGCGCCTGCGCAGACGCCTGACGAGATCTACCTGCGCACGGTCCTCGGCGCGATCGAGCAGCTTCGCTCGGGTGCGACGTGCGTCGTCGACTTCCTCTATGAGCTCGACGGATTCACCGACGACTCGCTCCACGCGGTCGTCCGCGCCTATCGCGACGTGGGGCTGCGCGCGCTGATCGCGCTCGGGATCGCCGATCGCGCGTACCACGAGACGGTCGTGCTCGACGAGGAGCTCGTCTCGCGCGACCTGATCGAACGGCTCGAGCGCGACAAGCCGCCGTCGTGGGACGAGTGGGAGCGCTTCGTGCGGAACGCGGTCGACCGCTTCCACCGTCCCGACGAGGGGATCTCGATCTGCCCCGCACCGAGCGGGCCGCAGCGCTGCACCGACACGATGCTGGTCGGCTGCGCCGACCTCGCCGAGGAGCTCGATCTGCCCATCCACATCCACGTGCTCGAGACCCGGATGCAGGCGGTCTCCGGCCAGCGGCTGTACGGCAGGACGCTCGTCGAGCATATGGACGCGATCGGGTTCCTCGGGCCGCGCGTCTGCTTCGCGCACGGGATCTGGCTGACGCCGAGCGACATGGAGCTCGTCCGGGACCGGGACGTCTCGATCGCGCACAACCCGGTGTCGAACATGAAGCTGGGCAGCGGGATCGCTCCCGTGCCGCTCCTGCTCGCGCACGGCGTGAACGTCGCCCTCGGCACGGACGGCATGTCTTCCAACGACTCGCTCGACATGTTCGCGTCGGTGAAGCAGGCCGCGCTGCTGCACAAGCTCTGGGGCATCGACTACGAGCGCTGGACCGGCGCCGCCGAGGCATGGCAGCTCGCGACGATCGGCGGCGCGCGGCCTGCGGGCGACAAGGACGGGCTCGGGCGCATCGAGCCGGGCCGTCGGGCCGATCTCGTCCTGCTGGACCTTGAGTCCCACGTCTTCACGCCGCTGAACGATCCCTTGCGGCAGCTCGCGTACGGCTCCACGACGCTCGCCGTGGAGTCGGTGCTCGTCGGGGGCGACTGGAAGGTCCGCGACGGCCGTGTCTTGACCGTGAACGAGCGCGAGGTGCTGGCGCGCGCACGCGAGCTCGGGCGGGAGATCGTCTCCCGCTTCGACGAGGCCTTCGAGCTCGGACAACAGCTGCTCGAGCCGCTGCGCGCCGGCTGGCTTGAAGCGCTGCGAACGAAGGTCGGCGTGGAGCGAAAGCTGACGCTCGAGTCCTAGCCAGGAAGCATTGACACACAATCGGCACGAAGCCGTGACGAGGTCGGCGAAAAGCTCGGCCCGTTAGCGGGCGGCGATCAGCGCGAGCAGCTCCCAGAGCACGTTCGCGGCCGCCAGGGCCGTGGGCTGTCCGGGACTGTCGTAGGCCGGCGAGACCTCGACCACGTCGCAGCCGGTTAGCCGGAGGCCGCGCAGGGCGCGCAGAAACGCGACGGCTTCGGCGGTGCTGAAGCCGGCCACCTCCGGGGTGCCCGTCCCGGGTGCGAAGGCGGGGTCGAGAAAGTCGATGTCGAACGAGAGGAAGACCGGCCGCTCGCCTACGCGTGCGCGAACGAGGTCGGAATAGCCGTCCGGGCCGAGCGCGCGCAGCTCCTCGCTCTGGACGACGTGGAACCCGAGCTCGCGCGCCGCGTCGAGGTCTGCCTCGCCGTAGAGCGAGCCCCGCATGCCGGCCTGCACCGACGCGTTCGCGTCGAGCAGCCCCTCCTCGACCGCGCGCTTGAACGTCGTGCCGTGAAAGTAGCGCTGCCCGAAGTAGGACTCCCACGTGTCGGCGTGCGAGTCGAGCTGCACGAGGGCTAGGGGCCCGTGAGCCTGCGCGAGAGCGCGGAGCTCGGCGAGGGTGATCGAGTGGTCGCCGCCCATCACGAGCGGGACGACTCCCGCGTCGACGAGCGGCGCGAGGCCTCCCTCGACCCGCGCGTAGGTTCCCTCGACGTCGCCGGGCGCCACCGGCAGGTCGCCGTAGTCGACGATCGAGAGCGTCTCGACCAGATCGATCTTCAGGACCGGGTGGTAGGGCCGGAGAAGCGCGGAGGCGGAGCGGATCGCCTCCGGCCCGAAGCGTGCACCCGTTCGGTAGCTCGTGGCCGTGTCGAAGGGAATCCCGACCGCCGCCGCGTCCACGCCGGCG
>DASYUZ010000166.1:0-25353 GCA_036000665.1 Gaiellaceae bacterium
GAACACATCAAGATGGACGTGGAGGAGGGTGACGAGGTCATCTTCTCCAAGTACGGCGGGACCGAGATCAAGCTCGGCACCGACGAGGTCCTGATCCTGCGTGAGTCGGACGTCCTGGCAAAGGTCGTCGGCGATCGCGAAATGGCGAACGCGTAGGTAGGGAGGAAGAGACGAATGGCTCACAAGGAGTTGAAGTTCAGCGAGGACGCGCGCCGCTCGCTCGAGCGGGGCGTGAACATCCTCGCCGACGCGGTCAAGGTCACCCTTGGCCCGAAGGGTCGGTACGTGGTGCTGGACAAGAAGTTCGGCGCGCCGACCATCACGAACGACGGCGTCACGATCGCACGTGAGATCGAGGTCGAGGACCCCTTCGAGAACCAGGGCGCGCAGCTCGTGCGCGAGGTCGCCACGTCGACGAACGACGTCGCTGGCGACGGGACGACGACCGCGACGGTCCTGGCGCAGGCGATCGTGCGCGACGGCCTGAAGAACGTCGCCGCAGGCGCCAACCCGATGGCGCTCAAGCGCGGCATCGAGAGGGCTGTCGAGGAGGTCACCGAGAACCTGAAGTCGCAGTCGAAGGAGATCTCCGGCAAGGAGGAGATCGCCCGGGTCGCGACCGTGTCCTCGCGAGACCGTGAGATCGGCGACGTTCTCGCCGACGCGATCGACAAGGTAGGCAAGGACGGCGTCGTGAACGTCGAGGAGGGTCAGACCTTCGGTCTCGAGCTCGAGTTCACCGAGGGCATGCAGTTCGACAAGGGCTACCTGTCGCCCTACATGATCACCGACCCCGAGCGGATGGAGGCGGTCCTCGACGACCCCTACATCCTGGTCGCGAACCAGAAGATCGGCGCGGTCAAGGACCTCCTGCCCGTGCTCGAGCAGGTGATCCAGGCGGGTCGCCCGCTGCTGATCGTGGCCGAGGACGTCGAGGGCGAGTCGCTCGCGACGATCGTGGTCAACAAGCTGCGTGGCACGTTCACCGCGGTGGCGGTGAAGGCGCCGGGCTTCGGTGACCGCCGCAAGCGCATGCTCGAGGACATCGCGGTCCTCTCCGGCGCCGAGGTGATCACCGAGGAGATGGGCCTCAAGCTCGAGAACACGAAGCTCTCGCAGCTTGGCCGCGCCCGCCGCGTGGTTGTCGACAAGGACTCGACGACGATCATCGACGGTGCGGGCGATCCGGAGGCGATCAAGGCTCGGATCAAGCAGCTGAAGCAGGAGATCGAGAACACCGACTCCGACTTCGACCGCGAGAAGCTGCAGGAGCGGCTGGCGAAGCTCGCCGGCGGCGTCGCCGTGGTGAAGGTCGGTGCTGCGACCGAGACCGAGATGAAGGAGAAGAAGCACCGCGTCGAGGACGCGCTCCAGGCTGCCCGGGCCGCCCTCGAGGAGGGCATCGTCCCCGGCGGCGGGGTCGCGCTCCTGAACGCGATCCCCTCGATCTCACTCGACGCGCTCGACGCCGACGAGCAGACGGGCGCGCGGATCGTCGTGCGTGCGCTGGAGGAGCCACTGCGCCAGCTCGCCGACAACGCCGGCATGGAGGGCTCGGTCGTGATCGACAAAGTCCGGAACGCGAAGCCGGGCTTCGGTCTCAACGTCGACACGGGCCAGATCGAGAACCTGCTCACGGCCGGGATCACCGACCCGACGATGGTCGTCCGCTCGGCGCTCCAGAACGCGGCGTCGATCGGGAAGAACATCCTGACCACGGAGGCCATCGTCGCCGAGGCGCCCGAGAAGCAGGGTGCCGGGGCAGGCATGCCCGGCGGCATGGGCGGCATGGACATGATGTAGGACCCCGAGAAATCGGGTTACGCCCTCTGAAGTTCTCGGGGCGGGATTGGAAAGGGCCGGCAAAGCCGGCCCTTTCTGCCTTCTCGGGGCGTCGAGAAAGCTCCCAGAAAGCGAAAACCCCGGCGAGGGGGCCGGGGTCTTCGAGGGGTGGGGGAGGTGGGTCACACCACGTATCGGCCGCGCCCGGGCCGCCCTTTACCCCGTTCGAGGGAATCTCTGGCGAGAACCGATCAGCCCATGAAGACCATCCCGAAGATGTTCTCGTCCAGCCCGCCCGCGTTCGGGCAGGTGTCCGGGCCGAACGTGCCGTCCGGCCTGGCGGCCCGGCACTGCACCACGTCGAACCCGTCGGTTCCGTCGCCGTTCGAGTAGCGGGGATCCGTGCCCGGCTTCGTCTCGGCCGGGTCGCGCTGGTCGGTCCAGTTCATCAGCACCGTGCTTCCGACCGCCGAGATGTAGTTGTAGTCGCCGAAGAACGGGAGGTCGCGGTTGCCGAACTGCTCGTACTGCGGCATCTGCGGGGCCGACGACGCGAGCAGCGCCGTCCAGCTCGCTCCGGCGTTGGTCGAGCTGGCGTAGAACGACTGGATGCCCACTCCGGGTCCCGTCGAGACGCTCCCCGGCGGGTTACTCGACACCCACTTGTTCGAGATCGGCACCGTCCGGAAGTCGCCGCCGCTCGGAGTCGTCGGCGGCCCCGACGCGGTGTCGTTGCGGCTGTCCTGCCAGACGACGTGCAGGCGTCCCGCGTTCGCGTCGATGTCCGGGAAGAACTGATGCCCCTTCGCCTGGCCCGGTGTGATCCGCGAGCCCTGGCCCGACACCCCGGTTCCGCCCGTCCAGGTCGACCCGTCGAGCGTGCGGATGAAGTAGATCTGCCCCTGGCTTCCGACGCCGGGCTCGATCGTGCCGTAGCTCGTTCCGGTCGCCGTCTGGCTCCCGGGCACGCTCGCGTTGTAGACGACGTACGCCGCCTGCGGGCGCGACGTGTCAGTCGGATCCGCGGCGATTCGCGTCTGGCTGTCCTGGCGGAAGAAGACGTAGCCGGACCGGCAGACGAACGGGCCGTCTCCGCAGTCACGCGCCGACGGCTCCTCGGTCTGGGCGCCGCCTTCCTGCTCGCCGCACGCCTCCGGCTCGGCGAGGTCGCCTTGGAGGCATGCCTCATGCTCGGCCTCAGCGCGCTCGGGGCTGGCGCCGAGGTCCGTGTTGTCGAAGTGGATGAACCGCGCGATCTCGCGCGGCTTGGTGAACCTGGCGCCGCCGTCCGTCGACTTCGCGATCACGACGGCGTCCGGCTGCTGCGCGTGGAACTCGAACTGCCGCCAGACGACGTAGACCGTTCCATTCGACGTGACGGCGATGTCGCAGAACTGGCTGCCGTGCACGCCCTCGGAGATCTTCTGCGCGTTCTCGTAGGTGCGACCGCCGTCAGTCGAGCGCGTGAACCAGACGCCGTTGTTCGGTCCGCTCGCCGTGAAGCGCGCCCAGCAGATGTAGACGTTTCCCCACGGACGCGCCGCGTTTCCGGCGAACGGGCTCGCCACGCCGCGGTCGGCTTCGATCGCGATCTTGTCGTTGAATCGTCCGCGGAAAAGCGGGCTCGGCGTGCCGCGTTTGACGAGCGCGGTCCACCGGTAGTCGGGAGCCAGCACCGGGAGCGCCCAGTCGTAGCGCGCCGCGAAGAGCGACCCGTTCGCCGGCCGGACCCGATTGAAGCCGATGACGCCGAAGAAGACATGCCCGAAGCGGTCGAACGCCTGGACCGGATCACCGGTGGCACCGACGAGGCAGTGCTGCGGCGTGATGTCGCAGTTGCTTCCCTCGGCCGAGTTGTCCGCCGGGTAGCCGGGCAGGAGGCTGTTCGCCCAGGTCGTGCCGCTGTCGGTGCTCCAGTAGAACCCGCCATACGCGTCACCGATCGTGGGAACGCCGCAATAGTCGTTTGCGCCCGCCGTCATCCGGTTCGGACTCATCGGGTCGACGGCGGCCGTCGGCTCGTTCTGCTGGCGCTCTCCGCCGCCCGCGGGGACCGCCGGCGGACCCGGCACATTGCTGGGCACATCGCTGTTGCAGCTTGCAATCGTCGCGTCGGTGCCGCCGTCGTGGCGCACGTACGACTGGTCGGTGATCTTGACGTCGGCTGTGGCGATCGGCGCGAGCGCGGCGGCTGTTGCCAAGAGCAAACCGACGCAGACAAGCTTCCTCATCCCTCCCCCTTCCTCATTCGTCTCCAGCGGCCGGGTCTAACGCTTCTCCTGGGAGCGCGTCAAATATCTCCTGCGCTATGTGGAGAAAGCTCTAGAAGCCAGGCGCCTCGCCCGTCTTGAGCTCGATCCCGCGGACCCAGCCTCCGGCACCTTCTTTTCGGCTCTGGAACGGAACGCGCGGCCTACACTAGCCCGGGTGGGTCTCGCTACTGCTTCGCGCCCGCGAGCGTTCGTTCGTGTCGCCGGTCCCGGCGCCGCGGACTATCTGCAGCGCATGGTCTCGAACGACGTCGAGGCGCTCGCGCCGGGCGAGTCCTGCGAGGCGCTCCTGCTGACGGCAAAGGCGCGGGTGATCGCGCCGCTTCGCGTGCTGCGCCGCGCCGACGACGATTTCCTCCTGCTCACGGAGCCTGAGTTGGGCGAGCGCGTACGCGCCGAGCTCGTGCGCATGCGCTTCGCCGCGAAGGCCGAGATCGAGCCGGAAGTGCACACCTCGACGCTCGTCTTCGGCGCGCAGCCCGAAGGTGGGATCGCGAACCGCGATTACGCGCGTGAGGCGTGGGAACTGCTCGATGCCGACCTCGACGGCGAGCGCCTCTCAGACGTGGAGCTCGAGCGCCTGCGCATCGAGGCGGGCACGCCGCGCTACGGAAGCGAGATCGACGACCGCGTCCTTCCTGCGGAGGCCGGGCTGACCGAGCGGGCGGTCTCGTTCACGAAGGGCTGCTACCCGGGCCAGGAGCCGATCGCGCGCCAGCAGTACCGCGGCAAGGTGAACCGCCGCCTCCGCGTCCTCGAGGTGGAGGGGGAAGTCGCCCCCGAGAGCGAGGTCAGACTCGGCGACAAAGCGGTCGGCCGGATCACGAGCGCGGTGCCCGGGCTCGCGCTGGCCTATGTTCGCACCGAGGTCCCGGACGAAGCCGAGCTGGCTGTCGACGGCCAAAAGGCGCGGCTACACTGGGTTTCCCCGCGCCCGTAGCTCAGGGGATAGAGCGCTGCCCTGCGGAGGCAGAGGTCGCATGTTCGAATCATGCCGGGCGCATAAGGGAAGAGCCTGCAAATCAGCCCTTTCCTTATGGACATCGGAGCCGTCGTCAGTCGAGCGTGTCCAAAGGATGTCCATCTGCTGGAGAAACGCGCTTGTCGATGGCGTCGAGCAGCGCGAGCCACGCGAGCGCGTCTCCCGGATGAAGGATCTCGGATTAGCCGGTACCGCCGCCCCGCGCCGGGCACACGCGCTGCAGCTCGTCGCGCAGCTCGCCGGACGGCATGGGTAGCTGCGCGCGCGTCGCGGGCTCGTCGAACGGCTGCAGCGCGTCGGCCGCGCGGCGGAGAAGGCGAAAGTCCGGTCCCCGGAGCACGACTGCGACGGAGCCGGTGAAGACGGTTAGCTCCGCGGCATAGGCTAGGAACGCCGCCTCCGCACCGCGAATGCGAAGATGGTCGCACTGCATCGCACCCGTGCGGACCAAGCGCCAACTGGCCGGACGGCGATCGGCGACGGGAGTCACCTCGACGGTGAGCGCCGGATAGCAAGACCCCGCGACCTCGGGCGTCTTGCACCCGCCGTACATGAACCGCGCGACGCGGCCATCGCCTTCTACTCGAAACAGCGGCAGCTCCTCGAAGCGACGGCCAGCCCAGAGGAGGGGAATCCGCGCATCCTTTCGCAGCTCGTCCAGCTTCGCCTCGAGCGACTCGAGCCCACACCGCTTGAGCGCTGTGTCGACCTCGATCGCCGGCGGCGGCAGCGCGTCGCCCGGGCCGGCGCTTCCGTCGAGCGGCCGAAGCGCCGCAGCGGCCCGCCGCGCTTGCGCCTGCGTCGGCGCAGAAATCCGGATGAGTGAGCGGCCGACGTAGACCTCTAAGGCGCTGAACTGCGCGGCGGGTACCCCACGGATCTTCGTGCGGGTACAGCTGAACTGCTCCGGGTAGCGGCTCGGACTCGCGATCGGCGAGTGCTGCAGCTGGATCTGCGGCCCGCTGCAGTGGTAGTTCTCCCCGTCCCCCTCGCCGTTGCACTCGCCGTAGATGAAGAAGGAGCCGGGTGCGGGAGCCGGAGGCGGACCCGGGACGCCGGGCGCGCGCTCCGGGCTCGGCCCGCGCGCCAACTCGGGGTGAGGGCCCTCAGCGTGCGTCAGGGGAAGCCCCTCGAACGAGGGGCCGAGCCAGTAGACGGGCCCGTCGCTCTCACGCTCGATTCGTTCGAGGTTCTCCGTGAGTTCCTGCGAGGAGCCGGCGGTGCGCTCCTCGGCGCCGCAGCCGGCGAGGACCACGGCCGCCGCGATGATCACCGCCGCTACCCCGCGCCCTATGTAAGGCTTCAGCGGTCCACCTCGTTGGAGACTCGCCCGGTCTCTGATCTCCGACGGACTCAAGGCCGCCCCGGTGGCGACGTTCAGCGGATGCCCGTGTCGATGAAGAAGTTCACTCGCGCGCGACGGCCGGAGGGCACCCTGACGCGGGACGGCTCGAGGCCGCTTCCGATCGCGATCTTCTTCGGCGTGCGCACGCTGTAGACGCCCGGCCGGAGGGCGATGCGGTACGAGCCGTTCCCCCTCGTCGTGACGCGCGCTGCTTCGCGGCCGTTGCGGACGAAGACGATCGTCACGTTCGCGGCCGGCTCGTCGCAGGGGCGGTTGTCGAAGCAGACCGGTGTGATCGGGCCTCGTCGCATGGTGCCCCAGAGGCCGGTTTGCGTCGCGGTCGAGGCGCTTGCCGGCAAGAGAAGCGCCGCGCCGGCGAGTACCAGGACGGATCGCATCGACGCATGATGCCCAACGTTCGGGGCGTTTGGTGTTCCGGTTCCTCGCGTAACGAGAGGGTGTGAAGCCCACCGTCGTCCTGTTGGCGGCGTTCCTCCTCGCCGGGTGCGGCTCCAGCGCAGCGAAGCAGGCCGAGGCCCTCCAGTCGCTCGCCGCGGAGGGCGCGCTGATGGCACATGACGCCGGTGAGGGCGACGAGTGGAAGCCGTACAGGAGCGCGCACGCGGACGAGCTTGCGAGGCAGGCGTCGTCGCTGAGGTCGACGGCGAAGACGGTCCAGTTGTCCAGGGCCGCTGGATTGGTCGCGCGCGACCTCCAGCGGCTCGAACACGCCGACCCCAGGCAAGCGCGGTTGATCGAGAAGCGGCTGACCAGGGTCGCGAAGCTCCTGGGGCAGCTCGAGTGAAGGCGATCTTCTCGATCGCGCTCGGGATCCTCGCCGCGATCGGCGGGTTCGTCGACATGGGCGACCTCGTCTTCAACGCGGCCGCGGGCGCGACGTTCGGCTACCAGCTGCTTTGGGTCGTCGTGATAGGCGTCGTCGGGATCATCACGTACTCGGAGATGTGCGGGCGCGTGGCGGCGGTCTCGAAGCGCGCAGTGTTCGAAGCAGTGCGCGAGCGGCTCGGATTCCGGGTCGGGCTCGTCGCGCTGATCGCCGCGCAGATCGTGAACCTGATGACCCTCTGCGCGGAGGTGGGGGGCGTCGCAGTGGTGCTCCATCTGCTCTCGAACCTTCCGTACAGGCTGTTGATCGTCGTCGGCGCGCTCGCGCTCGTCGTCGTGATCTGGACGCTGTCGTTCGAGTACCTCGAGCGGATCTTCGGCTACGTCGGCCTGTGCCTGATCGTCTTCGCGGTTGCCGCGGTCAAGCTCAATCCCGACTGGGGCGCCGTCGGCCGCGGCTTCGTGCCGAGCGCGAACACGGGCGAGCTGCTCCTGTACGCGTTCTTCGCGGTCGGCCTGCTCGGTGCCGCCATGACTCCCTACGAGGTCTACTTCTACTCGTCCGGTGCGGTCGAGGAGGGATGGACGCCCAAGGACCTGCGCACGAACAAGGCGAACTCGATCATCGGCTACGGCCTCGGCGGCTTCCTCTCGTTCGCGTTGATGATCTCCGCCGGAGCGCTCCTGCTCCCGCACGGCATCTCGGCCGACTTCCTCGGGACGTCTGCGTTGATGGCGCAGGCGCCGCTCGGCGAGATCGGCCTCCTGCTCGCGCTCGTGGGCATGCTGTTCGCGATCGGCGGCGCGGCGCTCGACGTCGCCTTCTCGGGCGCATACAACCTCGCGCAGTTCCTCGGCTGGGAGTGGGGCAAGTACCGGAAGCCCTCGGGCGCGCCGCGCTTCACGCTCACCTGGCTCGTGCTCTTCGCACTCGCGTCGCTCGTCATCCTCACGGGCGTCGATCCCGTGCTCGTCACGGAGTACTCGGTGATCTTTTCTGCCGTGGCGCTCCCGCTGACGTACGTTCCGATCCTGCTGGTCGCGAACGACAGGGCGTACATGGGCACGCACGCGAACGGGAAGCTCGGGAACGCGTTCGGGCTCGCCTATCTCGTCGTGATCGTCGGGATCGCAGTGGCCGCCGTACCTCTCTTGATCCTCACGAACGCCGGGCAGGGATGAGCGAGTCGATCGATGTCGGGCTCGGCCTGCTCGACCACCAGCTTGTGGACAGCGACGGCCGCCGCTGCGGCAAGGTCGATGACCTCGAGGTCGAGGGCGTGCGTGAAGGGAAGCCCGTCGTGGCGGCGATCCTGGTCGGGCGTCGCAGCCAGGTGCACGTTCCATGGGATCGCGTCGAGAAGGTCGACTCGGCGGTGCATCTGAAGGGGAGCTCCCGTGAGCTGCGCCTCGGGCGCGGAGACGACCGCATGCGGCGCTGGCTGGAGTGGATTCCCGGCGCATGAAGCTGAGCGATCTCCTCGGCGTCTCCGTGCACACCGAGTCAGGCGAGCGGCTCGGACACGTGCACGACGTGCGCGCCGAGCTCACCGCGTCGTCGCTGCGGATCACCGGCCTCGTCGTCGGCGGCATGGGCCTGCTCGAGCGCCTCGGGCTCGGCGCGCCGGAATCACAGGACCGCCTCCGCTCGCACAACGTCGTTCCCTGGTCAGCGGTGGTTCGCGCCGACCGGCGCGGCGTGGTCGTGCGCGACGGCACCGAGCCGGGGTAGGAGCGCCAGGGCTGCCGCCGAACTCTCGGCCGTGGCCGACATTCCGGACCAGCTCACGCTGAAGGCGAACCGCGACCGCGAAGGGCGACGCGATCACGTCGTGCGTCGCGCGTTGACCGCGTTGATCGGCGTCTTCATCTTGCTCGGCGCGTTGAACGCCTTCGGTCAACGCCCGCAGACGACAAGCACGGCACGCCCGGCGGCGCAGCTTTCCGTCTACGCGCCGATGCGCGTTCGCGGCGGTCTCTACTACCAGGCCCGCTTCCACATCCGCGCGAACCGCGACTTGAAGAACGCCACGCTCGTGCTCGACTCCGGGTGGGTCGAGGGGATCACGATCAACACGGTCGAGCCCTCGCCCGTCGGTGAAGGAAGCGAGAACGGGAAGCTCGTCTTCGAGCTCGGCCACGTCCCGGCGAACCACTCGCACCTCTTCTACTTGCAGATGCAGGTCAATCCAACGAACGTCGGCCGCCGCGACCAGAACGTTGAGCTCCGCGACGGCGACGAGCACATCGCCACCGTCGCCCGGACCATCACCGTCTTTCCGTGAAAGTGGCCCACTAATGGACATCGTCTTCCGCGCAGCGTGGATGTTCGTGGTCGTCTGGCTCGTCACGCGCGCCGTGGGGCGCCGCGAGCTCTCGACGCTCGAGCCCTTCGACCTGATCCTCCTGATCGTCCTCGGCGATCTGATTCAGCAGGGCGTGACGCAGAACGACTTCTCGGTCACCGGCGCGATGCTCGCAGGTGGGACGATGGCGCTGATGACGGTCCTCTTCTCGTGGCTCAGTTTCCGTTTCCCTCGCGTCCAGCCGATCCTCGAGGGCGACCCCGTGATCATCATCGAACACGGCGAGCCGATCGAGCGGAACCTCCGCCGGAACCGGATCACGCTCGAGGAGGTCGCCGCGCAGGCGCGCCTGAACAACATTGCGCACATCGCCGACGCCGAATGGGCGGTGCTCGAGACCAGCGGGCAGATCAGCTTCATCAAGAAGTCCTCCTGATGCCGCTCTACCTGACCGAGGCGGAGGTCGCGGAGCTGCTGACGCCGGCCGAGGCGATCGACGCGGTGGAGCAGTCCTTCCACCGGATCGCCCGCGGCTCCGTCCAGAACGTCCCTCGGACGCGCGTCCGAGTCGAGGACGGCATCTTCGCGATTATGGCGGCCGCGGACTCGGAGCTCGGCTTCGCCGGACTCAAGTCGTACACGTGGCTGCCCGGCGGGACGCCGTTCGTGGTCGTCCTCTTCCATCTCGGTGCGGCGGAGTTGTACGCGGTGATCGAGGCGGACAAGCTCGGCCAGCTCCGCACGGGCGGTGCGAGCGGCGTGGCGGCGAAGTACCTCGCCCGGCCCGGCGCCCGCACGCTCGGCGTGATCGGCTGCGGCTGGCAAGCCGAGTCTCAGGTGCTCTGCATCCGCGAGGCGTGCACGACGATCGAGCGCGTGGTCGTCTACTGCCGGAACCAGCAGCGGCTCGAGGCGTTCTGCAAGCGGGTTGGAGCCGAGCCGGGCGAGACGCACCGCGACGCGGGCGAGCAGGACATCGTGGTCACCGTGACGACCTCGAAGGACCCGGTGCTGCGCGGAGAGTGGCTGAAGCCCGGCGCGCTCGTCTGCGCCGTGGGCGCTAACGAGCCAAACGCGCGCGAGCTCGACAACGCGGTGATCGAGCGCGCAAGCTTCGTGTGCTGCGACTCGCGCGAGCAGGCCCGTCAGGAGTCAGGCGACCTGATCGAGCCCGTGCAGCAGGGGCTGCTCGACTGGCTCGAGGTGCACGAGCTGCACGAGGTGGTGACGGGGGAGGTCGCCGGGCGGGGATCGGACGACGACATCGTCGTCTTCAAGTCGAACGGGATCGCGGCCTGGGACGTCGCCGCGGGTGCGGCGGTCGTCGCGCGGGCACAGCAGCAGGCGGTGGGCCGCCAGCTTTGATTCGGACATGCCGCCCCGATTAAACGGTCACGCCGGCAAAGCCGGCATGACCTCTCAAACGGCATCGCAAGCGATGCCTCGGAGCAGTCGTCGCTCGCGCCAGCGAGCGCGGCGTCGGCCGCGAGCTCTAGGTCGAGCTCATCGTCATCCGCACCGCCTCGATCGTGTCGTTGCCGAGCGCGCGGACGAGATCCGGGTTGTCGAGCAGCCGCTGCAGCTGCGACGGCGTCGTGCGGTTGACGATATAGCGATCCTGGAGGATCTCCTCGAGCGGCCGCCCGCGGTTGTGCTCCCGGATCACGTATGCCGCGAGGCGGTCTTCCTGGCTGGAGCGCTCGAAGAGGAACGTGAACGGGTTGCGGAACAACTGCGAAAGGCGACCCACGGGTCTATCGTAAACGGCAATGAGGCGAAGAGCGACGGCTGGCCGATTCGCCGAACGGGCGATCAGCGGTGTCGACGACCGCGGCGCCGAGGAGCGAATCGTCATCTGGATCGAGCGCAAAGAGGGCGCGCTCTGGGCGGTCGGGCGGGCCGTGAACCCGCAGCAACGCGACTCTGCGGAGCCGCGGCGCGACGACTACGTCTTTGAGGGCTACGAGCTCGACGATGCACTTGAGTACGCAAACGGCGTGCTCGAGGACGACGTCCGCGTCTCGGAGGACGACGGCCGTCCGCAGCACGTGAAGCCGTTCACGCGCCAGGAGCTCCTCGGTCCGCTCGAACGTTGGTTCTTCGGACGGGGGTCGCGAGAGTCCCGCTAGCCTGGCCCGCGTGCTGATCCGTTTGGGTCACAGCCCCGACCCCGACGACGCGTTCATGTTCTGGGCGCTCGCGGAGAATCGTGTCGACACACGCGGCTTCGAGTTCGAGCACGTGCTGCGCGACATCCAGACGCTCAACGAGTGGGCGCTGGAAGGACGCCTCGAGGTGACGGCGCTCTCCCTGCACAGCTACCCGCATGTGCAGGACCGCTATGTCCTGCTTCCGCACGGCGCGAGCATGGGCTCGGGCTACGGGCCAATCGTCGTCGCGCCGAAAGCGCTCACGTTCGACGAGCTGCGCGAGGTCGAGATCGCCGTGCCGGGGAAGATGACGACGGCGTTCCTCGTACTCCGGATGGCACTCGGAGACTTCCGCTACCGCGAGCTGCCGTTCGACCAGATCCTCGACGAGGTGCGCGAGGGGCGCGCCGCCGCGGGCCTGCTGATCCACGAAGGCCAGCTGACGTACGGCGCCGAGGGCCTCCAGAAGTGCGTCGACCTGGGCGAGTGGTGGCTGCTCGAGACCGGCTTGCCGCTGCCGCTCGGCGTGAACGTCGCGCGCCGCGACGTGGGCGAGGAGCGGCTGCACGATCTCTCGGGGGTGCTGCGCGACTCGATCCAGGCAGGGCTCGACAACCGTCGCGACGCGATGGCGTACGCACTGCAGTTCGGGCGCGGCCTGGACGAAGGGCTCGCGGACCGCTTCGTCGGCATGTATGTGAACGACTTCACGTGCGACTACGGCGAGGAGGGCCGGCAGGCCGTGCGGGAGCTGCTCCGGCGTGCCGAGGCGATCGGCGCGTACGAGCACCCCGTGCGCCTCGAGTTCGTGGAGTGAGCCGCGCCTTCGTCCTGTCGGCGGTGCGGACGCCGGTCGGACGCTACGGCGGCGCGCTCTCGGGCGTCCGGCCCGACGACCTCGCAGCGACGGTCATCGGCGCGGCCGTCGAGCGCGCGGGAGTTCCCGCGGACGCGATCGAGGACGTCTATCTCGGCTGCGCGAACCAGGCCGGCGAGGACAACCGCAACGTCGCCCGGATGGGCGCGCTCCTCGCCGGGCTGCCCGAGTCGGTCGCAGGCGTGACGGTGAACCGTCTCTGTGCATCCGGGCTGTCGGCCGTCGTCGCCGCCTGCCACGCCGTCGCGGCGGGGGACGGCGACCTCTTCGTCGCAGGTGGGGTCGAGTCCATGAGCCGCGCGCCGCTCGTCATGGCGAAGCCGGAGCAGGGCTTCCCGCGGGGCAACCAGACGGTCTGGGACTCGACGCTCGGCTGGCGCTTCCCGAACCCCCGCCTGGAGGAGCTGTTCCCGCTCGAGTCGATGGGCGAGACCGGAGAGAACGTCGCCGAGCGCTGGGGCGTCTCGCGCGAGGAGCAGGACGCGTTTGCGCTCGCTTCGCAGCAGCGCTGGGCGGCGGCGCACGACGCTGGTCGCTTCGCGGACGAGCTCGTGGCCGTCGACGGCGTCGAGCGCGACGAGCACCCGCGCCCGGACACGTCCGCCGGGAAGCTCGCGACGCTGAAGCCCGCGTTCCGCCGGGACGGGACGGTCACCGCCGGCAACTCGAGCGGGATCAACGACGGCGCCGCGGCGCTCGTGATCGCGAGCGAGGAGCGGGCGCGCGAGCTCGGCGCACAACCGCTTGGCACGTTCGTGGGCAGCGCGGTCGCGGGTGTCGATCCTCGCATCATGGGAATTGGTCCCGTTCCGGCCGTACGAAAACTGCTGGCTCGAGTCGGAATCGACGCGAGCCAGTTAGACCTCGTCGAGTTGAACGAGGCCTTCGCGTCGCAGAGCCTGGTCGTGATCCGCGAGCTCGGCCTCGACCCGGAGAAGGTGAACGTGAACGGCGGCGCGATCGCGCTGGGCCACCCGCTCGGGATGAGCGGCGCGCGCCTCGCCGTCACGCTCCTGCACGAGTTGCGCCGCCGCCGGGGGCGCTACGGCCTGGCGACACTCTGCGTGGGCGTCGGCCAGGGCCAGGCCGCCTTGTTCGAGCGTGCCTGACGGCGCCGTTTGGGCGCCGCAGGGGCAGCGACAGGACACGGTTCCTCTAGCTGATCGGGGGGCGCACGTAGACGACGCCCTCGTGCTTGATCGGCACGAAGGGCGCGCCGAGGTCCATGACGAACTTCTCGACCTCGTGGTAGACCTCGTCGGCGGCCTCGGTGTCCGTGCCGCAGCGAATCTCGATTCCCATCTCGCCGTCCGCCCTTGCGTCCAGCCCGTGCGCCTTCAGGTCCTCGAGTAGGCGGTCGCGGTCCGGGATCCGCGCTGCCTCTACCTGCACCGAGTCGTCGGTCATTCGCGGAGCGTATCGATAGATTCCCGCCGGATGGCAATCGCGACGCGGGAGTACCTGCTCTTCATCAACGGCGAGGCGGTCGAGCCGGCCTCCGGCGACGTCCGTGAGCTCAGCGAGCCTGCGACCGGAGAGCCTCTCGCGCGGGCCGCGATGGCCGGCGACGACGACGTGGATCGCGCGGTCGAGGCTGCTACCGCAGCGCTTGCCGGGCCCTGGGCGAAGACGCCGCCGAACGAGCGCTCACGCCTGCTTCACGCACTCGCCGACGCGATCCAGGCGAACCGCAAGGAGCTCGCCGAGCTCGAGTCGCGGAACGTCGGCAAGGCAATCTCGTCCGTGAAAGCCGAACTGGCGCAGGCGGTCGAGAACTTCCGGTTCTACGCCTCCGCGATCGCGTCGATCGCCGGCCGCTCGAACCCCGTCGGCGGCTCGCTCCTCTACTACTCGCTCAAGGAGCCCGTCGGCGTCTGCGGACAGATCGTGCCCTGGAACTACCCGCTGATGATGGCGACGTGGAAGCTCGCGCCCGCGCTCGCGGCCGGGTGCACGGTCGTGCTGAAGCCCGATCCCGCGACGCCGCTCTCGGCTTTCCGCCTCGCGGAGCTGGCCGCGGAGGTCGGGATCCCGCCCGGCGTGGTGAACATCGTCCCCGGCGACGGTCCGACGACCGGCGCGCACCTCGTGCGTCATCCCGGAATCGACAAGGTCGCGTTCACGGGTTCGACGCAGACGGGCGGCGAGATCATGCGGCTCTGCTCGAGCCCGATCAAGCGGCTGATCCTCGAGCTCGGCGGCAAGAGCCCGAACGTCGTGTTCGCGGACGCCGACCTCGAGGACGCGATCCCGAGTGCCGTCTGGTCGATCTACTACTCCGCGGGACAGAGCTGCGAGGCCCGCTCGCGCCTGCTCGTCGAGCAGTCGATCTACGACGACGTCGTCTCGGCGTTCGCCGACAAGGCCGGCGCGCTGAAAGTCGGCGACCCTCTGGACGCAGAGACCCAGATGGGTTCCCTGATCTCCACGAACCACCGCGACAAAGTGCACGCGTTCGTCGAGCAGGGCCGCGAGGAGGGTGCCGAGCTTGTGCTCGGCGGCGAGCCCGGCAACGGGAAGGGCGCCTTCTACCCACCGACGGTCCTCGCACAGGTCGACAACGGGATGACCGTCGCGCAGGAGGAGATCTTCGGCCCGGTGGTCACCGTGATCCCGTTCGAGGACGAGAAGGACGCGACCCGGATCGCGAACGACACCAAGTACGGGCTCTTCGCGAGCGTCTGGACGCGCGACCCTGCGCGCGCGCACCGGATGGCGCGCTCGATCAAGGCGGGGATGGTCGGGATCAACATGCCGTACACCGCGTTCCCGGGCATCCCGTTCGGCGGCTACAAGCAGTCGGGCTTCGGACGCGAGCTCGGGATCGAGACGCTCGAGCTCTACCTCGAGACGAAGAGCGTGCTGGTCTCCACCTCGGCGAGGCCGTTCAACCCCTTCCAGCTCTGAAACCTCCTTACCGCTGGGCCGTCCTCGCGGCGGGCAGCGTCGCGCAGACGAGCTACTCCACCCTCTCCGTCGGTTTGCCCGCGATTGCACCGGCGTTACGCGACGCCTACGACCTCGACCTGAAGGGCTTCGGCCTGCTGATCGCCGCGGGGGGTCTCGGTCTCACCGTCGCGCTGCTGCCGTGGGGGTTCGTCGCCGACAGGATCGGCGAGCGTCGCGCGCTCACGTTCGGCCTCGGCGGCTGCGGCCTGTTCCTCGGGTGCCTGACGCTCGCCGACTCGTTCCTGCCCGCGGCGTTGCTGCTCGCACTCGCGGGTGCGTCGGGGGCGAGCGTGCAGTCGGCGAGCGGCCGAGCGGTCATGGCCTGGTTCGGGCCCGAGGAGCGCGGCCTTGCCTTCGGCGTCCGGCAGATGGCCGTCCCGCTCGGCGGCGTGATAGCGGCGCTGTTGCTTCCGGCGCTCGCACGCAGCCACGGCGTGGACGCTGCCTTCCTCTTCCTCGCGTGCTTCTGTGTGCTCGGGGCCTTGATCGGCGCTGTCGTGATCCGCGAGGTTCCTGAGGAGCACGTGCAGCCCGGGGACGTCGAGTGGACGCTACGAGATAAGCGCCTCTGGCTGCTGTCCGGCGCGAGTGCGGCGTACGTCGCCGCGCAGATCGTCACGTTCAGCTTCCTCGTTCTCTTCCTGCACGACGCGCGCGGCCTCGCGCCGAAGTCGGCCGCCGCCGCGCTCGCGGCGGTGCACGCGCTGGCGCTCGTCCTGCGCGTACTGGTCGGCCGCTGGTCGGACGTGCTGCGCTCTCGCGTCGTGCCCCTGCGGCTGATCGGGATCGCTTCCTTCGCCTCGCTCGCGAGCGCCGCGCTGATCCTGCAAGCTCCGCTGGTGATCGTCCTGCCGCTCCTCGTCGGCGCCGGAGCGATCTCCGCCTCCTGGAACGGGCTCGCGTTCGTGGCCGCAGCCGAGTTGGCGGGGCGCGCCCGGAGCGGAGCGGCGATCGGCTTTCAGCAGACGGTGCTCGGGATGGCCGCGGTCGTCGTTCTGCCGGCCTTCGCGGCGGTCGTGCAGGCGAGTTCCTGGCGGGTGGGGTTCGCCCTGGCCGCGCTCGCGCCGCTCGTCGGCTGGGTCATGCTCGGCCGCGTCCGGGTATGAGCGCGGCATGCGCATCTACCCGGAAGTTCCGTCGCGACGGGCGAACGCGATCGTCCGCGACGCGCTCGTCGTCGCTTTGCTGGTCCTGTTCGCGTGGATCGGCCTCGCCGTCCACGACGCCGTCGACAAGCTCGCGGTGCTCGGACACGGCGTCGCCGTCGCCGGCACCTCGGTTGAACGCGGCTTCGACTCCGCCGGCGACGCAGTCGACGACGTTCCGCTCGTCGGCGGCCCGCTCGGCGGCGCGCTGCGCGGTGCGGGCGAGGGCACAGGCGGCAACGTCGCCGACCTGGGCCGCGCCGGCGAGAACGCCGTACACCGGCTCGCGCTGATCCTGGGGCTGGTGATCTTCGGCGTCCCCGCCGCGGTGCTGCTCGTCAGCTGGCTGCCCGACCGGATCCGCGCGGCCCGCAGGCTGACAGAAGCAGAGCGTGTCCTGCGACCGGACTCGACACCCGAGCGGCGGCGCCTGCTCGCGATGCGCGCGGCCTTCTCGCTCCCGTACGGGCAGCTGCTCGCGTACACGCGCGACCCGCTCGGCGACCTCGCGGCGGAGCGCTACGACGCGCTCGTCGCGGCGGCGCTCGAGGATGCGGGCCTGCGCGCGCCCGCTACTTCCTGAGCGAGAGAGCGGCGCCGAGGGCGAGCAGCGTGATGCCGAGCAGGCGCGGCCAGCCGATCGGGATCCTCTCGAGGCCGAAGAGACCGAAGCGGTCGATCACGGCGCCCATCGTCAGCTGACCGGCGATCAGCAGGCCGATCGTTGCCGTCGCGCCCAGCCGCGGCGTCGCGTACGTGATCGAGAGGATGACGATCAACCCCATCACGCCGGCGAGCCAGAGCCACTGCGGCACATGGAGGCCGGCGGAGTAGGCGACGAGGCTGCGGCGCACGACGAGGAGCGCCGCGCACGAGAGGATCGCGGTCAGCACGGTCGCGAACGCGAGCGCCTCGAAAACGCCGATGCGCTCGCCGAAGCGGCCCATGATCGCCACCTGGATCGACCCGGCGAGACCCGCGGTCGCAGTCATCGCCACTGCCAGCACCGTCCCGCCCGACATCAGGGCGCGAAGCTATACGCTCGGGCCGATGGTTCGCGTCCTCATCGTCTACGAGCAGGAACCGGACCCCGTGCGGTACGAAGAGCACGCCGCCCTTTGCCGGAAAGTGCCCGGCGGGACGTTCCGCCACGGCCGCGTCTTCGGCGCGCCGATGGGCGAACCGCGCTACCGCTACTACGCCGAGTGGGAGTTCCCGAGCATGGACGCGTTCAAGGAAGCCGCTCGCACCGAAGAGTTCATGGCGACGGGCAAGGACGCGATGGCATTGGGCGTGCCGTTCCACGTCCAGTTCGCCGAGGTTAGTGGCCCTTGAGTGAGCCGACCTACCCGGCGCCCCGGGCGCCGGAGGACTTCGGCTTCGAGCGGATCCTGTACGAGAAGACACCGCCGCGCGCGACGATCACGCTCAACAGGCCCGAGATCCTGAACGCGTTCGACTTTCAGATGCTGCGCGAGCTCGCGCGCGCCTGCGAGGACGCGTCGTGGGACGACGAGATCCGCGTCGTCGTGCTCACGGGAGCGGGTCGCGCGTTCTGCGTCGGCGCCGACCTGAAGTCATGGGCGCAGGACTACCTCGGGAACCCGAACGAGTACTGGAAGTGGTTTGGCGCGTTCAAGGACGCGCACGACCGCCTGCGCGAGATCGGCAAGCCCACCCTCGCGCGCATCAACGGGATCTGCGTCGGAGGGGGCAACGAGCTGCAGATGGCCTGCGATCTCGCCGTCATGGTCGACGACGCGTTCATCCGCCACGTCGGACCGGAGCACGGCTCAGTCCCGGCGGGCGGCGCGACGCAGTGGCTGACCATCTTCGTCGGCGACCGTCGCGCCCGCGAGATCGTGCTCATGTGCGAGGAGATTCCTGCACCGAAGGCGGAGGAGTGGGGGCTCGTGAACTGGGCGGTGCCGGCGACTCAGCTCGACGACAGGGTCGACGCGGTCGTCGCGAACCTTGCGCGCAAGCTCCCGCAGACGACGCGGTATGCCAAGCAGCACCTGAACTTCTGGAAGGACTTCGCCTGGCACCAGACGATCAACCACGCGCGCGACTGGCTCGCCGTCTCGATGGCCACCGACGAGCCGCAGGCTGCGGTGCGCCGCTTCGTCGAGAAGCGCGATGAGTGATCCGCTGGTGCTCGTCGAGCGCGACGAGCCGATCGCGACCGTCGTCCTCAACCGTCCCAAGCAGCTGAACGCGCTCTCGGACGAGCTGATGGACGAGCTCATCGCGCGCTTGGAGGAGCTCGACGCCGATTCGAACGTGCGCTGCATCGTCCTCGGCGGCAACGACCGCGCCTTCGCGGCCGGCGCGGACATCGGCGAGCTCGCACGCTCTTCCGCGATCGACCTCTACTACGCGCGCCGGGTCGAGCGCTGGGACGTGATCCGCAACCTCTGGACGCCGCTCGTCGCCGCGGTCTCCGGCTACTGCCTGGGCGGCGGCTGCGAGCTGGCGCTGGCCTGCGATCTGATCGTCGCCTCCGAGACGGCCCGATTCGGGCAGCCCGAGACCGGACTTGGAATTATCCCGGGTGCGGGCGGGACACAGCGGCTGACCCGAGCGGCCGGCAAGGCGGTCGCGATGGACGTCGTCCTGAGCGGTCGGCTGCTGACCGCCCGCGAAGCCCTGGCCTTCGGCCTCGTCGCGCGCGTGGTCGCGCGCGAGGCGTGGCTCGAGGAGGCGCGGCGAGTTGCGCGCGAGATCGCGGCGAAGGGGCCGATCGCGACGCGGCTGGCAAAAGAGGCCGTCGACCGCGCGTACGAGGGGCCGTTGCAGCTGGGGATCGACTACGAGCGGCGTCTGCTCGCGCTCGCGTTCGCGTCCGAAGATGCGCGCGAGGGGCTGAACGCGTTCCTCGAGAAGCGGCAGCCAGAGTTCAAAGAACGGTGAGAGGTGCCCGGGACCTCGCGGTCCCGGGCGCGACTCGTTATTCGGCGCAGTCGATGTTGGCCTTGGATGACGCGAGCACGACGTCGATTCCCGGTCCGGCGATGTGCACCGCGTTCACGGTGATCTCGCCGTGGTTGCCGCTCGAGCTCGTCTGCTCGTTGAGTGTGACGGTGAATCCCAGCACCGGGATCACGACGTTCGGCAGTCCGACGAACACGATTGGCTGGCCGTTGAGGGTCAAGCCCGCGATGTCGGAGCTGCCGCTCGTCTGGGGCTCGCCGCCCCGGCAGCTCGCCTCCGCCTCGGAGCGCAGGGCCTCGGCGGCGATGGGCAATCCGGGCAGGTTGAGCTCGACGTCGCCGACCGACGAGCGGGACCGGCTGTGGTTGCCGCGCCCCTGGGTCGAGGCGTTCAGTGCACCTACCGTCAGCAGCGGGAGTGTGAGCCCGACGAACGAGACCCGCTGCGAGCCTCCCGACGACGGGAGCGGCCCTGTGTCGGCGAACGTCAAGTTGATCCCCAGGATCGACGCGCGGAACGCGGTCGCCTGACCGCTGTAGGTAGTGGCCGGCTGAGCCGACGCAGGCGAGATTGCGACGGCGCAGGCCAGAACGACGACCACGGCCGTGGCAGACGAAAGTCGAAACATGGACGTGCCCCTCCTCGGATTGTGAACGTGCAGCGTCCCGAATGACCCGGCCGCAGGCGAGCTCTGAGATCGCCCTTGCGGCCCGCACGATAAAGGCGCGCGGCCGGGAAGGGCAAGAGGATGTTCGCGCGGTTAGGCGGGCAGCTCGACCGGCACCACGTCGAGCGTGAGGCGGCGGTCGCCGCGGACGACGGCGACGGCGATCGGCGAGCCGATGCGCTCGCCCGTCATCAGCCGCTGCAGGTCGTCGACGGTCTCCACGGCCATGCCGTCGAGCTCGACGACGAGATCCTCGGCGCGGAGACCCGCCTGCGCCGCAGGCCCGCCCTCGACCACGTCGACGATCTCCACACCTGACTCGCGGCCGAGCTCGCGTGCCACCCGAGGGGGAAGAGGTCGCACCCCTCCCGCGACGCCGAGATAGGCGCGGCGGTAGCGCCCGTCCATCAGGAGTGCTGCGACGATCTTGCGTGTCGCCGCGTTGATCGGCACCGCGAGGCCCAGCCCGACGCCTGCGACGGCGGTGTTGATCCCGATGACCCGTCCCAGCCCGTCGGCGAGGGCGCCTCCCGAGTTGCCGGGGTTCAGCGCCGCGTCCGTTTGGATCACGTTCTCGACGTAGCGCGTCGTCGCTCCAGAGCGGGTCGGGAGCGAGCGGCCCAAGGCCGAGACGACACCCGCGGTCACCGAGCCGCCGAATCCGTGCGGGTTGCCGATCGCGACCACGAGCTGGCCGACGCGCAGCGCCTCGGCGTCGCCGAGCTCGGCCGCGTCGAGCGACGAGATCTCGGCGCGGAGCACCGCGAGGTCGGAGAGCGGGTCCGCGCCGACGACGGTGACCTCGCATTCGCGCCCGTTCGCGAACGAGGCGAGGCTCGCGCCGGCCGAGCGGTGCACGACGTGCGCAGAGGTCAGAAGAATGCCGTCGGGCGCGATCACCACGGCGCTGCCGCCGCCGTCGAGCACGCGGCCTCCGCGCACGCGCCGCGCGACGCGGAGGTTCGCGACCGCAGGCGAGAGCCGCTCGGCCACGGACGTGACCACGCGCGAGTAGGCGTCGAGCGCCTGTGCGTCAGGCAGCTCGTTCAGCCCGTTGCGCCCGTCGCGCGGCGGACCAAGGAGCGCGTCGATAAACGTCAACCCGGCGATTCCGCCACGGTAGCTCGGCCGGCCGACCCTGGGTCGGCCTGGCCTTGTCGCAGCCCCCTTGGGGGGTGCGCGAGCGCCCCTACCTGAACGTTAGATGTCGTCTGCGCACGAGTGTGTGACGGAAATGCGCCAAGATTGCGCCTATCGTTCCACAGGCGGGGGGAGGCGCGTGGCCGAGGTCGAGACGAGTTGCGAGGGCGGCGTGCTGACGATCACGCTCAACCGACCGGACGTGCTGAACGCGTTCAACGCGGCGGTCCACGCAGGCTTCGCTGCGGCGCTCAGGGACGCGCGCGATCCCGAGGTGCGCGCGGTCGTGATCACCGGGGCGGGGCGTGGGTTCTGCGTCGGCCAGGACCTGACGGAGTTCCGCGAGGCGCCCGGCGACATCGGCGACCGGCTGCGCTCGAGCTACCACCCGAACATCCTTGCGATCCGTGCGTTGGAGAAGCCGGTGATCGCCGCGGTCAACGGGCCTGCCGCAGGCGCGGGGCTCTCACTCGCCTGCGCCTGTGACCTTCGCATCGCCGCGGACAACGCGAGCTTCGTCCCCGCGTTCATCGGGATCGGGTTGGTGCCCGACTCCGGCGGCTCGTACTTCATCGCACGCCTGCTCGGGTACGCGCGCGCGTTCGACTGGATGACGACGAACCGGAAGCTGACGGCCGCCGAGGCTCAGGCCTGGGGGCTGGTGCACGACGTCGTCGAGGCCGCACGTCTCGCGGAACACGTCGCCGAGGTGGCCGCGACCTACGCCTCGCTCCCGACGCGCGCGATCGGGATGACGAAACGGCTCTTCGACCACGCGCTGACCTCGCCGCTCGAGGACCAGCTCGAGCTCGAGGCGCAGCTGCAGTCGGCTGCGACGAAGACGGACGACTTCCGCGAGGGCGTGACCGCGTTCCTCGAGAAGCGCGCGCCGAAGTTCGCCGGCAGCTAGCGCGGGCGCAGCTCGACGCGAAGATCGCAGTCGAGCGCCTCGGCAATCCGCAACAGCGTGTCGATGCGCGGCGGTCGCCCCCCGCGCTCGAGGCGCGCGATCGCTGACTGGGTGGTGCCGGTCAGCTCCGCGAGCTCGCGCTGCGAAAGCCCGCGCTCCGTCCGCCGCGACGCAACGTCGTCCGCGATCTGCGCGAACAGGTAGCCGCCCTCGGGCGCGACCGCGCGCTCGGCGCGCTCGCGCAGGCGGTCAATCGCGGTCTTGCGGGCAGGTCTCGCCATAGCGTTTCTGCTATCAGCTTATCCGACGAGCGCGTTCAGCACCTCGTCGGTCTCCGGGAACCGCTTCTGCTCGCGCTTCGAGAAGACGACCTTCCCGTCCGCGAAGACGTCGAACTGGCCTTTGCCGCCCGGCCGGATCTCAGCTTCGTGCTCCGTCCGCTTGTTGATCACGGCCGCGAGACTCGCAGCCCGCTCGTCGTACCCGTCTCAGACGGGGCAGTAGTGGATCTCGACGCGCACGCAGTCACCTTAGTCGGCGGCAGCGACTCAACGTCGGGCGGCGGCTAGTCCTCCGGGACTCGTTGCGCAGTGAATGCGAGCCACGCGCCGTCGGGCGACCAGGCGAGCTCCCCCACTTGTGCGGGGACGGAAAGCAGCAGTTCGGTATGTCCGTCGGCGGCGGTCACGATGCGAATCCCGTCGCTCGCTGCGTACGCGATCTGGCGCCCGTTGGGCGACCAGGACGGCCGTGCCGACGCGACGTCGGCGTGGGCGAGTGTCCGCACGTTGCGCGTTCTTACATCGACGAGGAGAAGCCGGGTGCGGCGATCACCCACGTACGGGGTGGCGAGAAGCGCGACCGCGCGAGCGTCCGGCGACCAGGCGGCGTCGTAGATGAAGATCAAGTCGCCGGCGAGCAACCGCGCCTTCCCTTCGGGCGAAGCCGCGAACAGCCCCACACGTTCGCCGCGAGTCCCGCCCGAAAAGAGGATGCTCTCCCCGCGCGGCGACCACTGTGGGTTCCACTCCTCACCGCGCAGGCGCGTCAGCCGTCGCTCCCTGCGCCCGGCAGCGTCCGCGACGACGATCTTCATGGTCCCCGGAATGACTGCCGGCCCGGGCCGCGGCCCGGGCGGAACCCGCGGCGGGCCCGTCCCGAAGCCTCGGGCATATGCCAGCCGCGTACCGTCGTGGGACCAGGACGGACCGAAAGGCCCGTTCCACGGAACCACGTATTCCGCGATACGCGTGCGTTGTGAACCATCCGCGGCGACCGTCTCGACTCGCTGCCGCGAACCTCGCTCGAGAAACGTCGCAAACGCGAGCCGGCGGCCGTCGGGCGACCAGGAGAGGCCACCCCAACTCAGCACTGGGTCTTGAAGAAGCACCCGCCGATCGCCGCCGTCGAGCCTCATGATCTCCAGCGCTACCGATCCTCCGGCTGACGAGAGGAACGCCAGCCGCCCGTCGCGCGACCACGCCGCTTCAGCGTGGTTCTCGTCATCGCGGGTCAGCCGGATCACGTCCTTCCCGTTCATGTCGACGACGAAGAGCTGCGACTCGCGTCCGAGCGGCTCGAACGCCGGGTTCGCCTGCGCAAGAGCGCCGCCGCAGGCAGTGACGACGAACGCGATGACGACCAGCGAACGCTTCACCGGCAGCGCTCTCCTACCCGGAGCTAGATGGTCTTGAACTGCTCGAACGGCTGCCGGCAGCTCGCGCAGTAGCGCACGGAGCGGCACGGCGTCGGGCCGAAGATGTTGTCGAGTCGCGTATCGGTCGAGCCGCAGTACGGACAGCGGAACACGCCCGACTGGAGCTGGACGAGCGTCGGACTGCCGGCCGCGCGCGGCGCCGGCGGTGCGAACCCGGACGTGCGGAGCTTCTCGCGGCCCTCCGGCGTGATCCGATCGGTCGACCACGAGTCATCGGTGATCACGGCGATCTCGGGCTCGCCGCCGAGCGAGGAGATCTTCGTCGCCATCGCATCGCGCATCACTTCGAGCGCGGGACAGCCGAGGAAGGTCGGCGTGAACTCGATGCGAACGCGCTCGCCGCTCACCTCGACGTCCCGGATCACGCCGAGATCGACGAGCGAGACGACTGGGATCTCCGGGTCCGGGATCTCGGCCAGCGCCTCCCAGACCTGCTCGCTCGTCACCATGTCGCCCCCGGCACGCTGCGGCGCACCATCGTCATCTCCTCCCAGAGCTCATGCAGCTCGTCGGAACCCCCGTCGCGCTCGACGGCCTGGACCTCGACGCGGCCAATGCGCTCGCCGAGCGCAGCCCGCTGATCGGGAGCGAGTACACCGAGAGCGAATGGCCAGAGCTCCTCGACGGCGGCCTCGAACCGTTCGTTCCCGCGGAGGCGATCGGCCCACATCTGCGCATGCATGCGGTGATAGACCTCCTCGCGGTCCATCTTCGCCGCGAGTCCCGCGACCTCCGCGTCGTCGGAGTCCTTCAGCGCGGCGAGCCGGATCTCGTCCGCGCACTCGTAAAGCCAGTGCCGCGCGATCGTGTGCGCCCAGTCCAACCGACGCTGCTGGACAAGCGGAGCACTCCGGTACTCGGAAGGATCGCGGTCGAACGCGAGCTCATCGGCGGTCGTCCCGAAGTCGCGCGCGGCGAGCTCGTACAGCGCCCGCGCGTGGCCGATCTCGTTCTGCGCGATCGACGAGAACGCCACGTCCTCCTCCAGAGACGGGGCGATTCCGGTCCACTCGGAGTCGCGCCAGCCGAGGATCAGCTCGTCGTCGGCGAGCTCAATCAGCAGTTGTGCCCGCTCGGTCACGCGCCTCCTTGAGCTTCGCCTTCAGCGAGTAGCCGTCCACGCGGTGGTACGTCTTGTTCAGCTCGTCCGGGAAGTCGTGCACCTCGTATACGGCGTCGCGCGGCACGATCCACAGCGCTTCCGATTCCCGCCGGCGCCCGAACTGCTCGCGTGCCCATGTCTCGGCGAACACCGCATCAGGCGCATCGATCGACCCCGCGTGCGCGAACGGCTGTCCGCGGCGTTCCTGCCGGAAGACCTCGAAGATCACGC
>DASYUZ010000167.1:0-10442 GCA_036000665.1 Gaiellaceae bacterium
CGACCGCGGCGCGGCGTTGATCACCGGGGCGCCGGAGAACCTGATGAGCGCGCTGCAGAAGATCGCGAGCGGGATCCTGCAGATCCCCCAGCGCGACCTGCGCGAGGTGCAGGCGATGAACGCCTTCTTCATCATTCCGACAAACCTGCGCTCGTCGTTCGGCGAGCTGTTCGCCACCCACCCGCCGCTCGAGAAGCGGCTCGCAGCACTGGCGCGCATCGCGCGCGAGATGGGCCGCCCGGTCGACTGAGTGGGTCTGACGGACGTCCTCTTCGGCCGCAAGAAGCTGAAGGCGGCGCAGGGCGAGCGGCTCTTTGCGATCTCGACCGCGCGCGTTACGCTCGAGGCCGAGCTGCGGCTGAGGTCGGCGGGCCGCGCGGGCGTCGTCTTCAAGCCGCTCTCGTCCGGCGAGTTCGTGCGGAACGAGAACGAGATCCAGGAGCTGCTCGACGCGACCGCGCGCGACTCCGCCTCGCGCGTGAAGCGGCAGACCGACGAGTTCGGGTTCGAGTGGATCGTCGTCGAGGATCCCGATCTCGAGGACCTCGTCACGACGGTCCACCTCGTCGCGTCTGAGCTGCAGGCGCGCGGGTTCGGCGAGCAGCTACTCGCAGCCGCGTTCCGCTTCGAGGGCGACGAGCACCCGGTCTACTTCGTCTACGGCTTTAAGCGCGGGGCCTTCTGGCCCTTCGTCCCGAAGGGGGACGAGAAGGAGCGCGACAACGCGAAGGAGCTCGAGCTGAAGGCGAAGCTCGAGGGTGAGCTCCCGATCGAGCCCGACCTGTCGCGCTGGCTCGCGCTCTACGATGCGCCGGTGTGAGTGGGTGCCGCTCGGCGACCCGCTCTACGTCGCGTATCACGACGAGGAGTGGGGACAGCCGTCGCGAGACGAGCGGCACCTGTTCGAGATGCTCGTGCTCGAAGGTGCGCAGGCCGGGCTCTCCTGGTCGACGATTCTGAAGAAGCGCGAGGGCTACCGGCGGGCGTTCGCCGGCTTCGATCCGGGGCGTGTCGCGAAGTTCGGGAAGCGCGACGTCGAGCGGCTGATGGGCGACGCGGGCATCGTGCGCAACCGGCTCAAGATCGAGTCCGCAATCGCGAACGCGAAGGCAACGCTCGCGCTCGAGGAACCGTTTAGCGACTATCTGTGGTCGTTCGTGGGCGGCGCGCCGAAAGTGAACGGCTGGCGAAAGTTGCGTGAGATCCCGTCCGAGACCGACGTGTCGCGCGCGATGTCGAAGGACCTGAAGCGGAGCGGCTTCCGGTTCGTCGGTCCGACCGTCTGCTACGCGTTCATGCAGGCGGTGGGGCTCGTCAACGATCACACCGTCGACTGTTACCGCTATGCCGAGCTTGCTTAGCGACCTCTTACCGCGCTGGGACGTCCGCAAGCGGCACACGATCGAACTCTCGGCGCCGCCGGAGCGCGTGTGGACGGCGCTCAACGAGACGACGCTCGGCGACATGCCGGTCGCTCGCTTGCTCTTCCGCGTACGCGGCTTGCCTTCGGCTCGTGAGCGTGGCCTGCTCGATCTGGAGGGGTTCCAGCGGATCGCCGAGGACCCCGGCCGAGAGCTCGTGGTCGGCGCGGTGGGGAGGCCGTGGATCCCGACCGCGCGCTTGCGCCGCGACGCCGACGTGCGCACGTTCTCCGAGCCGGGCTACGCGAAGATGGCGCTGAACGTCACCTATGACGGGCAGACGCTCGCGACCGAGACGCGCGTCGCGCTCACCGACTCACGCTCGCGGCGCTGGTTCAGGCTCTACTGGCTCGTGATCGGACCGTTCAGCGGCGTCGTGCGCAAGGCCTGGCTCCGAGCGATCGCGCGCCGGGTCGGGCCCAAGTAACAGACTGTTACATGGGCCACGTTCGCCCCCCGGGGGAGCTGACGCCGTCCCCAGGCCCAAGGCCGGAGACGAGGTGCACGAGGGGCTATCCAGGCAGGTCGGGGATCAGGCCGTCCTCGGCGAAGAGCAGCCGCGTCTCCTGCAGCGTCAGGTCACTCGGGGGAACGACCACGTCCGACGGCGAGAGATCGCCGGGATCGAGCGGCTCGCCGCGCTCACGAACGAGGTCCCACATGTCGTCGAGTCGCTTGTCGAGCTCGGTCTCGTCCTCGGCGTCGAGCGCCTCCATCGCTTCCGAGTCGAGTGCGTTCAGCCGCTCGCGCAGCTCGTCGGCGACGCGGAACTGCCCCTCGCCCATCAGGCGGACGATCACTGCTCGAGCTCCTTCTTCTTCTCACCCGACCCGACCTCGGACCTCAGCTGCTCGAGCTCGCGATCCACCTGCGTTCCCGCCTGGATCTGCGCGAGCTCGCGGTCGAGCGCCGTCTGCCCGCCCGCGGTGAAGTCCTCGAGCGTTCCGGACTCGACGAGCTCTTCGACCGCGGCCGCGCGCGCCTGCATCTGCTCCGTCTTGTCCTTGGCCCGCTGGATCGCGAGCCCTGTGTCGGCCATCTGCTCGCCGATCCCCGTCGCAGCCTCGCCGATCCGCACCTGCGCCTCGGCGGCCGAGTACTGGGCCTTGATCACTTCCTTCTGCGAGCGGAAGGCCTCGATCTTCGCCTGCAGCTGCTTCTCGGAGGTGACGAGCTTCTCCTGCTGCTGCTCGAGCCCAGCGACCTGCTGGTCGAGCCCCTGGAGCTGTTGCTGCACGAGCGCCTTGCGCTCCAGGGCCGCGCGCGCCAGGTCCTCGCGGTTCGCCGTGAGCGCATCGCGGGCCTGCGTTTCGAGCTTGACGACGCTCTGCTCGAGCTGCGTTGTTTGCATTTGCAGGCGTTTTTTGGACGTCGTCACGTCCGCGATGCCGCGCTTGACGTCCTGGAGCAGCCGCAGCTGCTGCTCGTACGAGTAGTCGAGCGTCTCGGTCGGGTTCTCGGCGCGGTCGAGCAGCTTCGAGAGCTTCGCCTTGATCACCGTCGAGGCGCGTGAGAGCAGGCCGGCCATCGGTCCTCCGTCGTCGGGTGCCCGGTTAGGTTACCGCCGTGCAGGTCGAGCGGAGCATGCACCCCGAGTGGCTCTCGAACGCCTACCTGGTCTGGGACGAGGGGACCCGCGAAGCGTTCTTCGTCGACAGCGGCGCGCCGCTCCAGCCGTTGCTCGACCACGTCGAGGAGGAAGGCCTCCACGTGCGCGCGCTGCTGACGACGCACACGCACCACGACCACGTCGCCGGCGACGACGAGCTGCACCGCCGCTTCGGCGTCCGCTCGACGCAGGAGGCCGACTGGGCGCAGTCGATCCCGACGCCCGGCCATGCCGACGACCACGTGACCTTCGTCGTCGAGGGTCTCTGCTTCTCCGGCGATCTGCTCTTCAAGGACGCAGTCGGGGGCGGCGACGCGGCCACCATCCAGGAGTCCGTCCGGAAGCTGCTCGAGCTGCCGGACGACACGCGCGTGCTTCCCGGACACACCGAGGAGACGACGATCGGACGCGAGCGGGAGGAGAACCCGTTCGTGCGGTACTGGCTCGGAACGGCGCCGTCGATCGACGAGCCTTGCCGGGTCGCGGGCGAGGACGCGACGCTCCTCGTCTGGTCGCCGGACTACGACGGCAAGGGCAAGGCGCTGGTCGCGTTCCCCGACGGCACCGAGCGCATCGTGGGCGGGTCGCGCGTCGAGCGGGGCTAGTCCATTGTGGACACTTTCGCGACGAGCTTGAGTACACTACGCTCGTGGCCGTGGAAATCGGTGTCCGTGAGTTCCGTGCTCGCCTGAGCCACTGGCTCGACCGCGCCGCGGATGGTGAAGAGGTGATCGTGACCGAGCGCGGGAGGCCGCGCGTCCGCGTCACGGGCATCGGACTGCAGACCACCCGAGAGCGTTTGATCGCCGAAGGGATCCTCACGCCCCCGGAGAAACCCAGAGGTTCGACGCCGTTGCCCAAACCGATCCCGATCAAGGGCAGCATCGACGACATCCTGCGGGATGCACGCGGGCGCTACTGAACCTTTATCTGGACACCTCTGCGTTCACGAAACTCGTGCTCGTAGAGCGCGAAACGGCGCTGATGGAGCAGCTGTGGGTGGAAGCCTCCTCCCTCGCGGCATCTCGCCTCGTCCTCGTCGAGGCCCGCGCTGCGCTGGTACGAGCAGCGCATAATCGACGAATCACGTCCACGGGGTTCGCGAGCGCAAAGGCGATCGTGGAAGCCCTGCTCCGCGAGGTCCATCTCGTCGAGCCCGAGCCAAAGATCGTCGTTCACGCTGCGGATCTCGCCGAACGACATCGGCTGCGAGCGCTCGACGCGGTTCATCTTGCGTCTGCGCTGGCGTTGGGCGATCCCGAGGTCGTCGTCGCCACCTGGGACATAGATCTCGGCACAGCGGCCCGCGCCGAAGGGCTGGCGCTCGCGGCGTAGCACTCTCGGCCCGAGGTCCCAGGCAGGATCCGCCCAACGGCCGAGGCGGTGTGACTCGTTCCGGGCGTATCGTGACCAGAGGTGAACAAGCAGCAGAGCCCCGCGTTCGAGGCGATGAGCGACGCGCTGCTCGCGGTCGCGGCGGAGCGCTCGGTCGAGTCGATCCTCCAGAAGCTCGCGCACGCGGCACGCACGCTTGCGGGCGCGCGCTACGCGGCGATCGGCATTCCCGACGGCGAGGGGGCGTTCGCGCAGTTCATCACCTCGGGGATGAGCGACAAGCTCGTCGCGTCGATGGGGACGCTCCCGCGGACGCACGGACTGCTGGGCGCGATGCTCGAGTCCGAGCAGCCGTACAGGACAGCCGACATCCACGACGACCCGCGCTTCCGCGGCTGGTGGCCGCGCGCGCACCCGGACATGCGCTCGTTCCTGGGTGTGCCGATCGTCTCGCGGAACGGTGTGATCGGCGCCTTCTATCTGACCGAGAAGGAGGGCGCAGCGGATTTCGCCGAGGCCGACCAGCGCTTGATCGAGCTGCTCGCGGCGCACGCCGCGATCGCGATTGAGAACGCGCGCCTCTACGAGCAGAGCCGCGAGCTCAGCATCGCCGAGGAGCGCAACCGGCTCGCGCGAGAGCTGCACGACTCGGTCACGCAGAAGCTGTTCGGCCTCGTGCTGAGCGCCGAGGCCGCCGCCACGCTGCTCGACCGCGACAGCGCGGAAGCGCGCGCGGAGCTCGAGCGGCTGCAGGAGCTCGCGCGAGAGGCGATGGACGAGCTCCGCACGCTCGTGTTCGAGCTGCGACCGCCTGCGGTCGAGACCGAAGGGCTCGCCACGGCGCTGCGCAAGCACGTCGACGTGCTGCGCCGCGCGTACCGGCGGGAGATCGGACTGGAGCTGATCGGATCGCCGAGCGGCGCTCCGCGCGTCGAGCGCGACGTCCTCCGGATCGCGCAGGAGGCGCTCCAGAACGCGCTCCGGCACGCGGCCGCCGAGCACGTCGAGCTGCGGCTGGACGCGCGCAACGGACGGCTCGCGATGAGCGTCACCGACGACGGCGTCGGCTTCGACCCGAGCGCGCCCGAGCTGCGCTCCCGCCGGCTCGGCCTGACCTCGATGGAAGAGCGGGCCGAAGCGATCGGCGGGACGCTCTCGATCGAGTCCACGCCGGGCGCGGGGACGACCGTCCGGCTCGAGGTCTCGTCGTGATCCGCGTGCTGATCGTCGACGACCACGCCGTCGTTCGTCGCGGGTTGCGGACCTTCCTCGAGCTGCAGGATGAGATCGAGGTCGTCGGCGAGGCCGAGGACGGGGATGAAGCGGTCGCGGCGGTCGAGGAGCTTGCACCGGACGTCGTGCTGATGGACCTCATGATGCCCCGCGCCGACGGGATCGAGGCGATCAGGCAGGTCCGCGAGCGTCGGCCCGCCACGCGCGTGATCGCGCTGACGAGCTTCCTCGACGACGACAAGCTCTTCCCGGCCGTCCGCGCCGGTGCGGCCGGCTACCTACTCAAGGACGTGCAGCCGCAGGAGCTCGTGTCGGCGATCCGCACCGTGCACGGCGGCGAGTCCCTCCTGCATCCGGCAGCCGCGGCGCGGCTGATGGCCGAGGTTGCGAGCGACGGCGGACGAACGGAGCCTGCCTCGCTCCTGACGCCGCGTGAGCGGGAGGTGCTCGTCCTGATCGGGCGCGGGCTGCCCAACAAGGTGATCGCGCGCGACCTCGGCGTGTCGGAGAAGACCGTGAAGACGCACGTCAGCAACCTGCTCGGAAAGCTGGGCCTGACCGATCGCACGCAGGCCGCGCTCTTCGCCGTCCGGGAAGGCCTACTCCCGAGGGACTAGGACCAATCGCCGATGGCGCCTCGGCAGGGCCGGGCGTACCGTCGTGGCGTGCAGGTTGCGCTCGTCACCGGTGCTTCCCGCGGGCTCGGACTCGCCCTCGCCCGGGAGCTCGCGCGCCGCGGCTGGTCGCTCGTGATCGACGCACGAGGCGCGGACGCGCTCGAAGAGGCTCGCCGAGAGCTCGCGGAGCTGACGAGCGTCGTCGCGCTCGCGGGCGACGTCTCCGACGAACGGCATCGCCGCGAGCTCGTCGCCGCGGTGCCCGGGCCAATCGATTTGCTGGTGAACAACGCGAGCGTGCTCGGGCCGAGCCCACAACCGCGTCTCGCCGACTACCCGCTCGACGTGCTCGAGCGGGTCTACCGCGTGAACGTGCTCGCGCCACTCGCACTCGTGCAGCTCGCATCGCCGAAGCGCGTCTTGAACATCACCTCGGACGCGGCCGTCGAAGCGTACGAAGGGTGGGGCGGCTACGGGTCGTCGAAGGCGGCGCTCGAGCAGCTGACGAACGTGCTCGCTGCGGAACATCCGGAGCTGAAGATCTACGCCGTCGATCCCGGCGACATGAACACGCGGTTGCACCAGGAGGCGTTCCCCGGCGAGGACATCTCCGACCGCCCGCCGCCCGAGGAGAGCGTTCCCGGGCTGCTCGCGCTGATCGAGGGCGACCTGCCGAGCGGGCGCTATCGCGCGCGCGACCTGGTGAAGGTCGAGGCGTGAGTGCCGCGCTCGCGTTCGAGCTTCCCGAGCGGCTCGAGGCGCACGCGCCGCCGAAGCGCCGCGACGACGTCCGCATGCTCGTCGCGCACCGAGGCGACGGTGAGCTCGTGCACGCACGCTTTCGCCACCTGCCGTCCTTTGTCCGCGAAGGCGACCTCGTCGTCGTCAACACGTCGGCGACGCTCCCTGCTGCGCTGACGGGGAAGCGCGCGAACGGCGAGGCCGTCGACGTCCACTTCTCGACGCCGGTCCCCGACGACGACAGGCACTGGGTCGTCGAGTTGCGACGGGCATTCGCGCCGCTGCGCGTGTACCGGCCGGAGACGCTCGAGCTCCCCGCCGGCGCGCGCGTCGCTCTGCTCGCGCCGTATCTGGCGGGGCCGCGGCTCTGGATCGCGCGGCTCGAGCTCCCGCTGCCGCTGGACGCGTACCTCGCGGAGCACGGGCGGCCGATCCGCTACCGCTACGTCCCCGACGAGCATCCGCTTGCCGACTATCAGACCATCTTCGCGGCCGAGCCGGGCAGCGCCGAGATGCCGAGCGCCGGACGGCCGTTCACGCACGAGCTCGTCACCGAGCTCACCGCCCGCGGCGTGCTGTTCGCGCCGGTCACGCTGCACACGGGCGTCTCGTCGCCGGAAGAGCACGAGCCGCCGTATCCGGAGCGCTTCCACGTTCCCGCCGGCACGGCCCGGCTCGTCAACGCAGTCCGGCAGTGGGGCGGGAGGATCATCGCGGTCGGGACGACCGTCGTTCGCGCGCTCGAGACCGCGGCGCGCGCGGACGGCACCCTGGAGCCCGCCGCCGGCTGGACGCACGTCGTCGTCACGCCCGAGCGCGGCCCGCGCGCCGTCGACGGGCTGCTGACCGGCTGGCACGAGCCGGGCGCTTCGCATCTGCAGCTGCTCGATGCAGTTGCGGGCCGAGAACTCGTCGCGCGCTCGTACCGCGCCGCGCTCGAGCAGGGCTATCTCTGGCACGAGTTCGGCGACGTGCACCTGATCCTGCCCTCACGCGTGGAACGCGGCTAGCCGGTCGGCCTCCTCGTCGAGCTCGCGACGCGCCGCGCGCGGGATCTTCTCGAACGGCTCGAGCACGATCCTGTTGTTCTCGAACTTCCACGTGCCTGCGACTCGCCCGTCGACAAGGAAGGTCGGGAACGACTGCGGCGCCGTTGTCCTGAAGATGATCTTCCTGTGTTTCTCGTCGATGATCCCCGTGCGCCGGGCGTGGACGAGCAGTGTCGCGTCGAACGTCGGCAGGAACCGCGGGGGAGCGGGCGTCTCCGGGTCGGGGAGCGGGGCACGGGGGACGTCGAGCAGCTCCTTGCCGGCCTCGTCGCGGAAGGAGCGCAGCTTCAGCCGCTCGAGCACGGGCTTCAGCCACGCCGGCCCAACGCCCGTGAACGCGGTGATGTCCTTCAGCGTCGCCGGCCCGAACGCGCCGAGGTAGCGGCGGACCAGTAGCTCGAGGCCGTGCCCCGAGTCCGCGTCATCGGCCCCGACCCAGTCCTCGGACGCTCCGAAGAGGTTCGCGCGCCGCTGCTCCCACGTGCCCGATGGAGGCACGCGCACGAGGTCGAGCCACGGGCCGACCGCGCCCCAGCTGCGCCCGGTGATCCTTGCGATCTCCTCCTGCCGGAGCGGCCGCTCACGGAGCAGCTCACGCAGGGTGCTCGCAGCGCGCTCGAGCTCGGCCGCTTTCGGGCGAGGCCTCCGCACCTTCAGCCACCACTCGCGCTGCGGCTCGCGCAGGGCCGCGATGAAGGGCCAGTAGTCGCGGTTCGAGACGAGATGGATCGTCGAGCGCATCAGCGTCGCCTGGATCACCGAGCGTCGCTCGAGCGCGCGCGTGAGCGCGTCGCGCTCGAAGCACTCGACGCACGACCAGAGCCGGATGTACCCGTTCGGCGCGTACTGGTTCTGGATCCCGCAGATGCGCTCGAGCGCGCGCGGGATCGGCAGCCGCACGCGCTCGAGCAGGAGCTGCCGCGCGAGCAGGGCGCGGTTCAGCTCCCGTTGCGTCAGCACGCGCTCGGCCATCGCGGCAAGAATCCTGCCGATGGAGATCGTCGACCCCGAAGTCGAGGCGTACGCCGAGGCGCACACGACCCCGCCGAACCCGCTGCTCGCTCGGCTCGCCGAGGAAACGCAAGCGACGCTCCGCTCGCCGCAGATGCTGACGGGAACGGTCGAGGGACGCTTCCTCGAGCTGCTCGTGCACGGGCTCGGTGCGCGGCGCGTGCTCGAGATCGGCACGTACTCGGGGTACGGCACGCTGTCGATGGCCGCCGGTCTTCCTCCCGACGGTCGCATCGACACGTGCGAGATCGACGAGACGCACGCCGAGGTCGCGCGCCGCTACATCGCGGAAGCCGGCTACACGGAGCACATCACCGTTCACGTCGGTCCCGCGCTGGAGACGATCGCGCGCCTCGAGGGCGACTTTGACTTCGTCTTCATCGACGCGGACAAGGAGAACTACGTCAACTACTACGAGGCCGTTCTCCCGCGCCTCGCGTCGCGTGCGCTGATCGCGGCCGACAATACGCTGTGGAGCGGCCGCGTCGTCGACCAGTCAGACGACGACGAGACTACGCGAGCGATCCGCGAGTTCAACGAGCACGTCGCTGCGGACGAGCGGGTCGTGTCCGTCCAGCTGACCGTCCGCGACGGCGTGACCCTGATCCGGCGCCGGTGACAGATCCCTCTCCGGGGGCAGGCAACGCCGACGCGCACGGCTAGGGTGAGGGCGCCGCCGATGCGCCGCCGTGTCCTCATCGCCGCTCTGCTTCTGGCTCTCACCGTCGTGGGAGCCGCGATCGCGCGCGACCCGCGGGCCGAGCGGATCAACCTCAAGCCCGCCGACGTGGCGCTCGCAAAGCGGATCGCGCTGAAGGCCGGCGACCTCGGCGCGGGCTGGACGAAGAAGCCCCTCCAGGCCAGCGCCCAGCGTCTGCACTGTGCAGAGTTCAACCCTGACTTCTCGGCGTTCACGATCACCGGCAAGGCGCGAACCGCGTACGCCTACGCGTCGTCGGCACAGGTGATCTCGAGCGTCGAGGTGTACAAGTCGCGCCAGGAGGCGATCGGTGACTTCAAGCTCGGCGCGAAGCCGGAGCTCGCGAAGTGCCTGCGCCGCGACCTCGACAAGCAATTCGCCGCTTCCGGCCTGCCGATCCGCGTCACCTCCGCGCGCGTCGTCCCCGCTCCGCGCGTCGGCGAACAGCGGATCGCGTACCGCGTCGTCGCCAAGGTGGACACAGCCTCGGGAAAGGCGAACGTCTACACCGACCTCGTCGCCTTCCAGCGCGGGCGCTCGATCGCCGTGCTCTCCTTCATGACACCCTTCAAGCCGTACCCGGCGCCGGCCCGCCTCGCGGCAGCCGTCGCGTCCCGGATGCGCTGACCCCCGGCTACACTGTCCCCCTCGCGGGGCTATAGCTCAGCTGGGAGAGCGCCTGGATCGCACCCAGGAGGTCGTCGGTTCGAGTCCGACTAGCTCCAT
>DASYUZ010000168.1:0-5439 GCA_036000665.1 Gaiellaceae bacterium
GGCCTCTGGGCGCCGCACGTCCCGCCGGAGGCCGGCGGCACGGGACGCGGGTTCCTCGCCTACGCGCACCTCAACGAGGAGATCGGGCGCTCGACCTACGCGCAGCTCGTCTTCGGCTGCCAGGCGCCCGACGCGGGCAACGCCGAGATCCTGCATCTCTTCGGGACGGACGAGCAGAAGGAGCGCTGGCTACGCCCGCTCGTCGCGGGTGAGATCCGCTCGTTCTTCTCGATGACCGAGCCCGAGGTGCCGGGGTCAGACCCCACCACGCTTCGGACAACAGCGCGCCGCGACGGCGACGAGTGGGTGATCGACGGACACAAGTGGTTCTCGTCGGGCGCCGACGGCGCAGCGTTTGGGATCGTGATGGCCGTCACTGACCCGGAAGCGCCCCCGCACGCGCGCGCGAGCCAGATCATCGTCCCGGCCGAAACGGAGGGCGTCGAGGTTGCGCGTGCGATCCCGGTGCTCGGCCACGCCGGCCGCGGCTGGTCGACCCACTGCGAGGTCTGGTACCGCGGCGTCCGCGTTCCCGTCGACAACACGCTAGGCGAGCCCGGCGACGGCTTTCGCATCGCGCAGAAGCGGCTCGGCCCCGGACGCATCCACCACGTCATGCGCTGGCTCGGGCAGATGCAGCGCGCGTTCGAGCTCCTCTGCTCCTACGCGCTCGAGCGCGAGGCCTTCGGCTCGCGGCTCGCCGACAAGCAGACCGTGCAGAACTGGATCGCGGACTCGGCGGCGCAGATCCACGCGTCGCGGTTGATGACACTGGACGCGGCCCGGAAGATCGACGAGGGCGGCGAGGCGCGCGTCGAGGTCTCGTTGATCAAGTTCTACGCCGCACAGGCGCTGCACGACGTGATCGACCGCGCGATCCAGGTGCACGGCGCACGCGGCCTCACGGACGAGACGCCGCTCGCAGAGATGTATGCGAACGCACGCGCGGCACGCATCTACGACGGGCCCGACGAGGTGCACCGGATGGTGGTCTCGCGGCGCATCCTCGGCGCGTTCGAGCGCGGGGAGCCCTGGCGCTTCGCGTGAATCGGCGCGTCACGCTCGCGTCGCGGCCGAACGGCTTTCCGCAGGAGTCGGACTTCTCGATCGAGGAGGCGCCCATCCCGATTCCCGAGGCCGGCGAGGTGCTCGTGCGAAACCTCTGGGTCTCCGTCGACCCGTACCAGCGTGGACGCATGAGCCAGACCCGCTCATATGCGCGGTCGCTCGACCTCGGCGACGTGATCACGGCGCAGACGCTCGGCGAGGTCGTCGAGAGCCGCGACGGGCGCTACCGGCCCGGCGACCTCGTCGTCGGGCAACTGGGCTGGCAGGAGTACGCCGCCGCCCGCGGCGGCTCGCTCCGGCGCGTCCTCAACGGGCTCGACCCGCCCACGCTCGCGTTGCACGCGGTCGGAGCCACGGGGCTGACCGCGTACTTCGGCCTCCTCGACGTCGCGCGCCCGAAGCCGGGCGACACCGTCGTGGTCTCCGGAGCCGCCGGCGCGGTCGGACAGGTCGCCGGGCAGATCGCGAAGCTGGCCGGCTGCCGCGCCGTCGGGATCGCGGGTGGCGAGGAGAAGTGCGAGTACCTCCGCGAGCTGTACGGCTACGACGCTGCGATCGACTACAAGAACGAGGACGTGCGCGCCTCACTGAAGGACGCGTGTCCGAACGGCGTCGACGTGTACTTCGACAACGTCGGCGGCGAGATCACGCAGGCGGTGATCCCGCGGCTCAACGTCGGTGCGCGGATCGCGGTCTGCGGCCAGATCTCCCAGTACAACCTCGAGCAGCCCGAGCCCGGGCCGGGCTTCGGTTTCACGATCGTGTTCCGCGCACGCGTCGAGGGCTTCCTGGTCAGCGATTACGCCCACCGCTACGACGAGGCGGCGGGCCGGCTCGCGCGCTGGGTCGCCGAGGGCAAGATCCGCTGGCGCGAGGACGTCACCGAAGGGCTCGCGAACGCGCCGCGCGCGTTCATCGGGATGCTGAACGGCGAGAACCAGGGCAAGGCGCTCGTCAAGGTCGGCGACCGGTCCTAACGAGCGGCGCTCGATCGGCGCGACGTCCGTCACAGCCGCGGCACCATTCCTTCCTTCCCCGGAACGCGCGGGCCCGGCACGCCGGGGTAGCGGAACTTCAGCGGCTCGCGGCCGGGTTGCACGACCCACGCCTGACCGACCTCCTCGTCGCGCGCCGCAAGCAGCACCGCCTTTGCGACGTCGTCCGGCTGCAGGAGCGGGAACCCCGCCTCCTCCAGCTCGGCCAATCCGTCCGGACCGAGCAGCGGCGTCTCGACGATGCCGGGGTTGACCATGTTGATCCGAATCCCGCGCGCCTCGAGTTGCGGCGCGACCGAGCGGACGAAGCCGACGAGCGCGTGCTTGGTGAGCGCGTAGAGCGGGTCGCCCGGCGTGCCGACCAAGCCGGCCAGCGACGCGGTGACGACGATCGACCCGCGGTGCATCACGCGCGCGAGCCGCCGCACGCCGAAGACGACGCCGTCGACGTTCACGCCGATGATGTGGCGGTACTGCTCGTCGCTCACGCGGCCGATCATCCCCTCGCCCGTCACGACGCCCGCGTTCAGGCACGCGAGATCGACAGCGCCGACCGCGTCCCACGCCGCGGGATCGGCGACGTCGAAGCCGTCCACGACGTCGAGCACCTGCACGTCCGTCCCCTCCCGTTCGAGCGCGGCGACAATCGCGGCGCCGATCCCCGAGCCCCCGCCCGTGACGAGCGCGCTAAGGAACGAGGACAACCTTGCCCACGCTCTGGCGTTCTTCCACGAGCCGGTGCGCCTCGGCCACCTCGTCGAGCGGGAACGTTGCGCCGACGAGCGGCTTGATCGCGCCCGCGCGCCAAAGCTCGACGAGCTCGCCGATCGCCTCCTGCACGATCTCGGGACGATGGCGCATCAGCCGCCCCAGGTAGAAGCCCTGCACGCCCACGTTGCGCCCGACGAGCGGGGCGGGATCGAGCGGTTCCCACCAGCCGCCGGCGAACCCGATCGCGACGAGCGTCCCGAGCGGCTTCAGGACGCCAAGGCTGCGCGCGAACACCTCACCGCCGACCGGGTCGAGGACGACGTCCGCCTGGACATGCTCGGCGAACTCGTCGTAGCCCCACGCCTCGTCCGCGCCGAGGTCGACGGCGAGCCGCCGCTTCTCCTCCGAGCTCGCCGTCGCAACGACGCGCGCACCGAGGTGCTTCGCGACCTGGATCGTCGCCGAGCCGACTCCGCCCGCGCCGGCGTGCACGAGCACCGTCGAGTCCGGCCCGACCCGAGCCTGCCGTGTCAGCGGGATCCAGGCGGTGAGGAACGTGAGCAGGAACGACGCACCCTCTTCGAACGACGCGCCCTCCGGCAGCGGCACGAGCAACGACTCGTCGACGGCGACCCACTCCGCGTACCCGCCCCCGGCCATGCGCGGCAGGGCCATCACGCGCCGGCCGTCCACCTCGCCCGCGACCTCGCTGCCGAGAACCGTCGGCAGCGGCGGCGCTTGCGGGTAGCGCCCCTGGCGGATGAGCACGTCCAAGAAGTTGATTCCCGCCGCCCGCACCCGCAGGAGCACCTGCCCGTCGCCTGGCTGCGGCTCGGGGACGTCAGTGACCTCGAGCCGCTCGGGCCCGCCGGTCTCCCGGAGGAGAACCGCTCTCAAGACGACGCGACGGGCGTCTCGGCCGGTGCGTCCGCAAGCGCGGGCACGAACTGCTCGCGCAACGCGGTCTTCTTGAACTTCCCGACGGCGGTCTTCGGAATCTCGTCGACGAACTCGAAGCGGTCGGGGATCCACCACTTGGCGACCTGGGCCAGCAGGTGCTCGCGCAACTCGTCCGCCGTGACCGCTTGTCCCTCCTTGAGCACGACGACCGCGAGCGGACGCTCCGCCCACTTCGGATCGGGCATCGCGATCACCGCCGCCTCAGCGACCGCCGGATGGTCCATGATCTTGGTCTCGAGCTCGACCGACGAGATCCACTCGCCGCCCGACTTAATCACGTCCTTCGAGCGGTCCTTGATTTGGATGAATCCGCGCGGATGCATCGCGACGATGTCGCCGGTCTTGAACCAGCCGTCGGCGGTCCAGCGGTCCTGCAGCTCCTTGTCGTCGTAGTACGCCGATGCGACCCAGGGCCCGCGCACCTCGAGCTCGCCCATCGACTCGCCGTCCCACGGCACATCCTCGTCGCCGGCGCGGACGCGCAGCTCGACGAACGGCAGCGGCAGGCCGGCCATGGCGACGTAATCGAACTGCGTGTCCTGGTCGGCGCGGCGAATGTCGCCGATGAAGTCCGTCACGGACGCAACCGGTGACGTCTCGGTCATGCCCCAGCCCTGCACGACGCTTAGGCCGTGGCGCTCCTTGTACGCGGCGATCATCGCCCGGGGGACCGCCGAGCCGCCCACGAGCATTCCCTGCATGTGCGAGAGGTCCCACTTGCCGGGGTTCGCGTCGAGCATCTGCAGCATGCCGAGCCAGATCGTCGGCACGCCGGCTGTCCACGTGACCTTCTCCTCGACGAAGTCCTCAAGCAGGCTCTCGGGGTCGAGGTGCGGGCCCGGGAAGACGAGCTTCGTGCCGATCATCGCGGCCAGGTACGGGTAGCCCCACGCGTTGGCGTGGAACATCGGGACGACCGGGAGCAGCGCGTCTCCCTCGGCGACGCGCAACCCCAGCGGCGACGTCGTGGCAACACCGAACGCGTGCAGGATCGTCGAGCGGTGCGAGTAGAGCACGCCCTTCGGTCGTCCGGTCGTGCCGCTCGTGTAGCACATCGCCGCAGCCGCGTTCTCGTCGATCCCGGGGTCCTCCCACTCGTCCGGGCCGGCGCCCGCGAGCAGGTCCTCGTAGGAGTCCTCGACGACGAAGACGTGCTCGATCTTCGTGTCGCCCTTGAACATCTCGAGCAGCGGCAGCAGGCTCTTGTCGACGATCACGGCGCGGTCGCCCGCGTGGTTCGCGATGTAGCCGATGTCGGACGGATGCAGGCGCAGGTTCAGCGTGTGCAGGACAAAACCGCCGCACGGAATGCCGAAGTACGCCTCCAGGTGCTGATAGTGGTTCCAGCACAGCGTGGCCACGCGGTCGCCGGGCTCGAGCCCGAGCTTCTGCAGCGCGACGGCGAGCTGCTTGGCGCGGCGCGCCATGTCGCGGTACGTGTAGCGGTGGAAGCTCTTGTCGGGGAGCCGGGTGACGATCTCCTTGTCGCCGAACAGGGTCTCGGCGCGCCGCAGCACGGGCGGCAGCGTGAGCTGGTAGTCCATCATCAGGCCGTCCACAGCGAGCTCCTTTCAGAAGCGTCGCCTGAACTGTAAATCGTCCGTGGACGCTCTTCCAGGGTACGGGGGATCGCGGCAACTACTTCGCGGTGTGTTCGCCCCACTCCCCGAGATACGCAGTGTCTGTGAAAACCCAACGCAACCAG
>DASYUZ010000169.1:0-13575 GCA_036000665.1 Gaiellaceae bacterium
AGAAACGTTGACGGCGACCCGGGTACCCGAGCCGCCGTCTGCCGCGAGAGAGAGTGGGCTGCGGCCCCCCACATCTCTCGCGCTCCCACACTCTGAGGCACGAGTGCCCCCTGGCGCGTACCCCGGACGGGTGAAAGTGAAGTACGGACGTGAATCAGCGAAAGGGGGAGGAATCAACCGAGCCGCGGGCGTCATGGTGCTACTGGAAGCACGGGGCGCCGATGCGGCGGGCGCCCCAGAGCTCCAACGAAAGGCGGGCGATGCGGCGGCCCGCCTTTTTCGTTCTCAGGGAGCGGGAGGCGGGTGCCGATACCCCTCACATGGCGGCATGGCTCCCTTTCCTGCTCTTCTTCTTCGTGCCGGTGGCGGTCCTGGTCTGGGTCAACCGCCGGGCCACCCGTGACTTCGAGCAGCACACGGCCCCCTCGCGGGAAAAGCTCGCGATCGCGTCCGCGCTGATCGAGGCCACAAGCGGCGACCGCGAGGAGATCGCCCGGCGCCGCGAGTGGACCGCCGAGCACTGGCACGAGATCGCGGAGAAGCTTCGCGCGCGTGGCTTCTCCGAGGAGCGGGTCGAGGAGATCCGTTCCCAGGCCCCCAGCGCCTGACGGTTCGGTAGAACGCGGGCTCATGCCCGCCTCCCTCCTCGGCCGCCGGCCGGTCGCAGTCGTGCTCGCCGGCGCGCTGGCGATCGCGTTCTCGGCAATCCTCTACCGCTATTCGCACGTCTCGCCCTCGACGGGCGCGTTCTTTCGCTGCGTCTGGGCGCTGCCGCCGCTGCTGGTGCTGGCGTGGCTCGAGGACCGGCGCTACGGCGCGCGGCCGTTCCGGGCGCGGGCGCTGGCCTGGCTGGCCGGCCTGTTCTTGGCCGCCGACCTCGTGCTCTGGCACAACTCGATCGAGCACGTCGGCGCCGGGCTCGCGACGGTGGTCGGGAACACGCAGGTCGTGCTCGTCGGGCTCCTCACGTGGGCGATCCTCGGCGAGCGGCCGCCGCGCTCATCCCTCACCGCGATTCCGGTCGTGGGCGCGGGCGTCGTGCTGATCTCGGGCGTGCTCGAGGAAGGCGCCTACGGCTCGAATCCGCCGCTCGGCGCGCTCTACGGCGTGCTGACCGGAATCGCGTACTCGGGATTCCTGATCTCGCTTCGGCAAGGGAGCCGCGATCTGCGCCGCGCGGCGGGGCCGCTGTGCGACGCGACGCTCTCGGCGGCGATCGGCTGCGCGGCGATCGGGTTCGCCGCCGGCGATCTCGACCTGACCCCCTCCTGGTCTGCGACGGGCTGGTTGATCCTGCTCGCGCTCAGCTCGCAGGTCTTCGGCTGGCTCCTGATCTCCGTCTCGCTCCCGCGTCTGCCCGCGGCGTTGACGTCGGTGATGCTGACCTTCCAGCCCGTGTGCTCCGTGCTCTTCGCAGCCGTGCTGCTCGACGAGGAACCGTCCGCACTCCAGCTCGCCGGCGCGGCGTGCATCCTCGCCGGGCTCGTCGTCGCCTCCGTCGGACGCCGTCCGATCGCGGTGCCCGAGCCCGAGCTTGCCGGCTAGGACGCCCCCTCGGTCGAGTGATGCCGGAGCCGGGGTCACGTGCCGACCGCGAGGAGTGTGCCGCTCCTCCACCGGCCGGTCTTCGCCGCCGTCGCCGCACCCATAGTCGCGTGGGTCGGCTTCGCGGTGGTGCGCGAGCCCGACGCGCCGCCCAAACCCCCGCCGCTGAACCGGAACATCGTCGCGTCGTTTTGGTCGGTGCCCGTCACCGGTGGACGCCCGCGTCTGCTACTTCGGACGCGCTGGCAGGACACGTTTCCGACCTACAGGCGGGACGGCTCGATCCTCTTCGTGCGGCCGAACTCGACCGGTCAGGCACTGTTCGTCAAGACAGCGGGCGGCGCGGTACGGCAGCTAAGGGCGCTGCCACTCTTCATGCAGCTCGTCTACTCGCCTGCCACGGACGAGATCGTCGTCTGGCGTGACACCGCCCTCTATGCCGAGAGTCTCTCCGGGAAGCGGCGGCGGCTGCTGGCGACCGACAACACCGGCGGGGGCTTTTGGAGCGCGGACGGCAGCGCGTTCGCGTTTGCGCGCCAGGTCCGCCAGCGCACGCATGCAGAGCTCGTCGTCGTCCGCGGTCACCGCGCGCTGTTCCTGCTGGACACGAGCACGGACCGCCGCCGGCTCTTTGCGAACGGCGGCTCCAGCTATGCCGCGTGGGCTCCGGACGGGCACACGATCGCGTACCTCGACGAGGACGGACTCGTCACACGCGACGTGCGCACGCGCCGCCGGAGGGTGCTCGTCCCTCGGCCGCGCGCGGGCTGGGGTTCGTTCTCGCCCGACGGGCGTAGCTTCGTGTACGTGACGCAGCGGCCGAGGTAACTCGCCACAAAATCGGCACAGATGCCGTCCTGTCGCGCGGATAGCGTGGCGGCATGGCGAAGGCCGCTGCTCATTTCGCGTGCTCCGACTGCGGTTACACCGCGGGGCGCTGGTTCGGGAAGTGCCCCGGCTGCGGGTCGTTCGGCACGCTCGTCGAAGAGCTGCCGGTAGCTTCGGGCGCGGCAGCGCAGGCGAAGCCCATCCTGCGGCTGGTCGACGTCCAGGCGGACGAGGCGGCGCGCATCGGCACCGGCGTTCCGGAGCTCGACCGCGTCCTCGGCGGCGGGCTCGTTCCGGCCTCGCTCGTGCTCGTCGGCGGCGAGCCGGGCGTCGGCAAGTCGACGCTGCTCCTGAGCGCGCTGGCTGCGATCTCGTCGCAGCGCCGCGCGCTGCTCGTCACCGGCGAGGAGTCGACCGCGCAGGTGAAGCTGCGCGCGCAGCGGCTCGGCGGGGCGGAGCGCGTCGAGATCCTCGCCGAAACGGAGCTCGACGCGGTCTGCGCGACGCTCGAGCGCGAGCGGCCCGACGTCTGCGTGATCGACTCGGTGCAGACGCTCTACTCGGCCGAGCTCGGCTCCGCGCCGGGGTCGGTCGCGCAGGTGCGTGAGGCCGCGGGGCGCCTGCTGCGCGTCGCGAAGGAGTCGGGCGTCGCGACGATCCTCGTCGGCCACGTGACCAAGGACGGCGCCGTCGCGGGCCCGCGCGTCCTCGAGCACCTGGTCGACTGCGTGCTCCAGTTCGAAGGCGACCGCTACCACGCGCACCGCGTGCTTCGTGCGACCAAGAACCGCTTCGGCTCGACGAACGAGCTTGGCGTGTTCGAGATGACGGGCGCCGGTCTCGTCGGCGTCCCCGATCCGTCCGAGCTCTTCGGCCGCACGGTCGCCGGCGAAGCGGGCTCGGCGGTCGCGTGCGCGCTCGAGGGGACGCGGCCCATCCTGCTCGAGGTGCAGGCGCTCGTCGCGCCCACCGATCTCGCGATGCCGCGGCGCGTCGCGACCGGCGTCGACCCGAAGCGCCTCGCGATGATCGTCGCCGTGCTGTCGCGCCACGCCGGGCTCGGGCTCGGGCAGGCCGACGTCTTCGTAAACGTGGCGGGCGGCGTGCGGGTCGACGAGCCGGGAGCCGATCTGCCGGTCGCGCTCGCGATCGCCTCGGCGGCGAAGCGCCGGCCCGTCCACGAGGGTCTGGCCGCCTTCGGAGAGATCGGGCTGACGGGCCGCCTGCGCCCAGCCGCCCAGGCCGAGCGCCGGCTCGAGGAATGCGGGAAGCTCGGCCTCAAGAAGGCGCTCGTGCCGGTCGGCACGAGCGGGCGTGGCAAACTAGCCCTGCTGCACGCCGAGACGCTGAGACAGGCGATGAGAGCAGGGCTGGATGAGCGCGGAGCCGAAGCCGAGAGCGACTAAGCGCGACGTAGCCGGCGAGCTCGGCGTCGCCCGCGCGCGCAACGAGCTCGACCCGCGGCGCGACCCGATCCTGCTCGGCGCGATCGCGCAAGTCGCGCCCGGAACCGACCTCCGCGGGGGGATCGACGACATCATCCGCTCCCGCGAGGGCGCGCTGATCGTGATCGGCGATCCCAACGAGCTCTCGTTCCTCTACTCCGGCGGCATGAGGCTCGACCTGCCCTTCACAGCGCAGCGCCTGTACGAGCTCGCGAAGATGGACGGCGCGATCATCGCCAACCGCGAGCTGACGAAGCTTGCGTACGCGAACGTCCAGCTGATGCCCGACCCGACGATTGCCTCCAACGAGACCGGGACGAGGCACCGCACCGCGGAGCGCGTCGCGAAGCAGACCGACGCGCTCGTGATCTCCATCTCCCAGCAGCGCGAGACGGTCACGGTGTTCCTCGGCAAACGCCGCTACCAGCTGCAGCCGATCGCGGACGTGCTCTCGAAGACGAACCAGGCCCTAGGGACGCTCGAAACCTTCCGCGAGCGCCTCGACCACGTCTTGACCCGTTTGACCGCGCTCGAGTTCCAGAACGCGGTCGTGCTCGACGACGTCCTCGTCGTGCTCCAGCGTGCAGAGCTGACGACGCGGATGGCCGACTACATCGAGCGGGCGTGCGTCGAGCTTGGGGCCGAGGGCCAGATGATCAGGATGCAGCTCGACGAGCTCGTGGGCGAGGTCCCGCGCGAGAAGGGCACCCTCGTGGCCGACTATCACGCCGACTCGAGCGCCGAGGCGACGCGGATCGGACTGGAGGCGCTCGCGCAGCTCGCCTACAAGGACCTGCTCGAGTTCGAGCTCCTGGCCGTGCTCGGCTACCCGGCCTCGACGAACCCGCTCGACCGAGCGGTCAGCCCCCGAGGGCACCGGGTGCTCTCGCACATCCCGCGCCTCCCGGACGCCGTGATCCGGCACGTGGTCGAGGACCTCGGGAATCTGGAGGCGATCGTCCGGGCCTCCCAGCGGGACCTCGAGGCGGTCGACGGAGTGGGCTCGGTCCGGGCCCGGGAGATCCGGGAAGGGCTCCGCCGCCTCCAGGAGCACAACCTGGTCGACCGCTACCTCCAGCTCTGACCTCGAAGGTCGCTCCGAGCAGGGAATTTGCGGAAAAGCCCTGGAAATGCTATGCTTCTGGCTCGTGTGCCGGGGCATCCCACCGCCCCGGCTTCTTGGCGAAACGGAGCGGAAATGGGAGGTCGCGGCTTGTTCAAGGTCGGCGCGAAGGTGGTCTACCCCCACCATGGGGCGGGGACGGTGGTCAAGAAGGAGTCGCGCGAGGTGCTGGGCCAGAAGCGCGAATACCTGACGATCCGGATTCTCCACAACGACATGACAGTGCAGGTTCCCGCCGAGAACGCCGAGGCCGTAGGTCTCAGGCCGGTGATCGACGAGAAGATGGTCGAGGTTGTCGTGAAGGCGCTGAAGGGCGGCGGCACGCAGATGCCCAAGAACTGGAACCGGCGCTTCAAGCACAACCGCGACAAGATGAAGACGGGTGACGTGCTGGAGCTCGCCGAGGTCGTGCGCAATCTCTCCTTGCGCGACCACGAGAAAGGTCTCTCGACCGGTGAGAAGCAGATGTTCGTGAAGGCGAAGAAGATCCTCGCCTCCGAGCTCATGTACGCGAAGGGGATGGACGCCGAAGAAGCGGCCGAGTGGCTCGACGACGTCCTCTCCGCCGTGGGTAATGGCAAGAAGCGCGCGCCGCGCGCGAAGACCGCCGCGGCCGCGCGCTAGGTCTTTGTCCGTCTGGGCCGTTCTCGCTGCCGGGGGGAGCGGCGAGCGGCTCGGGCTGGACCGGCCGAAGGCATTCGCGCCGCTGCGTGAGCGACCGCTGCTCGCCGAGCCGGTCGAGCGGCTGGACGCCTCCGACTGGATCGACGCGATCGTCGTCGCCGTCCCCGCCGGCTGGGAAGAGCCAGCGGTCCTGCTCGCCGAGGAGGTTGGCGCCGGCAAGGTCGTGACGTGCGTCGCGGGCGGCGGGACGCGCGTCGAGTCCGTCCGAGCGGCAATCTTGGAGATCCCGGACGACGCAGACGTGATCCTGGTGCACGACGCGGCGCGGCCGCTGGTCGACGATGAGGTCGTCGAGCGCGTGCTGCGTCCGCTCAGCGAGGGCTGGCAGGGCGTCGTGCCCGCACTGCCCCTCGCCGACACGGTCAAGCGCGTCCGGGGCGACGAGGTCCTCGAGACGGTCGACCGAGGAGACCTCGTCACCGTTCAGACCCCGCAGGCGTTTCTCGCCGACATCCTCCGTACTGCACTGGGCGGCGACGTCGCGGATGCGACCGACTGCGCCTCGCTCGTGGAGGCGGCCGGTGGCCGCGTGCGGATCGTTCCGGGCGACCCGCGGCTGGTTAAGGTCACGACCTCGTCGGACCTGGAGCTCGTCGAACGCCTGCTGGCTGCCGAGGTGGAGGTCTAGGCGGGCGCCCCTTCGGCCAGAATGGCCGCGTGCTGGTCGACTATCACATGCACCTCCGATCACCCCGGGAGGACGTCGAGGAGCTCGAGCACACCGTCGCGGCTGTCGAACGGTTCGTCGCGCGGGCCCGGGAGCGCGGCGTCAACGAGATCGGCTTCACCGAGCACGGCTACTACTTCCGCGAGCTCGCGCCGTTCGCGACGACGGACTACGAGCGCGAGCGCTGCAGCCGCCCGCTGGAGCCGTACGTCGAGGCGATCGTCGAGGCCAAGCGGCAGGGCCTGCCGGTCAAGCTGGGCCTGGAGGTCGACTTCGTGCGCGGACGCGAGGAAGAGCTTCGCGAGGCGCTCGCGCCCTTTCCCTGGGACTACCTGCTCGGCTCGGTGCACTGGATCGGCGGCGCCGCGGTCGACCAGCGCCCGGGGATCTGGGCTGATCACTCGGTGGAGGCGGTTTGGCGCCGCTACTTCGACGTCCTCGCGTCGGCGGCGGCGAGCGGTCTCTTCGACGCGCTGTCGCATCCCGACCTCGTAAAGATCTGGGGGGTGCGGCCTGCGAACGGCACGGTGCAGGAGCTGTACGAGCGCGCTGCCGAAGAGATTGCCGCAGCGGGCGTTGCGGCGGAGATCTCGAGCGCGGGGCTCCGCAAGCCGGTAGGCGAGCTGTACCCGAACGGCTCGCTGCTCGCAGCATTGCGCGAACGCGGTGTCCCGATCACGCTCGCCTCGGACGCGCACCTGCCCAAGGACGTCGGCGAAGGCCTCGACCGCGCGCTCGAGCACGCGCGCGCACATGGCTACGAGACCGTCACGGTGTTCGACGCAAGGCACGCCCGCCAGGAGCCACTCGGGTGACGGACGTGCGCGTGGGGATCGGCTTCGACGCGCATGCGCTTGTCGAAGGCGTGCCGCTCGTTCTCGGCGGCGTGCGGATCGACTCCTCGCGCGGGCTGGCGGGTCATTCGGACGGCGACGTGATCGCGCACGCGCTGATCGACGCGATCCTCGGCGCGGCCGGCCTCGAGGACATCGGCGCGATGTTCCCCTCGGACGACCCGCGCTGGCAGGACGCTTCGTCGCTCGACCTGCTGCGGAAGGCCTACGAAGCCGCGCGCCTGCTCGGCTACGAGCTCGTGAACGCGGACTGCGTCCTGATCGGGGAGGAGCCGCGGCTCGCACCGCACCGGCGCGAGATGCGGCTGCGCCTTGCGGAGACGCTCGACGTCGACGAAGCACAGCTCGCCGTGCGGGCGACGACGACGGACCGACTCGGCTTCACCGGCCGCGGCGAAGGCCTCGCGGCGCAGGCGGTCGCGCTGCTCGCGCTGTCGTGAAGCTCGTCCGCTACGCGGACCGTCCGGAGCTCCGCAAGATCCGCAACGCGACGCTGTCGCGCGCGACGTTCCCGGAGTACATGCACCACTCTCCGATCGCCAACCGGTACTGGGGCAAACTGTACGAGGCCTATCCGGACTTTCAGCTCGGGCTGCTGGACGGCGACGAGCTGGTTGCAGAGCTGCATTCCGCCCCGGTCGCCTGGGACGGCAGCGACGAGGACTTGCCGTACGGCTGGGAGGAGGCCTTCCCCCGCGCCTTCGAGAGCGGGCGCGAGCCGGACGTGCTCTGCGCGCTTGCAATCTCGGTGCGACCCGACCGGCAGGGCGCTCAGCTCTCGAGCCGGATGCTGAACGCCATGCGCGAGGCGGCGGGCGCGCATGGTCTCCGCGAGCTGATCGCGCCGGTGCGGCCGACTTCGAAGTCCGCTTACCCGCTGATCCCGATCGAACGCTACGTGACCTGGCGCCGCGAAGACGGTTCGCACTTCGATCCGTGGATCCGGATCCACGAGCGCGTCGGCGGTCGCATCCTCACGCCCGCACCAGAATCGATGACAATCGAGGCGCCGGTGAGCGACTGGGAGGGATGGACGGGAATGCTCTTCCCCGACGACGGCGAGTACGTCTTCCCGGGCGCGCTCGCGCCGCTCGTCGTGCGCGACGGCGTCGGCCGGCACGTCGAGCCCAACGTCTGGATGCAGCACGCCGTGCTCAGGCCGCCGGCAACGTGAAGGACACGCGGGCGCCGCCGCCGAGGCGTCGTTCGGCCCAGATGCGCCCACCGTGCGCCTCGACCAGACCGCGGGCGATCGCCAGGCCGAGGCCGGCGCCTTCCGACGAGCGTGCGCGGTCGCCGCGCCAGAAGCGCTCGAACATGCGCTGCTCCGCTTCGGCGTCGAACCCGAGACCGGTGTCCTCGACGCTGACCTGCACCTCGTCGTCCAGCGGTTCGACGACGACGGCGACGGAGCCGTCGGTGGGCGTGTGCCTGAGTGCGTTCGTGACCAGGTTGAAGAGCACGCGCTGCACCTTCTCCGGCTCGCAGCGCGCCCGCGCCCCGTTGTCGACCCGCGCCTCGAGCCGCACGTGCCGCGCGGTCGCCTCCGCCTCGAGCCCGCGCACGGTGTCCTCGACGAGCGGCGTCAGCTCGGCGACGCGCAACTCGAGCGTGAGCGCGCCTGCGTCGATGCGGGCGAGCTCGAAGAGGTCGTCGACGAGCGACGAGAGCGTCAGCACCTGCTGCTGGAGCGCAGGCACGTAGCGGATGGGATCGCCGAGCCCGTCCTCGAGTGCCTCGAGCATCGCCTGCATGGAAGCGATCGGCGTGCGGAGATCGTGGCTCGCCCAGGCGACGAGCTCGCGGCGCGCGTCGAAGAGGCGGGAGAGCTCCGAGGCAGTGCGGTTGAACGACCGCGCGAGCTCTCGCAGCTCCGAGGGCCCGTCCTCCGGCGCACGCACACCAAGATCGCCCGCGGCGAGAGCGGCCGAGGCACGTTGGAGCCGCTCGATGCGGCTCGAGATCGAGCGCGCGAGGAGGAGGGCGGCGCCGACGGCGACCGACGCCGCTGCCACCGTGACGGCGAGGATCTTCACGTCGTCTCCCATGTGGAACATCGCCAGGCCGGACAGGAAGACCACGGCGAGTGGGAGAACGACGCCGAGCAGCGCGAGCCCCGCGAGCTGCAGGCGAACCGTCGGCAGGAGGCGGAGCGCGAGCGCCGTTGCGGTCCCGGCGGCGAGCGTCGCGAGCGCGACGACGGCGGCGAGTCCGATCACGGGTTGAACCGGTATCCGACGCCCCAGACCGTCTCCAGGCGGCGGGGATGGGAAGCGTCGGCCTCGATCTTCGCCCGCAGGCGCCGGATGTGGACCGTCACAGTCCCCGTGTCGAGAGCGGCCTCGTAGCCCCAGACGCGGTCCATCAGCTGGTCGCGGGAGAACACCCGCCGGGGGTGACTCGCCAGGAACCAGAGGAGGTCGAACTCCTTTGCAGTCAACCGCAGCGGGCTCCCGTTGTATCGCACCTCGCGGGACGCGGCATCGATCGCCAGCCCGTTGAAGTCGAGACGCTCCGTGTGCGGCGTCGGCGGCCCCGCGCGGCGGAGAACCGTGCGGACGCGCGCGGCGAGCTCGCGCGGTGAGAACGGTTTCGTCACGTAATCGTCCGCGCCGAGCTCGAGGCCGACGATTCGATCCGCCTCCTCGCCTCGCGCCGTCAGCATGATCACGGGCAACTCGAAGCTCGAGCGAATCCAGCGGCACACGGCGAGTCCATCCGTGCCGGGCAGCATCAGGTCGAGGACCACGAGGTCCGGGCGCTCGCGCTCGACGAGCAGCTTCGCAGCATCGCCGTCGCCAGCCTCGAGCGTTCGGTAGCCCTCCCGCCGGAGGTAGCGGACGACGACCTCGCGCACGATCGGCTCGTCGTCGACGACGAGGACAGTTGTCACTCCCGCATTGTGGAGGTTCGAGGGCCCCCGCGGATTACGAGATTCTGAAATCCGCGCGGCGCCGCACGCCCAGTGGACCTTACGGAACGCTGAATTCGGGCAGGCCGGCGAGCCCGTCGCGCACCTCGGCGAGGCCGTCGCGCTCGAGTGCCTCGACCGCGTCCTCGTCCAGGGTCGCGAGCGGCTGCGCCCCGGCCGCGAGCAGTCGGAGCATGCGTGCGCGCCGTTGGCGGAACGAGCCTTCGAAGCGCGACTGCTTGCGCAGGGGCTCGTAGCGTTGCCCTCGCGACGGGCAGCCGTCCGCAAGCGGGCACACATCGCAGCGAGGTATGCGCGCGCGGCAGATCGTCCGCCCGAGGTCCATCAACGCCTGACCGCACTCGGGTCCGAAACGATGGCCGGTCCGCTCTTCGACTCGAAGCACGTTCGTGTCGCGCGGCAGCACCGGTTGGCGGAACGCGAACGCGCGCAGAGCGTCGGCGGTATACGGCCCGACCCCCGGAAGCTCCGTCAGGTCGTCCGGCCACCCCCGTTCGGCGACGATGCACGCCGCTCGGCGCAGGTTCAGCGCGCGGCGGTTATAGCCGAGCCCCTGCCACTCGCGGATCGCATCGGCCGCCGGCGCTGCGGCGAGCGCGGCGGGACTCGGCCACCGCTCCAGCCAGCGCTCGTAGCGCGGGATCACCCGCTCGACTTGCGTCTGCTGCAGCATCACCTCGCTGACGAGAACCGCGTACGGATCGCGCGTCCTGCGCCAGGGGAGATCGCGGCCGTGCCGGCGAAACCAGGCAAGCAGGACGTCGTCCACGATCGTTACGCCGCCACGGCCTGAGCCTTCCAGACGCTGTTCAGGCCGCTCTGCATGTAGGCGTAGAAGGCCGGCGAGAAGACGAGGTAGAGCAGCAGCCCGATCCAGCCGTTGATCGGCGTCTGGCCCGCGAGGCGCTGCGCCGCCTGGATGCGCTGGAACGTTGTCACGGTCGTCCAGATCGCCGGGACGATGATGAAGGCTCCGGGGAAGAGCGCCAGGGTTGACTTGCCGGGGCTGTCGCCCAGCTCGCTCGTGCCCTTAGCGCGGCCGTAGTCGACCATTTCGCGGTTGATGAAGTACCACCAGAAGATGACGTAGATCCCGAGCGTGATGATCGCGAAGATCGCGACCGCGACCGGGCTCCGGATCTTTGCGGTGGCGCCCACACCGGCAATCTGGATCTGCTGGGCCATCGCCCCTCCTTTCGATGTCTGGAGCGATGCTAGTTTCGGCGCAGGATGACCAGAGTCCGCTTCGCGCCGAGCCCGACAGGATCGCTCCACGTCGGGAACGCCCTGAGCGCCGTCGCAAACCGGCGCCTGGGCGACTGGATGCTGCTCAGGATCGACGACACCGACGCCGCGCGGAACGTCCCGGGCGGGGAGGAGGCGATCCTGCATGACCTCGACTGGCTCGGGATCGTCTGGGACGAAGGACCCGTGCACCAGAGCTCGCGGCAGGAGCGCTACCGGGACGCCGCGGCGGGGCTCGGGGAGCGCTTCGACGGGCTCACGCTGCTCCGCCCCGACGGGACGGCGACCTACCACCTCGCGAGCGTCGTCGACGACGCGGACTTCGGGATCACGCACGTGATCCGCGGCAACGACCACCGGCCGAACGAGGCGCTGCACATGCGGCTCGCGCAGGCGCTTGGCTTCGCGCCGCCGGAGTACGTCCACCACGGGCTCATTCTCGGGGAGGATGGCAAGAAGCTATCGAAGCGGGCGGAGGGCGCGACCGTCGCGTCGCTCCGCGAGGCCGGGATCCCCGCGCCCGCCGTTCGCAGGTACCTGGAGGAGCTCGAGTTGCCCGTGCACGACGTGCACTACGACCTGCCGCGCATCCGGCGGCTCGCGATCGAGGCGCTCGCGGCGATGTCCGACGAAGAGCTAGCGGCCGCGCTCGACGTGCCGGTCGACGTCATCCCCGCCGTGCGTGGCGCGCGCGACCTGCGCGAGGCGCGGGAGTACGCAGAGCTGATCCTGACGCCGCCGGAGTCGGTGAAGGTCGACGCCGAGCCGACGCTGACGCGTTTTCGGGAGCTGCTCGACGCGAACGGCGCCTTCGATCCGCGTGCGATCGTCCGCGAGCTGAAGGCGGTCGGCGGCGATCTGCGCGCGCTGCGGCTCGCGCTCACCGGTCACGAGCGCGGTCCCGAACTCTGGGCCGTGATCGCAGCGCTGCCCCGGGACGAAGCGTTGAGGAGAGTCGATGCGGCTCTCTAACACGCTCTCGCGCTCGCTCGACGAGCTGCCGCCTGCACCGGGACCGGTCCGCATGTACTTCTGCGGCCCAACCGTGTACTCGCGGGCGCACGTCGGCAACGCGCGCCCCTTCGTCCTCGGCATGTGGCTGCGGCGCTGGCTGCTCGAGCAGGGCTACGACGTGACGCTGGTGCACAACATCACCGACGTCAACGACAAGATCTACGAAGCGGCGCCGGGCAAGAGCGCGGAGCTCGCGCGGCAGGCGACGGAGTGGTACCTCCAGGACACCGCCGACCTCGGGCTCGGCAATCCGGACTTCACGCCCAAGGCGACCGAGCACATCCCCGAGATCATCAGGTTCGCCGAGCAGCTGATCGAACGCGGCTTCGCGTACACCGTCGACGGCGACGTCTACTTCCGAGTCGCGCGCTGGCCCGACTACGGTCAGCTCTCCGGGCAGCGGCCGGACCAGCTGGAGGAGCAGGAGCCGAGCCCGCTCAAGGAGGATCCGCGCGACTTTGCGCTCTGGAAGGCCAACAAGCCCGGCGAGGACACGTGGTGGGACTCGCCCTGGGGGCGCGGACGGCCGGGCTGGCATGTCGAGTGCTCGGTGATGGCCGAGGAATTGCTCGGGCCCGTGTTCGAGATCCACGGCGGCGGGCTCGACCTGGTGTTTCCGCATCACGAGAACGAGCTCGCGCAGTCCGGTGCGCTCGGCCACGAGTTCGCCCGCATCTGGACGCACAACGGGCTGCTCCAGTTCACCGGCGAGAAGATGGCCAAGTCGGTCGGAAACGTGACGACGCTCCGCGACGCCATCGACGAGTGGGGCCGGGAAACGCTGCTGGTCTTCTTCCTGCGAGCGCACTGGCGCAAGCCGGTCGACTTCTCCGAGGAGACCCTGCAGCAGGCGGCGGCGACGGCGGAGACGCTGCGCGAAGTGTTCCGCAACCCGTCGGAGCGCGCGTCCGAGGGGGAGTGGGAGCGCTTCGCCGCGGCGCTCGAGGACGACTTCAACACGGCCGACGCGCTCGCGATCATGCACTCCTGGCGCGACCACGAGCTGCTGCGCCGCGCGCTCGACATCTTCGGCCTCGCGTCCCTGGCAGAGCTTCCCGAGGCTCCGCCGGAGATCGTCTCGCTCGCCGAACGCCGCGCGGCCGCACGTTCGGAGCGCGATTTCGACGGCGCCGACCGGCTCCGCGGCGAGATCGAGGCCGCGGGGTGGGAGGTGCGGGACGTCGCCGACGGCTTCACGCTCGTGCCGCGGGCATGACGCGCGAGCAGGTCTACGGGCG
>DASYUZ010000170.1:0-11917 GCA_036000665.1 Gaiellaceae bacterium
AGGCGCGAGTTGGTTGCTTGACGAAAGAAAGAAATCCAGATAGCGTCGCCCCGTGGCGACGCCGACCCGACTCGTCGGACGCGTAGTCAGGGCCGAGGGCCAGGAACGCACCCAGGCCGAGGTCTTCGCGACGATCGTCACCCGCGGCCCGCTCTCCCGGCGCGACATCGCCCGCTTGACGGGCCTCTCGCAGTCCACGATCACGAAGGTCGTCAAGCCGATGCTCGAGCTCGGCTACGTGGTCGAGGAGAAGGAGCGCGCGGCAGGCCCGGGGCGCCCGATCATTCCGCTGCGCGTCAACAACGACTCGCATTACGTCATCGGGGCCAAGATCGCGCAGCGTGAGCTCGTCGCAGTCGTCACAGACCCGCAGGCGCAGATTCTGGCCTCCGCCCGCCGCAAGCGCTCGGGTCGACCGCCCGCCGCCGCTGTGGCGGAGCTCGCGAGCCTGATCGACGAGCTGCTCGACGAGCGGCCCGAGTTTCGCGACCGGGTCGAAGGCCTCGGAGTCGGCCTTGGCGGTCACGTCGACAGCCGCGACGGGACGTTGCACTACTCGCCGATCCTCGGCTGGCGCGACGTGCCGATCGCCTCCCTGCTCGAGGAAGCTACGGGACTCTTCACGGTCGCCGAGAACGACGTGAACGCGCTCGCCGTCGCCGAGCAGTGGTTCGGCGCCGGCCGTGACCTCGCGACGTTCGCCGTCGTCACCGTCGGCGCCGGTATCGGTGCTGCGTTCGTCGTCGATCACGAGCTGCTTCACGGTGCCAGCGGCGTTGCAGGCGAGCTCGGCCATGTCGTGATCGAGCCTGAGGGCGAACGCTGCACCTGCGGGAACCGCGGCTGCCTCGAGACGATCGCCTCCGAACGGGCGATCCTCGAGGCCGTTTCACGCGAAAGCGGGAAGCGCTCCGGCTCGCTTGCCGCCGCGGCCCGCCGCGCGCGCGCGGGCGAACCTGCTGCGGCGCGCGCCTTCGAACGCGCCGGGGCCGCGCTGGGTCGAGGCATCGCCGTCGTTCTCAACCTGATCAACCCGGAACGCGTGATCCTTTCGGGCGAGGGTCTCGCGGTTTCGGACCTGCTGTTCGAAAGCCTGACCGACGCCCTCGCGAAGAGCGCGTTCTCGAGCGCGTCGGCTGACTGCGAAATCGTGACCCGCCCGTTGGAGGACGAGACGTGGGCTCGAGGAGCGGCCTCGAACGTTCTCCGCCACCTGATCGCCCGGCCGGTCGACGGCCGAGCAGCCAGCGTCATCCGTCAGAGGAGGTAGCGATGCGCTACAGAACGCTCCTGTTCATCCCGCTGCTCGTCTCGCTCGCCGTGGCCGCAGGCGCGCAGGGCAGCATCCGTCCCGCCTCGCCCGCGCGACCGCAGGCGACCACGACGATCACCTTCTGGCACGCCTACAGCTCCGACTCACCCGAAGTGAAGACGATCAACAACGTGCTGCTGCCCCGGTTCCATCGTCTGTATCCGCGGATCCGCGTGCGCGCGGTCGCGGTTCCCTACGACTCGCTGCACCAGAAGCTGATCACGGCCACGGCCGGCGGGACGCTTCCCGACGTCGTTCGCTCCGACATCATCTGGGTCCCCGAGCTCGCGAAGCTCGGCGTGCTCGTCCCGCTCGATCGCCAGATGCGCGACTTCAAGAAGCTGGCGAAGCTGACCTTCCCGGGCGCGCTCTCAACCAACAAGTGGAACGGCCGCTACTACGGGCTGCCCCTCGACACGAACACACGCGTCCAGATGTACAACCAGGACGCGCTCGCCGCGGCCGGCATCCAGCAGCCGCCGAAGACCTTCGCCGCGCTCCGGACCATGGCGGCGCGCCTGAAGGCGAAGGACATCTACGCGTTTGCCGACGGCGGGACGAGCGGTTGGAGCGTGCTGCCGTGGATCTGGTCGGCCGGAGGCCGCCTCACGAACGCGTCGCTGACGAAGGCAACAGGCCAGCTCAACAGCGCCGCGAGCGTCCGCGGCGTCCAGCTTCTCGTCGACCTGCATCGGCAGGGGGCGGCGCGCTTCGGCAACGTCGACGGCGGCCTCGCAACGTCCGACGGCCTCGCGCAGGGCAAGTTCGCGACGATCCTCGACGGTCCGTGGATGTTCCCGATCTTCCAGGGGCAGTACCCGAACTTCCGCCTCCGCACGGCGCGCGTGCCGAGCGGTCCGGGCGGCAGCATCAGCGTCGTCGGCGGCGAGGACATCGTCATGACCACGTCGTCGAAGAACAAGGGGCAGGCGGCGAGCTTCATCCGCTTCATGCTCTCGCGCTTCGCCCAGCTCGAGATGGCGAAGGTCGGGCAGATGACGATTCGCACCGACCTCAAGAAGCAAATGGTCAAGATCCGCCCGTACTACGGCATCTTCCTCGAGCAGCTGGCGACCGCCCGTGCGCGCACGCCGCACCCGCAGTGGCCGCGCATCGACCAGACGCTCGAGTCGTACGTGGCGAAGGCGGTGAAGGGCGACTTGACCGTCCAGGAAGCCCTCATGCAGGCAGCGCGAGAGATTGATCAACTCCTCGTCCGCCGCTAGCGACTCCACCTCTCCTCCGCACGACGCGGCCTCTCCGGCCGCGTCGCGCGCGAGGTGGCTCTTCGGAGAGCGGCGACGGCCGCTGTTCACGCCGTACCTGTTTCTCGCGCCGGGGTTCTTCGTCTTCGCGCTCGTGATGTTGTACCCGATCGTCCGGGCGCTCCAGATCAGCTTCTACGAGTGGAGCATCCTGCCGACGGCGGAGAGCGTATTCGTGAAGTTCGCGAACTACGAGCGTGCGCTCCACGACGCCGTCTTCTGGCGCGGCCTCGTGAACACGGCGGCCTACATGGTCGCGACCGTTCCCACCCAGATCGTACTCGGGCTGATCGTGGCAGTCCTCCTCGATACACGCATGCCGGCGCGCACGTTCTTCCGCGTCCTCTACTACCTCCCGGTGATCACGAGCTGGGTCGTTGTCTCGCTCCTCTTCAAGTACCTTTTCAGCTCCGACGCCGGGTTCGTGAACTGGGTCCTGCACGACGGGGTCGGCGTCCTCGACCACGACGTTGCGTGGCTGCAGAGCAGATGGACGGCGCTCGCAGTCGTCAGCGTGCTCGGCGTCTGGAAGGGCGTCGGTTGGTCGATGATCATCTTTCTGGCGGCGCTCCAGACGGTGCCCAAGGACCTGCACGAGGCGGCGGCGATCGACGGCGCCGGCGCGTTTCGGCGGTTCCGCCATGTCTCGCTGCCCGCGATCTGGCCGACGTTGCTCTTCGTGACCGTAATGCTCGTGATCGGGGGCTTCAACGTCTTCATCTCGATCTTCCTCATCACGGGCGGCGGGCCTGCGGAGGAGACGGAGGTGCTCCTCACGTACATGTATCGCCAGGCATTCGATTTCCTCGACTTCGGGTACGGCTCGTCGATCGCGTTCCTGTTGACCGGGATCGTGTTCACGCTGTCGCTGCTGCAGCTGAGGTTCCTTCGGCGCCCCACGGAGTTCCGTGCCTGATGGTTGGCAGCACGTACCGGCAGGGCGGCATCCTCACGCTCCGCTACGTGCTCCTGGCCGCGGGCGGCGTGGTGATGGCTCTGCCGTTCGTGTACATGTTCTCGACGTCGTTGAAGGCGCACGCGTACGTCTTCGAGATCCCGCCGCGGCTGATCCCGAAGGAGCCGACGTTCGCGAACTACCAGAGCGCCTGGAGCTCGAATAGCTTCGACCGTTACTTCTTGAACTCGGTGATCGTTGCGTCCGCGACGACCGTGATCTCGGTCGTGCTTTCCTCGATGATGGCGTTCGCGTTCGCGCGCTACGAGTTCTGGGGGCGGCGGCTCCTGTTCGGGCTGCTCCTGATCGGTCTGATGGTGCCGACGATGATGCTGATCATCCCGCAGTTCCTGCTCGCACGGACGCTCGGGCTGATGGACTCGCTGTCCGGGCTCGTGCTCTTCTACGTCGGCGGCACGCTCGCGCTGAACACCTTCCTCCTGCGTGGCTTCTTCGAGAACATCCCCAAGGAGCTGGACGAGGCGATGATCGTCGACGGCGCGCGCGCCTGGACCCGATTCCGGCGCCTGTTCCTGCCGCTCTCGAAGCCGGCGCTCGCAACGGTCGCGATCTTCTCGTTCCTCGCGAGCTGGGACGAGTTCGTCTGGGCGCTGACCGTGATCAACGATCCGGACAAGCGGACGCTTCCGATCGCGATCGCGCTCTTCCAGGGCGAGCACGCGACGAGCTGGGGCCTGGTGTTCGCCGCGTCCGTGATCGCGGTCGTGCCCGTGATCCTCGTCTTCGTGACGTTCCAGCGTCACTTCGTCGGCGGGCTGACCGCCGGGGCGGTGAAGGGCTAGTGCGAGGGGAGGCCGGCGCGCTCCGCGACTACAGCGTCCAGGTCCTGCGCGACGGGCAGGCTCCGTCGGGCGCCTTCGTCGCGGCGCCCTCGTTCGCGGTCTACGGCTTCGCGTGGCTGCGCGACGGCGCGTTCTGCGCGCATGCGATGGACGTGGCGGGCGAGGGGGCGCGCGCCCGCGCCTTTCACGAGTGGGCGGCGGAAGCGATCGAGCGTCAGCGCCCACGCATCGCGGCGGCGGTCGGGGCGGTTCGTGACGGCGGTATCGATCCGGCTCGCGATGGGCCCCGGATGCCGCCGACCCGGTTCACGCTCGAGGGGCTGCTGGAGCGCGGCGGGGACGAGGAGTGGCCGAACTTCCAGCTCGACGGCTACGGGATGTGGCTCTGGGCGCTGCGGGAGCATCTGGCGGACAAGCCGCTCCCCGAGTCGCTTGCGCCCGCGGTGCGGCTCACTGCCGACTACCTCGCGGCGACGTGGCCGACGCGGTGCTATGGCTGCTGGGAGGAGCTCGACGACGGCGAGCACGCCGTGACGATCAGCGCGATCGCCGCAGGGCTGCGAGCCGCGGCGGTGGTCCTGCGCGACGACGTTTATCACGAGGCCGCGGATGTCGTCACGTCGCATTTGCTGGAGCGCTTCGCCGTCGATGGAAGGTTCAAGCGCGGCGCGACCGACGAGCGCGTCGACGGCAGCCTCGTCTGGGCGGGGGTGCCCTTCGGCGTACTCCCGCCGGACGACCAGCGGCTCGCGGCGACGGTGGAAGCCATCCGGCGCGACCTCGTCGGCCCCGGGGGCGGTGTCTACCGCTATCGGGGCGACACGTACTACGGCGGCGGGCAGTGGATTCTCCTCACGTGCTCCCTCGGCTGGCACGCGGCCGTCGTGGGCGACGACGAAGAACGTGCGCGTGCGCGGGACTGGGTCGTGCGTCAAGCCCGGGCGAACGGCGACCTGCCGGAGCAGGTCTACGAGCACGCGCAGACGCCGGCCATGATTGCGCCGTGGATCGAGCGTTGGGGAGAGGTCGCCACCCCGCTGCTCTGGTCACACGCGAAGTACCTTCTGATGGAGGCCTCGTAGAGCTCCTGCCAGTGTCCGCCGGGTTCCGACCGGGCGAGCCCATCGCGATCGAGCTTCGCGGCCTTTCGGCGCACGAGCTCGTCGCGTGGCAGCTCGAAGACGTCGTCGCGTCCGTCCGCGTCGACGCGCAACCCTTGGTGCTCCTTCCGCCGCTGCCCGAGGGCGGGTACTACGTGGAAGCGCGGACCGGCGCGAACGTCGTCGCGCAAACCGCGGTCGACGTTCGACGCAACCCGCTGAGCCGGCCGCGGTACGGGTTCGTCGCAGATTTCAGCCCGGCGCGCGACGTCAGAGGCGTCGTCGAAAACGCTCGCCGACTGCATCTGAACGCGCTGCAGTTCTACGATTGGATGTACCGACACGCGTCGCTCGTCCCGCCGCAAGAGGAGTTCGACGACCCGCTCGGCCGGCGGCTCTCGCTCGACACGGTTCGGGCGCTTGCGCACCGGCTCGCGGGGGCAGGGGCGCTTCCGCTCGGGTACGCCGCCGTGTACGCCGTCGGCCGCGACGAGTGGCCGCAGTGGCGTGATGCCGGCCTCTATCAGGCGGACGGATGTCCCTGGACGCTCGGCGACGACTTCCTCTGGCTCGTGGATCCGTCCGACGATCGGTGGCTGGAACACTTCACGGCCGAGCTGTGGCGCGCCGTCGACGCCGTCGATTTCGCCGGCTTCCATCTCGACCAGTACGGCGCACCGAAACGGGCGCTTCGCTCGGACGGGGCGATCGTGAACCTGGCGTCGGCCTTCCCTCGCTTGATCGAGTCGGTCCGCGCCGCGGTCCCGGGCGCGCGGCTCGTCTTCAACAACGTGAACAACTTTCCGACCTGGGCGACCGCGCGTACGTCGCAGGACGCGACCTACATCGAAGTCTGGCCGCCGCACACACAGCTCGAACACCTGGCGAGGCTCGTCGAGGACGCGCGAGCCGCGGCACGCAAGCCGGTGATCCTTGCCGCATACCTTTCGGTCTTTGCAGACGCGCCCGAGGAGCAGGCCCTGAACGCGGCTCGTTTCGTCATGGCGACCGTGTTCTCCCACGGTGGCTCGCACTTGCTCGCGGGCGAAGACGGTGCGGTGCTGGTCGATCCGTACTACCCACGCAACCACCGCGTAGGCCCCGAAGCGCTACAAGTGCTGCGCCGTTGGTACGACTTCGCCGTCTCGTACGGCGACCTGCTCTACGACGACGTGCAGGACGTCACCCGCTCGCTCGTCGGCGGCATCAACGAGGACTTGCGCGTGCACGCCGACGTGCCGGTCGCCGTCGACGCCGAGCCCGGATCGGTGTGGGTGCGCGCCGTGCAGACGCCGCACGGACTCGTCGTTCACCTGATCGACCTGAGCCAGGCAACCGAGCTCGAGTGGGACGCGCCGAAGCCTGCCTCCGTGACGCGTACCGATACTCGCCTCGAGGTCCTCACGACGACGGGCGCCACCAGGATCGCGGTCGCGAGCCCCGAGGCAGGGCCGCGCCTGACTCCGGTCGACGTCGAGCTGGACGGGCCGTACGCGAGGGCGGTGTTACCGCCGTGGCAGACGTGGGCCGTCGTGCTGGTGCGCGACCCCTGACGCGAACTCGCGCAGCTCTTCCTCCGGCATCGCGTACGTGTGCTGCTCCTCGGGGAAGCGGCCTGTGCGCACGTCCTCAGCGTAGGCCTCGAGCGCGCGGCGGATCTCTGTGCCGAGGTCGGCGTAGCGCTTGACGAAGCGCGGCGCGTGGCCCTCGTAGAGCCCGAGCAGGTCGTGCCAGACGAGCACTTGCCCGTCGCAGGCTGCACCGGCGCCGATCCCGATCGTGGGGATCGAGAGCTCGCGGGTGATCCGCTCGGCGACGGGCGCGGGCACGGCTTCGAGCACGAGGGCGAAGCAGCCCGCGGCCTCGAGCGCCTGGGCGTCCTCGACGAGGTGCTGCGCCTGCGTTGCCGTCCGGCCCTGCGCCTTGAAGCCGCCGAGCGCCGTGGCCGACTGCGGGGTCAGCCCGATATGGCCCATCACCGGGATGCCCGCGCCGACGATCGCGCGCACGCGTGAGAGCGAGGTTCCGGCCCCCTCGAGCTTCACGGCGTCCGCGCCCGCTTCCTTGACGAAGCGAACGGCGTTCTCGAGCGCCTCCTCGTCAGAGATCTGGAACGAGCCGAACGGCATGTCGGCGACGACGAGTGGCCGCTTCGCCCCGCGCGTCGCGGCGCGCGTCAGGATCAGCATCTCGTCCATCAAGGCCGGGACCGTTGAATCGTGGCCGAGCACGACCATCGCGGCCGAGTCGCCGACGAGGATCAGCTCGACACCCGCGGCGTCCGCGAGCCGCGCGCTTGGCGCGTCGTAGGCGGTGACCATGACGATCTTCTCGCCGCGGCGCTTCAGCTCGGCGAGCTCGGGAAGCGGCAGCTTGCCGTGCGTCCAGGACGCGTAGCGGTTCATTGTTCCTCCTCTAGGACGACGTTGTCGATCAGGCGCGTGCCGCCGACGCGCACGGCGGCAGCGAGAACTTTCGGCTCGAAGTGCGCGACCTCGACGTAGTCGACCTCGAGGCCGTCCAGCAGCTCGCGCGCGCGAGCGGGATCCTTCGTGGCGAGCGCCCGCGGCAGGGCGAGCGCGCGATCGCGCTCCTCCGGCGAGAGGCGTGCGTTCCGCGACGAGAGCGCGAGCCCGTCAGCGTCGCGCACGGTCGGGACGACGCGGAGCTCGAGCTCGAGATTGAGGTCGCGGATCATCCGCTCCAGGACAGCGACCTGCTGCGCGTCCTTCTGCCCGAAGAACGCGAGCTGGGGGCGGATGAGATTGAAGAGTTTGAGGCAGACGGTCGCGACGCCGCGGAAGTGGCCCGGGCGGTGCACGCCCTCGAGCACCGACCCCAGCTCCTCGACCTTGACCCAGGTCTGGAAACCAGGTGGATAGAGCTCGTCGGCGGGCGGGACGAAGAGCACGTCGACGCCCTCCTCTTCCGCGATCCGTACGTCGCGCTGCTCGTCGCGCGGGTAGCCGTTGAGGTCGAGCGGGTTGTCGAACTGGGCCGGGTTGACGAAGAGCGAGGCCACGACCCAGTCGCACTCGGCGCGCGCGGCGCGGAACAGCGCGAGGTGGCCCTCGTGGAAGGCGCCCATCGTCGGCACGAGCCCGACGGTGCCCGTGCGCGGAGTCGCGTGCAGCTCGGCGATCGTGCGCGCGACCTTCATCGGGCCGTCGCCTCCGCAAGGACGTCGTAGAACGGCTCGAGCTCCGGCCGCGCAGCGCGAATCGCCTCGCGGTGGCGCTCGACCGTCTCCCAGTCGCCGCGCTCGATCGGGCCCGTGAGCTCGAACCCGTTCTCGATCGTGCGGCGCATCAGCGGCACGAGCGCCTCGGGCGGCGCGCCTGCGGCGCTGAAGAGCTCGGAGGCGACGCGGTGCAGCGTGACGAGGTAGTTCGAGGCGATCGCGGCGCCGGCGTGGTAGAGCGGGCGCGCGTCGTCGAGCAGCGGGAACGCTTCGAGCCCAAGCGTGCGCGCGAGCCAGAAGCCGACGTCCTGCGCCTCGATTGACTTGGCCGTCACGGCGGCGTACGCGCCGTCGAGCTGCTCTGCCCCCCGCCGCTTCGTGAACGTCTGCAACGGGTGCAGGCCGAAGCGCCGTCGGTGCGGGTCGAGCGCCGCGAGCGGCGTGGCGCCGCTCGTGTGGGCAATCCAGGGCCCCGGCTCGATCGCACGCGCGACCTCGGCGATCGCCGAGTCGGGCACGCAGAGCAACACGAGCTCCGCGCCGTCCTCGGCCAGCGCGACGCCGCGCTCGCGCAGGCGAGCGGCGACCGCCGAGCCGACGCGTCCGGACGCGCCGACGACACGAATCCTTTCGATCAACATCGCTCCAGTTCCGCCGGGGATACCGGGCACGGGCAGTGTAGCGGCCGTCCGGCCGGCGACCTAGACTCCGCTCGAATGGCTGCCGCCACCGAGGTCGATCAGCTCCCGGACAAAGCCGAGGTCGTCGATCGCGCGCAGCGGCTCGCCGCGTTCGAGCAGGCGGTCTCGGCCTGCACCCGCTGCCGCCTTGCGGAGGGCCGGACGCAGGTCGTCTTCGGCTCGGGGAACCCCGACGCCGACCTGATGTTCGTCGGCGAGGCGCCCGGCTTCCACGAGGATCAGCAGGGATTCCCGTTCGTCGGCCAGGCCGGGAAGCTGCTCGACAAGCTGCTCGCCGGGATCGATCTGCGACGTAGTGACGTCTATGTGGCGAACGTTCTCAAATGCAGGCCTCCAGGGAACCGCGACCCGCAGCCCGACGAGATCGAATCGTGCGAGCCGCACCTGTTCAAGCAGATCGAATTGATCCAGCCGAGGCTTGTTGCCACATTGGGCAATTTCGCCACGAAGCTGCTGACCGGTAAGCCGACCGGGATCACGCGCGTGCACGGACAGGAGCAGTGGACGGCGCTCGGTGGGAACCGGGTGATGCTCTACCCGCTCTACCACCCGGCCGCGGCGCTGTATACGCCGGCGATGCTACGCGTGCTGGAAGAGGACTTCCGGCGGATCCCGGAGCTGTTGGGGTCGAGCGAGGAGCCGAAGCCGACCCTGACGCTCGCGCCCGAGCCCGACCCGACCGTCCAGCTCGGCCTGTTCTAGAAACTTCGGGCCGTGCAACTCGAAAGCTCCTCACCGGAGGAGACCGAGACGATCGCCGGGAAGCTGGCCCGAGTGCTGCTGCCGGGCGACGTCGTGACCGTCTCGGGCGAGCTCGGATCGGGCAAGACGACGTTCGTGCGCGGTGCCTGCCGGGCGCTCGGCGTCGTGCAGCAGGTGACGAGTCCCACCTTCACGGTGGGCCACCGCTACGACGGCGTCACGCACCTCGACCTCTACCGTTTCACCGGCGTCTCTGCGGCGGAGTGGGGCGACCTCGAGCCGTACTTCGAGGACTCGATCGCGTTCGTCGAGTGGCCCGAAGCCGGCGAGCGCGCGCTGCCCGCGCCCCGTGTGCGGGTCCGTTTGCGGCACATTGACGAGCAGCGGAGGATGATCGAGTTCGAGGCCGAGGAAGAAGCCCTGCTCAAGAACGCCTTTTCGTGATGCTGACCCTTGCCTTCGACACCGCCACCGACGTGGCCACGAGTGCGCTCGTCTGGGACGGCGAGGTGCTGGGCGAGCTGCGCTCGAGGCCGGTGAGCGTGCTCGAGGACATCGACGCACTGCTTCGCCGCGGCGGTGTGGGTCCGAGGCTGCTCGAAGCAATCGTCGTCGGCACCGGGCCGGGGAGCTTCACCGGGCTGCGGATGGGGCTTGCGGTCGCGCGCGGGCTGGCGCTGGCGCTCGACGTTCCCGTCGCGGGCGTCTCGACGCTGGCGGCGCTCGCCGCCGGCTCGCCGGGCTCGCTTCCGATCGTCGACGCGCGCCGGGGCGAGGTCTTCGTGCTCGACGGCGAGCCGCGGGTGTCGGCACCCGAGGCGCTCGACCTCGCGGGCCGGCGCTGCGTCGGCGACGGCGCGGTCCGCTACCGCGTCACGCTCGAGGAGCACGGCGCGGACGTCCCACCCGACAACGACGACGCGCACGTGCCGTGGGCGCGCTTCCACGTGCAGCTCGCCGAGGACTTCCGACCGGCGGAGCTCGTGGAGCCGATCTACCTGCGCATTCCCGACGCGGAGAGGTCGCTCCGATGATCCGCGCGCTCCAGCTTCGCGACCTGCCCGGGATCGAGCGCATCGAGCGCGACTCGTACGCCACGCCGTGGTCGCGCTCCATGTTCGCGGGCGAGCTCTCGAAGTCGTCCTCCATCTGCCTCGGCGCGTTCGACGACGAGACGCAGGAGCTCGTCGGCTACCTGATCGTCTCGCGCTACGTGGACGCGTGGCACGTGATGAACATCGCGGTCTCGCCTGAGCTCCGCCGCGGCGGGATCGCGACCGCGATGCTGCGCCGCTTGTTCGAGCTCACGTCGGGCGACGGGCGCCGCGGCTACACGCTCGAGGTTCGCGTCTCGAACAAGGCCGCGATCAAGCTGTACGAGAACCTCGGCTTCCAGCCGCGCGGGATTCGCCGCGGCTACTACACGGACAACCGCGAGGACGCGCTGATCATGTGGAGGGATCCTGTGCTCGCTGGCTCCGCCACCGAGCACTAACGGTCCTGTGCAGGGCAGATGCGCGGCGCTCTCCGATGCCCTCGACTTCGCGCAGGTCTTCCGGGCGCGCGTTAATGACGTCGGCGACGCTTCCAAAGCGCGCTAGCAGCGCACGCGCAGACACAGTCGAGATTCCAGGGACCGCTGCGAGTAACGCCTCAGCGGCGCCATCTTCCGAGTCTTGCTTTGATACTTGTGCGTTCTCGCGCAGCGAGAACACAGAACAATGATTCTAGGAATAGAAACATCCTGCGATGAAACGGCCGCGGCCATCGTCACGCGCGAGGGAGAAATCAAGGCGAACGTGGTGGCGTCGCAGGCCGAGCTGCACGCGCGTTTCGGAGGCGTCGTGCCCGAGGTCGCTTCACGCCGGCACCTCGAGCTCGTCGCACCGGTCGTGCGC
>DASYUZ010000171.1:0-20077 GCA_036000665.1 Gaiellaceae bacterium
TGACAAGGCTCACGAGGGGGAAATCATGTCGAACCGATCCACGCGGGCGCGCGATCTCGCCATGGCGGGAGTCGCGTCCGTGTTGACGGCACTCGCGATCTCCGGCGGTGGGCTCGCCGCGCAGCTCGCGGCGCCGAGAAATGAGCGACCGCCCACGATCTCCGGCTCGCGGACCGTCGGCAGCACGCTGACGGCGAACCCGGGGACGTGGAGCGGGACGCAGCCGATCACCTTCAGCTACCAGTGGGTGCGCTGCAACTCGCAGCTCGCGAATTGCACGAACCCAAGTGGAAACACATCACGCCGGTACACCCTGACGCCCGACGACCGCGGCCGGCGGCTGATCGTCGTCGTGACGGCGAAGAACACCGACGGCACCGGGCAGGCGCAGGCGAACACCGGCGTGATCGCCGGTCCGGCGACGTCGCCGCGGAACACGTCCGCGCCCTCGATCGCAGGGACGCCGCAGGAGGGCCAGGAGCTGACGGCCAACCCGGGCGCCTGGAGCGGGACGCAGCCGATCACGTTCACGTTCCAGTGGCAGCGCTGCGATGCGAACGGCGGGAACTGCGGCGGGATCTCGGGGGCGACCAACCGCACCTACACGCCGGTGCAGGCCGACGTCGGGCACTCCGTGCGCGTCGTCGTCCGCGCGCGGAACTCCGCCGGCTCGCGCTCGGCGAGCTCCGCGCCGACGAGCACGATCCGGCCGGGTGCGCCGCCGCTGCCCGGCGGTGCGATCAAGCTTCCGAACGGGAAGACTTCGATCCCGATCGAGAGCGTCTCGCTTCCGAACCGGCTCGTGATCGACGAAGTGCGCTTCTCGCCGAACCCGGTCCGGTCGCGCACGCGCCCGTTCACGATCCGCGTGCACGTCAGCGACACCCGGGGCTTCGTCGTTCGCGGCGCGCTGGTCTTCGTCCGCTCGTTGCCTCTGCTGACGACGGTCCCGCCGGAGTCCGCCACGCAGCTCGACGGCTCGGTGGCGATGCAGACGACGCCCCGCCGGCCGCAGCCGGGGCTGATCTTCCCGCTGCGGCGGGGCCTGAACGTGCAGTTCTATGTGCAGGCACGCAAGGCGGGCGAGCGCCTGCTCTTCGGTGTGACCGGCACGCGGCTGACGCAGGTCCACACGGCAGCGCCGTAGCATTCTCGCCCACCTCGCCGGCAGTAAGCTGCCCGCGAGGTGGGCGAGCTGTTTCCCCCCGACGAGGTGGAGCGCGGGCGGCGCTATCACCGCCCGCGGTATCTCAGCGCCGTCGTGGACTTCGTCGTCTCGGTCGCCGTACTGGCGGTGCTCGCGTTCACGGACGTCGGAGACGCGCTTCTGCCCGACTGGGACTGGTGGGCGCAGGCGCTCGTCTACCCGGCGGTCGTGCTCGGAGTGCTCGCGCTGGCTCAGCTGCCCGTCGCCTTTTGGCGCGGCTACCTGCACGAGCGGCACTGGGAGCTGACCACCCAGACGCCGCGCGGCTGGGCCGTCGATCGGCTGAAGGCGTTTCTCGTTACCGTCGTGGTTGCGACGCTCCTCTTCTTCGGCTTCGTGTGCCTCGCGCGCGCAACGGACGCCTGGCCGCTGATCGCCGCGCCGCTCGCGGCCGCGGTCGTCGTCTTCCTGTCGTTCGTCGCGCCGGTCGTCCTGGAGCCGATCTTCAACAAGTTCCAGCCGCTGAGCGACCAGGAGCTCGCCGACGATCTGCGCGCTCTTTCGGTGCAGGCGGGCGTTCCGGTCCGCGACGTGCTTGTCGCCGACGCGAGCCGGCGCACGAAGAAGGCGAACGCATACGTCTCGGGCTTCGGCGCGACGCGGCGGGTCGTCCTCTTCGACACGATGCTCGACCGCTCGGATCCCGCAGAGCTGCGCAGCGTGGTGGCGCACGAGCTCGCGCACCGGCGGCACCGCGACGTCCTCAACTTGACGCTGATCGGCGTCCTAGCCGCGATCGGGGCCGTGCTCCTGCTCTGGGCAGTGCTCGGCTCGGATGCGGCTGACCCGCGCAGCTTCCCGCTGGTGCTGCTCGTGCTCGAGCTGGTGCAGTTGCCGCTCTTCGCGCTGGTCGCCGCCATCTCGCGCCGCTGGGAGTACCGCGCCGACCGCTTTGCGCTGCTGCTCACCCGCGACCCCGGCGCGCTCGAGCGCGCGTTCCGGGGCCTCGCCGAGTCGAACGTCGCAGATCTCGACCCGCCGCGGCTCGTCTACTACCTCCGGTACACGCATCCCACCGTGCCCGAGCGCCTCGAAGCGCTTCGGCGGACGGCTACCGTTGAAGGCCTACCAGGTGAGGAGGCTGCGTGAGGGATCTGTTCAGCGACTCGAAGTCGCTCAGCGAGAGAAAGGTCGGTGACTTCTCGGGCTACGACGCAGCGCTGCTGATCGCTGCCCTCGGATCGCTCGAGGGCGTGCAAGGGTCGTCCTGGTACGAAGCCCCGGGCGCAGACGTCGACGTCGCGATGGCGCGGCTCTGCCTGCTCCGGCGCGCGAAGGCCGGTGAGGAAAGATCGATGAACGCGGGCGACGGCGCGGTCCGCGGCGTGCTGACCGGAGTCGACCCTGACACGCTCGTCTGGCTGCTCTCGCGCGCCGTGTCGTACATGGACGAGGCGGGGTTCCCGGACTTCGTGCCGGGCACGCGGCTCGAGGAAGACTGACGCACCCGCACGACCACGCTCACCGGCTCGAAGGCGACCGGCGGGCCCTCGGCGCTGCGCTCGCGCTCATCGCGTCGTTCATGCTCGTCGAGGTCGTCGCAGGCTATGCGGCGCGCTCGCTGGCGCTGCTCGCCGACGCCGGGCACATGCTGACCGATGCGGCCACCCTCGGCCTCGCGCTCGGCGCCGCGTGGCTCGGCACCCGGCCGGCGACGCCCGAGCGGAGCTTCGGCTTTCGGCGCGCGGAGATCCTCGCCGCGCTGGCGAACGGCGTCGCGCTCGTCGCGATCGCGATCTGGATCGTCGTCGAGGCGGTCCAGCGGCTCCGGAGCCCGCTCGAGCCGAAGGGCGGCTGGGTGCTCGCCGTCGGCGCGATCGGCCTGGCGGTCAACCTCACGGCCGCGGCCATCCTGCACGGCCGCCGCTCCGAGAGCCTGAACGTTCAGGGCGCGCTGCGCCACGTCTTCGCCGACGTGCTCGGCTCAGTGGGGGTGATCGCAGCCGGCGCGATCGTGCTGACGACCGGCTGGGATCGGGCCGACCCGCTGATCGGGCTCGCGATCGGCGCACTCGTTCTCGCGAGCTCGTGGACGCTGCTGCGCGACTCGGTCGGGATCCTGCTCGAGTCGACGCCGCGCGATCTCGACGCCGAGGAGATCGGGCGCGCGATGATCGCTGTGCCCGATGTCCAGGAGGTGCACGACCTGCACGTCTGGACGATCACGTCGGGCTTCCCGTCGCTGTCGGCCCACGTGCTCGTCGCCCCCGAGGTCGATTGCCACGCGAAGCGGCGCGAGCTCGATGGGATGCTGGCCGAGCGCTTCGGTCTGACGCACACGACGCTGCAGGTCGAGCACGCGGAAAGCGGCCCCCGCTCGGTCGAGCTGGGGACCGCCTTTCCGCGGAAGTCGCCGTTGCGCTAGGCCTCGAGCTCGCCGACCTCGATTTCGTTCATGCCACTGGACCCGCCCGTGGGTTGATTCCTTACGATCCCGGCCGTGCCTGCGTTGCAGGACAAGACCGCGATCGTGACCGGGGCCTCCAGCGGGATCGGAGCCGCGACGGTGCGTGCGCTCCGCGCGGAGGGGGCCCGGGTGGTCGGCGGCGCTCGGCGGGTCGACCGAGTCGAGGCCGACGTGGCGCTCGAGGTGGACGTCACCGACCCCGAGAGCTGCGCGCGGTTCGTCGACGCGGCGGCCCGGGAGCTCGGCGGGGTCGACATCCTGGTCAACGGCGCCGGGCTTGCGCTCGGGCGCGACCCCTTCTGGGACTCCACCGAGGAGGACGAGAGCACGATCATCGAGACGAACGTGGCCGGCCTGATCCGGATCACGCGCCTCTGCCTGCCGCACATCCGCGACGGTGGGCACATCGTCAACCTCGGCTCGATCGCGGGCCGCCAGGCGTACCCGAACGCCGCGCTCTACGTGGCTTCGAAATTCGCGGTACGGGGATTCACCTACGCACTGCGGGAGGACCTGCTCGGGCGTCCGATCAGGATCACGACCGTCGATCCGGGCCTCGTCGAAACGGAGTTCTCCATCGTTCGCTTTCGCGGAGACGTCGAGCAGGCCAAAGCCGTGTACGCGGGCGTCGAGCCGCTCACCGGCGACGAGATCGCCGACTGCATCCTCTTTGCCCTCACCCGCCCGCCCCACGTAAACATCGACGAGCTGGTCATCAAAGCACTGGCTCAATCCTCCGGGGGCCGCATCATTAGGCAGCAGTGACCCTCACCATCCTCGAGGGCTCCACCTTCTGCATCTGCGACGACCGCGGGGACGTCGGCAACGAGACGAGCGGATTCTTCGCGCAGGACACGCGCTTCCTCTCACTCTTCCGCCTGACGATCAACGGCGAGCGGCCGCTCCTCCTGTCGTCGGCGAAGGTCGAGTACTTCTCCGCGGTCTTCTACCTGCGCAACCCGCTGGCGGGCGGGCTGCCGCAGGACACGCTCTCGATCGCGCGGCGCCGCTTCGTCGGCGAGGGGATGCAGGAGCGAATCGTGATCCGTAACGAGGGCATGAAGCCCGTCTCGTTCGAGCTCGGCGTGGAGGTCGGCTGCGACTTCGCGGACATCCTGTCCGTCAAGGATCACGACTTCGCGCTCGGCGACCCGTTGCATGCACGGCCGCTGCCCCCTCCCGTCGAGCCGCAGTACGACGCCGAGAACAACCAGTTCGTCCTCGCCGACCCCGAGGACAGCGCGCGCACGCAAGTACTTCTCTCACAGCGCGGCGAACAGGACGGCGACGGGATGATCCGCTGGTCGGTCGACCTCGAGCCGCGCCACACCTGGGAGCTGACGCTCGACGTCGTTCCGTCGATCGACGGGCAAGTGCTCGCGCCACGCCTCGTCGAGCGCCGCTTCGGCGACGAGCTGCTGCACGTCCGCGACTCGCTCGCCGCCTGGCAGTTGCGCGTGCCGCAGCTCCGGGCCGGCTGGCTCGACCTCACGCACACGTTCGCCCAGTCGGTCAACGATCTGGCGGCATTGCGCATGCGGAGCGCGACCGATCCCGGGCGCGGCCGCCTCCCCGCGGCGGGGATGCCGTGGTTCATGACCGTCTTCGGGCGCGACACGCTGATCACGTGCCTGCAGACGCTCCTCTTCGGGCCGGAGCTCGCAAGCAACGCGCTCGAGGTACTGGCCGAGCTCCAGGCGCGCGAGGACGACCCGTCGCTCGATGCGGAGCCGGGGAAGATCGTCCACGAGGTCCGCACGGGCAAGGCCGCGAAGGTCTGGTTCCGGAACTACTACGGCACCGTCGACGCAACGCCGCTCTACCTCGTCCTCCTCTCCGAGGTCTGGCGCTGGACCGATGATGCTGCCCTCGTGCGGCGCTTGAAGGAGCCCGCGCTGCGCGCGCTCGAGTGGATCGACAAGTGGGGCGATCGCGACGGGGACGGGTTCGTGGAGTACCAGCGCCGGTCCGAGCACGGCCTGGACAACCAATCGTGGAAGGACTCCTTCGACTCGCAGCGATTCCACGACGGGCGGATCGCGAAGCCGCCGATCGCGCCGTGCGAGGTGCAGGGATACGTGTACGACGCAAAGCGCCGCACTGCCGAGCTGGCCCGCGCGGTGTGGCGGGAGCGCGATCTCGCCGAGCGGCTCGACCGCGAGGCGGCGGAGCTGCGCGAGCGCTTCGACGAGGCGTATTGGGTGGAGGAGCGCGGCGGTTTTTACGCGCTCGCGCTCGACGGCGAGAAGCAGAAGGTCGACTCGCTCTGCTCGAACATCGGGCACCTGCTCTGGAGTGGAATCGTCAAGCCGCAGCGCGTTGACGCGGTCGTCGATGCGCTGATGGGCGACGTGCTCTGGTCCGGATGGGGCGTCCGCACGATGAGCGAGGCCGACGCGGCGTACAACCCGCTCTCGTACCACAACGGGACGGTCTGGCCGCACGACAACTCGTTGATCGCCTGGGGCCTCGCGCGCTACGGGCGCTGGCCCGAGGCGCAGCGGATCGTGCAGCGCATCCTCAACGCGGGCCGCCATTTCAACTACCAGCTGCCCGAGGTGTTCGCGGGCCTGCGGCGGTCGGAGACGACGTTCCCGATCGCCTACCCGACCGCCGCGCGGCCGCAGGCGTGGGCGGCCGGCGCGCCCGTCCTGCTCCTGCAGATCCTGCTCGGCCTCCAGCCCGACCCGCGACGCCACGTGCTCGAGACGCTCGCGCCGCCCGAGCTCCCGTCGTGGGCGCAGAGCCTGCGCCTGTCGGGCGTCCGCGCCTTCGACCGCCAGTGGGACGTGCGGCTCGAGGACGGCCACGTCCGGGTCGAAGAGGCCTGATGCGAATCGCGATCCTCGCGCCGCCGTGGTTTGCCGTCCCGCCGACGGGCTACGGCGGGATCGAGTGGGTCGTCTCGTTGCTCGCCGACGGGCTCGCCGACGCGGGGCACGACGTGACGCTGTTCGCCTCGGGCGACTCGCGCACGCGCGCGAAGCTCTCGGCGGTGTTCGAGACGGCGCCGAGCGAGCTGATCGGCCGGACGTTCTGGGAGCTGCAGCACGTGATCTCGTGCTACTCCCGCTACGACGAGTTCGACGTGATCAACGACCACTCGGGGCCGCCCGCGTTCGCGATCGGCGGCGCGGTGCCGACGCCCGTCGTGCACACCGTGCACGGGCCGCTGACCGGCGAGCCGGGGGCGTTGTACGAATCGATCTCGCGCGTCGCTCCCCACGTCGGCCTGATCTCGATCTCGATGAACCAGCGCAAGCCGAAGCCGCACCTCAACTGGACCGCGAACTGCCCGAACGCGCTCGATCTCTCGGTCTATCCCTGCAAGCCGCATCGCGGTGAGTACCTGCTTTTCCTCGGCCGCATGAGCCCCGACAAGGGCGCGCACCGCGCGGTCGCCGTCGCGATGCAGACCGGCTTGCCGCTGAAGATCGCCGGGAAGTGCCGCGAGCAGAAGGAGCAGCAGTACTTCGACGAGTTCGTCGGTCCGCACCTCGGCCCGGCGCACGGGATCGAGTACCTCGGCGAGGTGAACCACGGACAGAAGGTCGAGCTGCTGCAGGACGCGCGAGCGACACTCTTTCCGATCTCGTGGGAGGAGCCGTTCGGGCTCGTGATGATCGAATCGATGGCCTGCGGGACTCCGGTGATCGCGACGCGCTGGGGCGCGGTGCCCGAGGTGATCGAGCACGGGCGAAGCGGCATCATCGTGGAGGACTATCGGCTGATGGCGCTCGCGATCGAGGAGGCCGACCAGCTGGATCCGCTCGAGTGCCGTGGCTACGTCGAGGAACGGTTCGTACCCGAGCGCATGGTCGCCGACTACCTGCGGGCGTACGAGGCCGTGATCGGGCAGCACGTCGCCGCGTGACGGCGCTCGCACCGCTCCGCCGCTCACGGTACGACAGAGAAATCCTGCGCCTCGCAGTGCTCGCGCTTGGCGCGCTTGCCGCGCAGCCGCTCTACACGCTCACGGACACGGCGATCGTCGGGCACCTGGGCACGCCGCAGCTCGCCGCTCTCGGCATTGCGGGCGTCGTCCTCAGCGGCGTGTTCGCGATCTTTAACTTCCTTGCTTACGGGACGACGTCGCAGGTCGCACGCGCGGCAGGCGCCGGGGCGCGGGAGACCGCGGACCGGCTCGGCGTCCAGGGGTTCTGGCTCTCCGCCGCGATCGGAACCACGGTTGCGGCGCTGCTCGCGGTCTTCGCAGAGCCGGTGGTCGAGCTGATGGGCGGCGAGGGAGCCACCGCCGAGCTTGCGGTGCAGTACATGCGGATCGCGGTGATCGGACTGCCGTTCGCCTTCCTGACGCTCGGAGGCCAGGGGTATTTTCGCGGCGTCGCGGACCTCCGCACGCCGCTGGTGATCGAGGTCGCGGCGAACGCGCTCAACGTCGTGCTCGAAGTGCTGTTCGTCTACGGGTTCCACTGGGGGCTGAAAGGCGCTGCCGCGGGCACTGCGATCGCGCAGTCGTGCATGGGGGCAGGTTTCATCGTCTGGATGCTGCACGTGTCGGGACGACGCTTCCGGCTCCGGCTCGACCTGATGCGGCGGCTGCTCGGTGTCGGGCGCCACCTGTTCGTGCGCACCTCGGCGCTCTATGCGTCGTTTCTGATTGCAGGCGCAGTCGCAGCGCGTTTCGGCGACGCCTCGATCGGCGCGCACCAGGTCGCGTTCCAGCTCTGGGTCTTCCTCGCGCTCCTGCTCGACGCGATCGCGGTCGCGGGCCAGGTGATCGTCGGCCGGATGCTCGGCGCGGGCGATGCGGAGGGCGCGTTTGCCGCGAGTGCGCGGATGATCGTGATGACGGTCTACCTCGGTTTCGGTTTCGGGGCACTGATGCTCGCCTTCTCCGACCTGCTCCCGCGGATCTTCACGAGCGACCCCGCCGTGCTCGAGCAGGCGCACGACCTGTGGCCGATCTTCGCGCTCATGCAGCCGCTGAACGGCGCCGTCTTCGCGCTCGACGGCATCCTGATCGGCGCCGGCGACGCGCGGTACCTGATGTGGTCGATGCTCGCGTCGATGGGCGCGGCGGTCTCGGTTGCGCTGGCGGCGCTCCACTACGACTGGGGGATCGTCGGCGTCTGGACGGCGCTGCTCGTCCTGATCTGCGTCCGGCTGACGACGCTGATGGTGCGCTTCAGCCGGCGGCGCTGGCTCGTGACCGGGTGGGCTTGACCTTTTCGGCCCAGCGCTTGAGGCCGGCGTAGGACTGCCAGAGCGGCATCGCCTGCTCGTACGCGGCCTGCGCGTCGGCCGGCGCGTCACCGACGTCCTCCGCGACGGCCGCCTCGAACTCCTCCTGGGTAGCGCCCCGTTCGACCACGTCGGCCCAGCGGTGAAGGCGCTCTCGGAGGCTTCCCACGTGCACCGCGACGTCGTCGACGACGCCGAAGTGGACGAGCGCCATCCGCTCGGGCGCACGGCGCTGGATCTCGTCGAGCGTCGCGTCCCACGCGGCGACGTCGACGTCCGGCGGAGGCGTCGGCGGCATGACGAGCTGCTGCGGCGCGATCCGCACGCCGGCAGCGTCGCCCGCGTACAACGTCTGCTCGGAGTCGAGGTAGCAGACGTGGTGGGACGCGTGTCCCGGCGAGGGGAAGCATTCGAGACCGAGCACGTGTTCGCCGACGACGCGGACGTTGGCTGCCGGCACGGGCGCGAGCTCGCCCCAGAGCGCGTCGAATGCGTCACCGTACAGCCGGCGCGCGCTCGTCTCGAGGCGTGACGTGTCGACGAGGTGCGGGGCTCCGATCCCCGAGACGTGCACCTGCACGTGCGGGTGCTCGCGCACGATCACTCCGGCGGCGCCCGCGTGGTCGAGATGGATGTGCGAGAGGAGCACGTGCTGCACGGCGCCGAGCTCGACGCCGCCTTCGCGCAGGCCCGCTTTCAGCGTCTCGAGCGTGGACGCCGGCCCGCAGTCGAAGAGCGCGAGGCCGTCCTCTGTGTCGAGCAGGTACGACCCGATCACGCGTGGGGTGCCGAGGTGGAGGAGGTCGATCGGCGCAGGGGCCGCCATCGCGCCAAATCGTACGGTGCGAGGCGACCCCCGAGCGGGCGCTAGGACGCCGGCCGAAAGCGAGGACGCAGGAGAACGACGACGGCCGCGCCGACCCCGAGCAGGAGGACCACGACGAGCGTGAGCAGCCAGGGCTCCGTTACCGGGTCGAACCAGGAGCCCCCGCCGCCTGTCGGTGCCGACCTCGGAAAGCCTGCCGCGACGAGCGTGCTCGTGGTCGGCTGTCCCGCGACGAACCAGCCGCCGCGCGTCTTCTCGCGGCCGCCGAAAAACGGCTGTCCCGGCTTCATGTACGCCACGATGCCGAGCGAGGCGTAGGGGTAAAGATCCTGGCGGATCGTCGCCCGGTCGTTGTCGGGTCCGGGCACGCGGTAGACGACCTTGTAGCGCGGTCCAAGATTGCCGCTCGGCCGCTTGTCGAGCATCGGGTCGGGCACCTGGCCGAACATCGCCGGGAAGAACCCGATGGACTCGACGAACGCGCCGAACGTCGTCCCCGAGGCGGGATCGCCGCCCCCGGAACGGAAGACGATTTTGCCGCCGTCCAGGCCCGGGCCGGTGATCGTCGCCTGGTCGGGCCCCTTGGCCGCCGCGGGCGCGGCGAGCGCGAGCGTGAGCGTTGGGATGAGGAGGACGAGTCGCTTCATGCGGCCACTACACCGCCCGCCGCGGGGAGGTTCCCTATGCGCAGCCCGTTGCCAACGCCAGCGCATCGCACACGTCTCGCATGCGCTCAACCCGGAGCCTGCAGATTCGCTCCGCGAAGTAGACCCGGGGGATCAGCGTCGTGTTGTCGAGGCTGAGGACGCAGTCCTCCGGCATTCCTTCCTCTCGCGTCAGTTCCACCTCCGTGGCGATCCCGCGGACGGTCCGCGTTGCGGGAGCGGCGATGAGCGCGTTGAGGACTGGCACAGCGGCTTCGCGCGTCAGGACTACGTACGGGCGGCGGCCAACGTCCGGGCGTTCGACCCACCAGACCTCGCCTCGAGTCACCAGGGCTCTGCGGCGATCGAGTCACGTGCAGCTGCCTCGGCCCACGGGTCGTACTTCGGCGGCGGGATCCGCGTGTACCCGTCGACGATTGCGGCGTCGATCGCAGCATCACGATCGGTTTTCAAGTACTGCTCGAGTGCCGCGCGGATCAGCTCGGACCGGGATTTGCCGAGCCGAGCGGCCCGTTCATCGACGAGTGCGAGGAGCTCATCGTTGAGCTGGACGAGCGTCTGCTGCCTGGCCATTCACCCATATCGTACCATATGGCGCGCCGTATCAGGCCCCGGCCGCGGCGGCCGAGCGCACGAGCGCGGCCTCGAGGTCGGCGACCAGGTCCTCCGCGGACTCGATCCCGACCGAGAGGCGGATCAGGTTGTGCGGCGCGGCGAACGGCGCGTCGGCGGTCGAGGCGTGCGTCATCCGCGCAGGGTGCTCGATCAGCGACTCGACGCCGCCGAGCGACTCGGCCAGCTTGAAGAGCTTCGTCCGGGCGACGAGCTCGACCGCCTCCTGCTCGGTGTCGACGAGGAACGAGATCATTCCCCCGAAGTCGCGCATCTGCCGCGCGGCGATTGCGTGCCCCGGGTGTCTGGGCAGGCCGGGGTAAAGGACCTTCTCGACCCGTGGGTGCCGATCGAGGAATCCTGCGATCGCGCGCGCGTTGTCACAGTGTTTGCGCATGCGCACCGCGAGTGTCTTGATGCCGCGCAGCACGAGCCAGCAGTCGAAGGGACCGGGGACGGCGCCGAGCGATTTCTGGAGGAAGTAGAGACGTTCGGCGATCGTCGGATCGTTCGTCGCGACGAAGCCCCCGATGACGTCGGAGTGGCCGCCTAGATACTTCGTGGTCGAGTGCAGCACGACGTCGGCGCCGAGCTCGAGCGGCAGCTGCAAGTACGGCGTCGCGAACGTGTTGTCGACGACGAGAAGCGCGCCGACCTCGTGCGCGGCCTTCGCAGCGGCGGCGATGTCGACGATGTTCAGCAGCGGGTTCGACGGCGTCTCGACCCAGACCATGCGCGTCCGCTCGTCGAGATGCTCGGCGAGGTTTCCGAACTGGTCGGCCGGCAGGTAGTGGAAGACGTAGCCCTTCGGCTCGTAGATCTGGGACGTCATGCGGTAGACGCCGCCGTAGACGTCGGCAATCAGGATGGTGCGGTCGCCGGGGTTGAGCAGGTGCATCAACGTCGTGGTCGCGCCAAGACCGGACGAGAAGGCCACGCCGTGCTCCGCACCTTCGAGCGAGGCCAGGGCGACCTGCAACGCGGTGCGCGTCGGGTTCCCGACGCGGGAGTAGTCGTAGCCCTTGTTCTTGCCGACGGCGTCCTGGACGTACGTCGACGTCTGGTAGATCGGCGTCATGAGTGCGCCGGTTGTGGGGTCCGGGTCCTGGCCCGCGTGGATTGCGCGCGTCTCGAAGTCCACGACCTGATGGTAGATGGTTGATGCCACGATCTCGCGCGTCCGGCTGCGCGATCTGGCGTGTCTGGGCCGCGCCCGGAGCCGGGGCGCCTCCGCCGGAGGCGTCGCCGCCCCGGCCCCGGACGCTTCACGGCGTCAGGCCGCCACCGATGCCACCAGCATCGGCGACGTCCTGCCGCCGCGCCCCAGAGCAGCCAGCTCGCGCCCCGGAGCCGGCGATCTCATGGCATCACCCATCTAGCTGCGGGGCAGCTCGACGCTCTTGGCGCCCACGAAGCGGGCCAGGCTCCGCAGCGCTGCCTCGACGCGGCGCCGCGGGAAGCGAATGCCGGGCTCCTCGTAGATCGCGTTCACAACGAGGACATTGCGCCTGCGGTCGAGGATCGGATCGATCCGGCCGACGAGGCGGTCCCCGCGCAGGATCGGGAGCACGTAGTAGCCGTACTGCCGCTTCGCCTTCGGCACGTACATCTCGAGGCGGTAGCGGAATCGCCACAGCGCCTCAGTACGCTCGCGGTCCTTGATCAGCCGGTCGAACGGAGACAGGAACGTGACGCGGTCGGGAACAGCGCCGTCGACAGCGTCGGGGTAAGCGCGCCAGCGGCCCTTCTCGAGCCACACGCCGAGGGCGCGAAGGCGCTTTTCCGCGAGCAGGTGATCGGCCTCATCGAGCGGCAGCGTTTGGGTGTCGGGATACCAGCGCTCGCCGAGATCCCACAGGCGCTGGCCCGAGCGCCGGCCGACGACCGCAACTTCGCCGCGGCTGTGCAGGATCTCCAGCATCTGCGACACGTTCCTTTCGCCCGTCCAGCCGCTCGACTCCCGACGCGTGACCGAGTGGTCGTCGAGCTCGCGCGAGAGCAGCGGCCCGCGGCGCTCGAGCTCGCGCAGCACGTAGCGCCTGAAGCGCGCGTTCGCCTTCAGGAACTCGGTGGCCCGCCGTTCCCAGGAGTACTTGCCGAGGCTCCTACGCTGCATCCGCGCGCGGACGAGCGGCAGATCCTCGATCGGATAGATGAAGGCGTTCCACTCGAAGAGCTTGCGCTCCTCCCAGAGCAGGCGCTCCAGCTCGGCGGTGTCGAACACGCCGAGCCGGCTCCAGAGGACGAGGTGCTGGGGCGTCGCGACGGTGGCGACGGGGTCGAGCTGGAGCGAGCCCAGGCGCCGAACCGTCTCCAGCACGCCGCTCGCCGAGCCGTCCAGCGCGGCCGCCCGGACCGCGATGCGCCGCGCCTCCTCCCGCGTAAGCTCAACCGCCGTGCTCGACATCGTGCAGTTCGTTCTATCGCATCTCCCGCCGCGGCCCGCGCGTGTGCTCGAGGTCGGCTGCGGGAGCGGCGAGCTCGCACGTGCGCTCCACGCCGCCGGCTACGACGTGATGGCGATCGACCCCGTGGCGCCGCACGGCGACATCTTCCGGCGGATCAAGCTGGAGGACCTCGAGGAGGACGCGCGCTTCGACGCGGTCGTCGCGAGTGGGGTGTTCCACCACTTGACGAACCTCGACGCAGGCCTGCAGCGCGTCGCCGGCGTGCTCGAGCGCGGTGGCCCCGTCGTGGTCGACGAGTTCGGCTGGGATCTCCTCGACGCCCCGACGGCCGAGTGGTACGAGGGCCAGCGCCGCGTACTCCGCGCCGCGCTGGAGAGCGACCGCGCGCCGAGCGCCGCGGACTGGGAGGAGCACCACGCCCGCCTCCATCACGTGCACCGGTTCGACACGCTCCGGGAGGCGCTCGAAACGCACTTCGTCGAGCATCATTTCGAGCGCGTGCCCTATCTCTGGCGCTACCTGGGCGGCCCGGCGAGCCTTCCGCTCGAGGAGACGCTGGTCGCGGCAGGCGCGATCCAGGCGATCGGGTTCCGCTTCGTCGGAATACCCAGGCCGGCCGCGCCGTTCGGGTAGGCATGGACCTCGACGAGATCTTCGGCCCCGTCGCGCGCAGCACGCGCTGCGCCGAGCGCCGCCGTCGCACGCTCGAGGAGGTGCTCCAGCTCGCGGTCGAGGTCGCGCGCGAGGGGCGCGAGGGGCGCAAGATCGGGACGCTGTTCGTCGTCGGCGACGTCGGCGGGGTGCTCGAACGCTCGCGCCCGTTGCTGCTCGACCCGCTCTACGGCCACGCCGAGGAACTGCTCGACGTGACGCGTCCGGACTTCCGCGAGACCGTGAAGGAGCTCGCGCAGCTCGACGGCGCGTTTCTCGTCCGCGACCGCGGGACGTTCGCCGCCGCTGCGCGCTACGTCGACGTCGATCCGTCGACCCCGCTGACGCCCGGCCTCGGGACGCGTCACGCCGCGGCCGCGTCGATCACGGCCGCGACCGACGCGACCGCGATCGTGGTCTCGCAGAGCTCGATCGTGCGCGTCTACGCGGCCGGGGAGATCCGCGCCGAGATCGTTCCCGAGCTCTTCCTGCTCTCGCGCGAGCGGCTGTTCACAGCGGACCCTGATGTGGTAAGCGTCCCCGAGGCCGGGATCACGCTGGCGGTCGCGGACTAGCGGTCGCGGCTGTGCGCGAGATACTCGAGTAGGTCGGACCGTGTGAGCACGCCGACGGGCTTGCCGCCGCGTGCGACGACGACCGCGTTCGTGCGACCGGTGAGTGTCGCGAACACCTGGTCGAGGCGATCGTTGACGTCGACGGCCGCGAGCGGCGGCTGCATCGCGTTCGCGACGTCCTCGTGCAGCGCGTCCGGGTTCTTGAACACGCGGTCGAGCAGGTCTCGGTCCTGCAGCGAGCCGATCACGTCCGCCAGCGAGTCGAGCTGCCCGTCGCGCACCACCGGGAGCTGCGAGATCGAGTAGCGCTGCATCGTGTCGATCGCCTCGCCGACCTTCTGGTGCGCGGAGATCGTGATCAGCTCCGGCACCTCCGCCTCCTCGAGGCGCTTCGACCTGAGCAGCGCCTCGACCGTGGGCAGCGGCGTGCGCCGCTCGACGAACCCGTGCTCGAGCATGTAGTTGTCGTCGTAGAACTTCGACAAATACGAGCGACCCGAGTCGGGGATCATCGTCAGGATCTGCGCTTCGGGGCCGAAGCGCTTCGCAATCTCGAGCGCGGCCCAGACGGTCGAGCCTCCCGAGCCCCCGACGAGCAGGCCCTCCTCACGCGCGAGGCGGCGCGCAATCAGGAACGAGTCGCGGTCGGAGACACGGACCCACTCGTCGACGGCGTCGGGGTCCATCGTCTGCGGCCATGTGTCCTTGCCGATCCCTTCGACCAGGTACGGGTGCAGGTCGGCGTCGTTCTCGGCGGTGTAAACCGAGCCCTCCGGATCGACGCCGACGATCAGCACCTCCGGCGTCCGCTCCTTGAAGTACCGGCCGACACCCGAGATCGTGCCCCCGGTCCCGACGGAGATCACGATCGCGTCGATCTCGCCGCCGGTCTGCTCCCAGATCTCGGGCCCGGTCATCCGGTAGTGCGCCTCCGGGTTCGACATGTTCGAGTACTGGTCGGGCTTGAAGCCGCCCGGGATCTCTTCGGCGAGGCGCGACGAGACCGAGTAGTACGACTCCGGCGAGTCGTGGTCGACCGCGGTCGGCGTGATCACGACCTCGGCGCCGTACGCGCGCAGCATCGAGATCTTCTCCTGGCTCATCTTGTCGGGCATCACGAAGATGCAGCGGTAGCCCTTCAGCGCCGCGGCGATCGCGAGCCCGACGCCCGTGTTTCCCGAGGTCGGCTCGACGATCGTCCCACCCGGCTTGAGCTTCCCGTCGCGCTCGGCGGCCTCGATCATCGCGAGCCCGATCCGGTCTTTCACCGAGCCGCCCGGGTTCAGGTATTCGAGCTTGCCGAGAATCGTCGGCGCCACGTCCGCGCCGATCTTGTCCAGCCGCACGATCGGCGTGTTGCCGACCAGGTCCAGGACAGTCGGGTACTCGCGCGCCATGCGGGCGGAAGCGTAGCCCGTGGGGCTTTCGCCCCACGGAAAACGGGCGCCGGGGCAGAGCCCGCCGCCCTCTCATGGTCGGTGCCGACAAGCGGCACCTTGGGGAATAGGGCGGTCCGCGGCGGCGTTCTCCACGTCCATGAGATGCGACGAACGCGTTCGCCGGGCGGGAACCTGTACGCGGCCGACGACGAGGCACGCGAGGTCACCGAGCAGCTGATCCGCGACGCAGGCTACGAACCCGTTTACGCGGGCGGACTCGAGAACGCGCGCGCTCGAAGGCTTCCTCGGGCCGTTCGTCAAGAGCGGCGCGCTGTTCTACCGCTTCGGCGGGCCGGGCGAGCTCTGAGTCTCAGACCGAGGTCGCGCCTGCGGGTGCGGCCTCGGTCGGGATCTCCTCGCGGCGAATCAACGTGAGCGCGGCGGCGACGCCGGCGACCGAGACGCCGAGCAGGACCCAGAACCCGAGCGAGAAGCCGTCGGTCAGCGCGTCGGGTACCGGCGAGCCCGTCTTCACCAGGCTGTCGAAGCGACTCGTTGCGACCGTTGACGCGACGGCCACCCCGATTGCGCCGCCGATCTGCTGCGAGGTGTTGATCACGCCGGACGCGAGCCCGGCCTCGCTGTCCGCGATGCCCGCGAGCGCCGCAATCGTCACGGGCACGAACGCGAACGGGAGCGCGATCCCGACGGCGATGTAGCCGGGCATCAGGTCGCTCGCGAACGACCCCGACGGCTCGATCTGCGTGTACCAGAGCATGCCGATCGTCATCAGGACGAGCCCTGTGACCATGACGGGCTTGACGCCGATCCTCGTCGCGAGCGCCTGCGCGAAGCCGGCCGCAAGCACTGCGGTACCAGCCGTCGCCAGGAACGTCAGCCCGGCCCGCAGCGCCGAATAGCCGAGCACCTGCTGTACGTAGAGCGTGAGCAGGAAGAAGTTCGCGAAGACCACCGCGCCGAGGATCAGGCCGACGGCGTTCGCCCCCGTCACGGTGCGGATCCGGAAGATCCGCATCGGCACGAGCGGCGCGTCGCTGCGACTCTCGAGCACAAAGAAGACGGCGAGGAGGGCGGCGGACAGGACCAGCAGACCGATGGTGCGCGCCGTCACCCAGCCGATTTCGGGGGCCTGGGAGATCGAGTAGACGAAGATGACGAGCGCCGCAGTCACCGTCAGCGCGCCGAACGGGTCGTAACGATGGCGATCCGTCTCGAGTCGGCTCTCCCGGACGAGCGGGATCGTGAGCGCGAGCACGACGGCGCCGACCGGGACGTTCACGAAGAAGATCCACTCCCACCCGAGGTACTTCGTGAGAACGCCTCCGGCCAGCACGCCCACCGCGGCGCCGCTTCCGCCGAGCGCGCCCCAGACCCCGAGTGCCTTGTTGCGCTCTGCTCCTTCGGAAAAGCTCGTCGACACGATCGAGAGCGCGGCCGGCGAGATGATCGCCGCGCCGAAGCCCTGCACGGCGCGCGCGCCGATCAGCACGCCTTCGGTGTTGGCGAGTCCGCAGACGAGAGACGCGAGCGTGAAGAGCACGACCCCGACCATGAACACCCGTCGCCGGCCGAGCAGGTCCGCCGAGCGGCCCCCGAGCAGGAGAAAGCCGCCGAACAGGATCGCGTAGGCGGTGATCACCCACTGCAGGTTCTCGCGCGAGAAGTGCAGGTCCGCCCCGATCGACGGCAGCGCGACGTTGACGATCGACACGTCGAGAATCGTCATGAAGAACGCGGTGCCGACGACGGCGAGCGCCTGCCAGCGATGTGGGTCGAGTGCCGCGTCCGGCCGGCTCATCGTCCCGAGACTACTCGAGAGGGCGGACTACGAAGCCAGATTTGCGAACAGAGCCCCGAGCGCCGTCGCAAGTGTCGCCAGCTGTGCGATGAGGAGCAGAAAGAGTCGTTCGTCGAGCCGTCGGATGTCTGCTCGCATCTCGATGCGAAGGTCGGCGACCTCCGCCGCAAGGTGCCGGACGTCTGCACGCAGCGCCGCGACGACGACATCCAGCGGCCAGTCCCGCTCGTGCTCCACGGGACAACGGTACAGCCCACATATCAGGCCCCGCTAGTGCCGGAAGTGGCGGCGGCCCGTAAAGACCATGCAGGCCCCGGCCGCCTCGAGCGCCGCGACCACCTCCGCGTCGCGCTTCGACCCGCCCGGCTGGATGAAGGCGCGAACGCCGGCGTCGAGCGCGAGCTGCGGGCCATCGGCAAACGGGAAGAACGCGTCGGACGCGAGCGCGGCGCCGTGGAGCACGTGCCCATGCTTCTCGGCCTTCTCCAGCGCGAGCCGCACCGCGTCGACGCGGCTCTGCTGGCCCCCGCCGATGCCAACCGACTGGAGGCCGTTCGCGAGCACGATCGCGTTCGAGGCGACGTGCTTGGCGACCCGCCACGAGAAGAGCAGGTCGCCCCATTGCCCCTCCGAGGGGTCGCCGCAGACGGCGCTCATCCCCTCCCGGTCCTCGATGTCGAAGTCACGGTCCTGCACGAGCATCCCGCCGAGCACGCGCTTGTAGTCGCGCTCGCCCGCCTCGGCGCGCCTGCGCTCGCCGTCGAGCAGGATCCGGATCGCCGCCTTGCGCTTCAGCGTCTCGAGTGCGGCCTGGTCGTAGCCGGGCGCGAACAGCACCTCGATGAACTGCTCCGCGAGCCCGGCGGCGAGCCCCTCGCTGACGGGCCGGTTCAGCACGACGACGCCCCCGTAGGCGGAGACCGGGTCTGCCGCGAGCGCCTTCGCGTACGCCTCCTCGATCGTCCCTGCGACGGCGACACCGCAGGGGTTCGCGTGCTTGACGATCACGCAGGCGGGGAGCGCGAACTCGCGCGCGAGCATTCGTGCCGCGGAGAGATCGTTCAGATTGTTGTACGAGAGGTCCTTGCCGTGCAGCTGCTCGACCTGCGAGAGCAGGTGAATGCGCGCGCCGTCCTCGGCGTAGTACGCACCGCGCTGGTGCGGGTTCTCGCCGTACGGGAGGTCGAGCACCTTCGTGAACGCGGGGACGATCCGCTCGGGAAACGCCTCGACGTCGGAGAACCAGTGCGCGATCGTCGCCTCGTACGCGGCGGTACAAGCGAACGTCTCGGCCGCGAGGCGCCGCCGTGTCTCGAGCGAGAGCTCCCCGCTCGCGCGTAATTCCTCGAGGACCTCCTGATAGCGCTCCGGTCGACAGACCGGAGCGCAGTACGCGAAGTTCTTCGCCGCAGCCCGAAGCATGGAGGGTCCGCCGACGTCGATCATCTCGACGGCGTCCTCCTCGCGCACGCCGTGACGCGCGACGACCTGCGAGAAGGGATAGAGGTTCACGCACACGAGGTCGAACGGCTGGATCTCGTGCTCGTCGAGCGCGGCGAGGTCCTCGTCCCGGTCGCGGCGCGCGAGGATCCCCGCGTGGATCCGCGGGTGCAGCGTCTTCACGCGCCCCCCGAGCAGCTCGGGCGCCTGGGTCACCTCTTCGACCTTGCTCACCACGAGGCCGAGCTCCTCCAGGTACGCCGCGGTTCCCCCGGACGCGACGAGCTCCAAACCGAGGCCGGCGAGCCCGCGTGCGAACTCGTCGATGCCGGTCTTGTCGTAGACGGAGATCAGAGCCCGTTTCATGATGGGGCACAGCGCCTCATCGTGAGACGGGCTCTTACAGCGCGCACAGTTGCCTCACCACCTGAGGCAGGAGCTTGTGCTCGACGGCCTGAATCCGCTCGCGCAGCGTCTCGACGGTGTCGCCGTCGATGATCGGGACCGGTACCTGGTCGATGACGGCGCCCGTGTCGATCCCGCGGTCGACGTAGTGCACGGTCGCGCCGGTCTCTCGTGCGCCGGCCGCCAGCGCGTCCTCGACGGCAGTTGCGCCCGGGAACTGGGGCAGCAGCGCGGGATGGACGTTGATCACGCGGCCGGGAAACCGGTCGAGGAAGTCGGGGCGCAGCAGGTGCATGTATCCGGCGAGAACGATCCAATGGGCGCCTCGTGAGGCGAGCCATTCGGCCATCGCCACGTCGCGCTCCTCACGGCTGACGAAGTGCTCGAGCGCGAAGACGGCGGTCGCGACGCCGGCAGCCTGGGCCCGGGCGAGCGCGGGCGCATCCGTCCGGTTCGACGCGACGGCGACGATCGGCAG
>DASYUZ010000172.1:0-8826 GCA_036000665.1 Gaiellaceae bacterium
CGTCTCGAGGCGGCGGCGGCGGGTGCGGCCATCGCCGACCCTCCGGGTCTCGAAGAGCAGCCCGAGCTCGCCGCCGCGGCTGTGGCCAGACTCGCCGAGGACGATGCGTACCGCGCACGCGAGCAGCAAGCCGCGCGTGCGTGGGCGGAACCGCAGAGCTTTGCAGCGGTCGCGCGCGAGCTCGACGGGGTGTACGAGAGCCTCGCTTCGCGCCGGCGTCCGCAGCGAGACGGCGAGCCGCTCGCCGATCGCAACTGGATCATCGCCGACCTGCACCTGCACACGAGCTGGTCGCACGATTGCCAGATCCCATTGCCCGAGCTGCTCGACTACGCCGAGAACCTGGGGCTCGGATCGATCGCGATCACCGACCACAACGTCTTCGGCGGAGCGCTCGAGGCCCTCGAGCTCGCACGCGATCGGGAGCTCGTCGTCATCCCCGGCGAAGAGGTGAAGACCGACACCCAGGGCGAGGTGATCGGGCTCTTCCTGCAGGAGGAGATCCCGCGCGGGATGCCGTTCGCCGACACGATCGCCGCGATCCGCGAGCAGGGCGGGCTGGTCTACCTCCCCCATCCCTTCGACCGGATCCACACTGTCCCCGACCCGGCAACGCTGCACCGTCACCTGGCCGAGCTCGACATGTTCGAGGTCTACAACGCGCGCCTGCTCTTCGAGACGTACAACGAGGAGGCACTCCGCTTCGCCCGCAAGTACGGGCTGCAGATGGGTGCGGGCTCGGACGCGCACGTGCTGCAAGGGGTCGGAACCGGCGTCTTGCGGATGCGCGCCTTCGACGGCCCCGAGGAGTTCCTGCTCAGCCTGCGGACGGCACAGGTCCTGCGCCGTCCGCGGTCGCTGCTCTACCTCCAGTCCTTGAAATGGGCGGCCCAGGCCAAGGAAAGGGTCCGCTGACCCCGAACTCGTAGAACCCGGCCGTGGCCTCTGTGTCGACCGACGAGATCTACGAGAAGTACCTGCAGAAAGCGATCTCCGAGATCAACGAGCTCGGAGACGAGCTCGCGCGGTCCGCGCCGGAGGGGGCGATTCCCGTGCTCGGCTCCGGCCATCCGCTCGCGGACGTCTTCCTCGTCAAGTACGGACCGCAGCCGCCCGAGGTGCAGGAGGGCGTCGCGTTCTTCGGGCGGGCGGGTCAGGCGATCCTGAAGTCGCTCCAGCGGCTGCGCGTCGACCCGATCGCGATCTACGGGACGAACTGCCTCAAGTACGTCGGCCAAGACGAGGACGAGGCCCGCCGGCTGCTGACGCGCGAGCTGCACATCGTCCAGCCGAAGCTCGTCGTCGTGATGGGCGAAGACGCGCTCGAGTTCGTGAACGCGCTCGCATTCCCGCTCGCCGACGCGCTCGAGGACCGGCACGGAGAGCTGCAACGCTTCACGCCGACGATCGAGGCACTCGTCGTCCCGGACATCGACGCCTCGCTCGACGACCAGCCTGCGAAGACGCGCTTCTGGCAGGCGTTCAAGACGCTGGGGGCGTGGTGGGCCGAGCTGCCGCCGTATTAAGCCCTCGCGTGCTCGCAGGCGCCGCGCTGCTCGGCGGCCTGCTCGCGTACTACGTCGTCTTCCGGTCGCTGCCGAACCTGCCGACGGCCGTCGACGTGCTCTGCGTCGGCTTCGTCATGATCCCGGCCGTCTTCGGGCTCGTGTGGATCGCGCTGCCGGTCCGGCACTGGCGCGGCCTCGCGGGCGCGGCCGTCGCGTTCGCGGTCCTCGCGATCGTCGCGAGCAACGCCGGTCTCGACGTACTCGCGAACTTCGCGAAGCTCGGCGCGGCGACGGCGGCCGCGTTCTGGTTCCTCGGCTTCTTCGAGAACGCGCTCTGGGTCGCGCTTGTCGCGCTCCTGATCCCGTTCGTCGACGCGTACTCGGTCTGGCGCGGGCCGACGAAGCACATCATCAGCGAGCGGCCCGAAGTCTTCAGCGCGCTCTCGTTCGCGTTTCCGGTCCCTGGGGAGCGGCAGGTCCTGCTGCTCTGGCGCGAGCCGCTGGCCCACGGGAGGTACACCTACAACGTCTTTCGTGTTCCCGGCGGCCGGCGGAACGACGAGCCCTTGCGCGACGAGAACCGAGACGGCGAAGTGGGTTGGCTCGAGGCCGAGCTCGACTCGGACCGGGACTACCGCTACGTGATCGTCGCGTATGCCGGTCCTGTAAAGGGAGGGACCACCATCAAGGCGCGTGCAGAAGACGTGAACGACGGGGTGCAGCGGCGCGCCTTCACCTCGAGCCGCTTCGCGCCGACGGACGTACGCGTCGAGAGCGTCGACTCCTCGGCGAAGCTGGGCCTCCCCGACCTGTTGTTCTTTGCGCTCTTTCTCGCCGCGGCCGACGCCTTCCGGCTGCGCGTCCGCCACACGTGGCTCCTGATGACGGCGTCGTTCGGAGCGACCCTGGCGTTCACGTACTACCTGTGGGTCGGCGGGCTACCCGCCTTGCCCCTGCTCGCCCTCGGGTTCCTGCTCGCGAACGCCGACCTGCTCTGGCGTCAATTCCGCGCGCGCAGGGGAACGGGCGGACGAGGGGAGGGCCCGGCTCGCCCGCCCGCGGGGAGTAGGCAGGGGAATACGCCGCCTCCTTGACTGCTCTACGGCTCGGCGGAGCGGCCGGTTTTACGCTCCGCTGCGTGACGCTCTTCGTCGGCGCCGACGGATATCGCGACCGCTGGCTCGTCGTCGTGATCGACGACGCGGGTTTGCGCGAGGTCTTCGTCGAGCGCGCCGCCGCCCAGGTCCTCGCAGCGGTCCCCGATGCGGCCTCGTTCGCATTCGACATCCCTCTCGGGTTGCCGGACGAAGGACTGCGCGACGCGGACACGCTCGCGCGCCGTCTGCTCGCTCGCAGGGGTTCAAGCGTCTTCGCGACCTTCCCGCGGGCGGTCCTCGAGTCGCCGACGTACCAAGCCGCACTGGCCGCGACGCGCGAGCTCGGCCTGCCCGGCATCTCACGACAGAGCTACGGCTTGCGCGCGAAGATCATCGAGCTCGACGGCGTTGCGCGCAGCGACGAGCGCGTGATCGAGGCGCACCCCGAGCTCTCCTTTTACGCACTTGCCTCCGATACGCCGTGCACCTACCCGAAGAAATCGTGGAACGGGCTGGCCGAGCGGCTGGCGCTGCTTACGCGCGCGCAGCTCCCGCTCGGCGAGACGTTCCCTGCGGTCGGGACGGCGCCCCCGGACGACGTCGTCGACGCGGCCGCCGCGGCGTGGACGGCTCGCCGCTACGCACGGGGCGAGGCAGTTCCGCTCCCGGAGGAGCCGGGCGAGCGGCTCGGCACGATCTGGCGCTAGGCCTTCTCGAGCAGCGCGACCGTCTCGACATGCGGCGTGTGCGGGAACATGTCGACCGGCCGGGCGCGCCGAAGCTCGTAGCTCCAGTCCGCGCGCAGCGCCTTCACGTCCGAGGCGAGCGTCGTCGGGTTGCAGGACACGTAGACGATGCGGCGCGCGCCGATCCGACCGAGCCGACGGAGCGCCTTTCCCGCGAGTCCGGCGCGCGGGGGGTCGACGATCACCACGTCGGGATCGCCGGAGCGATCGCGGAGCTCCTCGACGGCCTGGCCGACGTTGCCGGCGAAGAAGGCGGCATTCGTGATCCCGTTCAGCTCGGCGTTCTCGAGCGCGCGTGCGACCGACTCCTCCGAGACCTCGATCCCCCAGACCGTCAGCGCGTCGCGCGCGAGCGTCAGCCCGATCGTCCCGATCCCGCAGTAGAGGTCCCACACGGTCTCGGCGCCCGTCAGTTGCGCGTACTCGTGCGCGATGCCGTAGAGCCGTTCCGCCATCTCCGTGTTCGTCTGCAGGAACGCGTTCGGCGAGACGCTGAAGCGCAGCCCGCACAGCAGCTCCTCGATCGAGTCGTCGCCCCAGAGGAGCCTCGTCGGCAGGTTCGTCACCTCTGCAGGCGTGTCGTTCACCGCCCAGTGGATCGAGCGGACCTCGGGAAAGCGGCGCAGCACCTCGACGAAGTAGCCCGTTTCGAAGCGCTCGCCCGGCGCGGTCACGAGCTGTACGAGCACCTGGCCCGTGTTTCGCCCCTCGCGGTAGACGAGGTGGCGGAGGTAGCCCTTCTGCGTCTCCTGGTCGTACGCGGGGAGCCCTTCCTCGCGTGCCCACTCGCGCACGGCGTTCCGCACGGCGTTGCCGAGGTCGGTCGTGAGCCAGCACTTCTCGATCTCGAGCACCTCGTCCCAGCGGCCCGCCTTGTGGAAGCCGAGCGTCGGGCCGTCCTCATACTCCGCGAACGAGTACTCGAGCTTGTTGCGGTAGTGGAAGATCGATGCCGACGGAAGGATCGGCTCGAGCGGCGGTTCGGCGATCCCGCCCAGCCGCCGCAAGGAGTCAGCGACCTGCTCGCCCTTGATCCGCGCCTGCGCGTCGTAGGCGAGGTCCTGGAAGCGGCAGCCGCCGCACGCTGGATAGTGCGCGCACGGAGCATCGACGCGCTCGGGCCCCGGAACGAGGATCTCGGTGGCGAGCGCCTCGGCGTGATTCCGCTTCACCTTCGTGACGCGCGCGCGCACGGTGTCGCCGGGGAGCCCGCGCCGTACGAAGACGACGAAGCCGTTCAGCCGGGCGACACCGTTGCCGCCGTACGCAAGCGAGTCGACGTGGAGCTCGAGCTCCTGATCCTTCGCCACCGGCGCGGCCATTCCGGCCAGCGTAACGGTGGTCCAACGTGACGGGAGCGGCCGACTGCGCCGCTCCCGTCACGGCAGTCCCGCGTCAGAAACCCGCCAGCCGAAGGCTGTTCCGGCTCAGCCGGAGCACGGCGGCGACGCACAGGAGTGCGAAGCCGAAGCCGACGGCAGCTCCGACGAGCGCGTCATCGACGTCGAAGCCGCTCGCACCGGCGGCGTTGAGCGTCATCGCCCCGAGCGGCTGCGCCGTTCGCTCCACCCGGCCGTCCGGCCCGTCAACGCGGATCAGCGCGCGTGTCAGTGGGCCCGCGGCCAGCTCGGCGTCGCGCGCCTCGCGGTTGAGGTGGGCCTGCATGAGCGACTTCGTCATGCCGCCGTTCACGGTCTGGTGCGCGTGCCGCACGACGCGGCCGTCCGGTCCATCGGGGCGCAAGAGGGTGCTCTCGTGCCCAGCCCGGCCGGCCGGCGCGAGCAGCGCGGCGGTCGCAAGCGCAAGAAACGCAACCACGACAGAGCGGCGGCTGGTGCGGGTCGAGATCGTCATGACTTTCCTCCTTGTCCGGGGACCGCCACCTCGGCGATCCCTTCGCCCACACGACGGGCGTACGGCAAAGAGGCGGTAAGCGCTCGGTAAGCCGGGCGCGCTAGTACCCGGCGGGCGATCGTGGTACGTTCGAGCAGAGGCGCGGATGGAGTTTCGGATCCTCGGGCCGCTCGAGATCAGGGACGGCGAGCGGGTCGTTCCACTTGCCGGCCGTAAGCAGCGCGCGCTCCTTGCGATCCTGCTCGTGAACGCAGACCGCGTCGTGACGCAGGATCGGCTCATCGAGGAGCTCTGGAATCGCGAGCCCCCGGAGGGCGCGGCCAAGGCCCTTCAGGTCCACGTCTCGCAGCTGCGGAAGGCGCTGTCGCCGGCCGACAGGCTGATCGAGACCCGGCCAGGTGGCTACATGCTCGTGCTCGACCATGACACGCTCGACGTGCAGCAGTTCGAGCGACTTGCGGCGGAAGGCCGCGAATCGCTCGCCCGCGGCGACCATGCCTCGGCGTCGGAACGGCTGCGCGAGGCGCTCTCGCTCTGCCGAGGGTCGCCGCTCGGCGAGTTCACGTCCCAACCGTTTGCCCAAGCCGAGATCGGGCGGCTCGAGGAGCTTCGTCTTGCGGCGCTCGAGGACCGGATCGACGCCGACCTCGCGCTCGGCCGGCACGCGCAATTGATCGGTGAGCTCGAGGCACTCGTCGCACAGGAGCCGCTCCGCGAACGGCTCCGGGGACAGCTCATGCTCGCGCTCTATCGCTCCGGCCGGCAGGCGGACGCGCTGCAGGAGTACCAGGATGCACGCCGGACACTCGTCGAGGAGCTCGGGATCGAGCCGACGCGTCCCCTGCACGATCTCGAGCGCGCGATCCTGGTTCACGACCCGGCACTCGACGCTCCGCCCCCGCCGTCGCGTGCGGCCGGCGCAGGGAAAACCGCCACCGTCACCTTCCTCTTCAGCGACGTCGCGGGGTCGACGCGGATGCTACGGGAGCTCGGCGACCAGTACTCGGAGGTGCTCGCCGAGCACCGACGCGTGCTGCGGAAGGTCTTCGACGAACACAGCGGGCGGGAGGTCGACACACAGGGAGACGCGTTCTTCGTCGCGTTCCCGAGTGCGAAGGATGCAGTCACTGCCGCCGTCTACGCGCAGCGCGCGCTCGCCGAGACGGCGCTGCGTACCAGGATCGGGATCCACACGGGCGAGCCCGAGATCGCCGGTGACGGTTACGTCGGGATGGACGTCCACCGCGCCGCTCGCGTTTGCGACGCCGGCCACGGCGGCCAAGTGCTGCTCTCGCGGGCGACGCGCGACCTCGTCGCCGAGGAGTTCGAGCTGCGCGACCTCGGCGAGCATCGGCTCAAGGATCTGCCGCAGCCCGAGCGCCTTTTCCAGCTCCTGATCACGGACCTCCCGCAGGAGTTTCCGCCTCCGCGGACGCTCACGAGCGCGACGCTTCCCACGGAGCCCACACCCCTCGTCGGTCGAGAGCGCGAACTCGCTCAGGTCTTTGCGCTCCTGTGTCGCGAGGACGTCCGCCTCGTCACCCTCACGGGCCCCGGCGGAGCGGGGAAAACCCGACTCGCCGTCCACGTGGCCGCCGACGCGCTCGAAAACTTCCCCGGCGGCGCCTTCTTCGTCGAGCTCGCTCCACTCATCGATCCCAGCCTGGTCGTTCCAACCCTCGCGCGCACGCTCGGCGTACCCGAGACGGGCCGCCGGCCGCTCAGGGAGGCGCTGGGCGACTATCTCGCGGAGCGTCAGGTACTCCTGGTGCTGGACAATTTCGAGCACGTGCTGCCGGCCGCGACGACGGTCGGCGCTCTGATCGCGACCGCTCCCCGGCTCAAGGTGCTGGTGACGAGCCGATCGCCACTCCACCTCGCGGCCGAGCACGAGTACGCGGTGCCGCCTCTCGAGCCTGCCGAGGCGGTGGCGCTCTTCACGAGCCGCGCAGGGATGGTGAAGGCGACGTTCGAGCTCGACCACGAGAGCCGTGGCGCGGTAGAGGAGATCTGCGGGCGCCTCGACGGCCTGCCGCTGGCCGTCGAGCTGGCCGCCGCCCGCATGAAGCACCTGTCTCCGCAGGCTCTTCGCGGGCGTCTCGGGCACCGCCTCCAGCTGCTCACGCGCGGCCCGAAAGACGTGCCGCAGCGCCAGCAGACGCTTCGGGCGACGATCGATTGGAGCTACGACTTGTTGGACGACGAGGAGCAAGCGCTGTTCGCGCGCCTCGCCGTCTTCGCCGGTGGCTGTACGCTCGAGGCGGCGGAGCACGTGTGTACCGCGAACCTGGACGCCCTCGCCTCGCTCGTCGACAGCAGTCTCCTGCGCGAAGAGGAGCGGGCCGGGGAGGTGCGCTTCGCAATGCTCGACACGATCCGGGAGTACGCACTCGAGCGACTCGACGCCACCGAACAGGGCGAGCACGTGCGTCGGGCGCACGCAGAGCATTACCTGGCGCTCGCCGAGAGAGCCGAGCCGGAGCTCCTCGGCGCTGACCAGGCCGCGTGGCTGGCGCGGCTCGACCCCGAGCACGACAACTTCCGGGCGGTCCTCGACTGGGCGCTCGACGCCGGCGACACCGAGCTGGCCCTACGCGTGATCGGCTCGCTGCGACGGGCGTGGGTAGCGCGTGGCTACCTCACCGAGACGCGAGAGTGGCTGGAGGCAGCGCTCGCGAGCAGCAACGGTGCGGGCGACGCGGCCCGGGCGAAGGCGCTGTACGGGCTCGGCCGGGTCGCACTGACGCAGGGTGACTACGTCCACGCCGTCCCGCCCCTCAAGCAGAGCGCCGCCGTCTTCCGTGAGCTCGACGACATGCGTGGGGTCGTCTACGCCCTCGCGGACCTCGGCTGGATCGCGACGGTGCGTGGGGATCACGAGCGCGCGCGGTCACTCGCAACAGAGAGCGTCGCGCACGCGCGACGCGCGAACGACGAGACCGCGATCGCGGCCGCGCTTCACAGCCTCGCGTGCGCGACGCTCGAAGACGGCGACGACGCCCGTGCAAGCGAGCTCTTCGCGGAGAGCTTGGCGCTCCGACGCTCGTTGGGCGACAAGCGCAACATTGCAAACTCGCTCACGTACCTCGGACTGACAGCGCTCCTTCGAGGTGACTGCTCGAACGCCCGCATGCTGCTCAAGGAGAGTCTGTCGCTCGGGCGCGAGCTCGGCAATCTGCTCGTCGTCGGGGCTGCCGACGCGAATCTCGGGCTCGTCGCTCTGTTCGAGGGCGATCCGGCGCTCGCGGAGACGCACGCGCGCCGAAGTCTTGCGCTCTGTCGCGAGCTCGGCGATAAGCGGACAATCGTCGAGTGTCTCCACACGCTTGCCGGTGTCGCCGCCGCCGCGCAAGAACCGGCGCGGGCTGCGACGCTTTCCGCCGCGGCCGAGATTCTTCACGCTGCGATCGAGGCTCCTCGCTCCCCTGCCGAGCGTGCAGTGGGCGAGCGCTTCGTCGACCAAGCGCTCGCTCAGCTCGGCGACCACGACCTCGCCGTCGCCTCGAAGCGCGGCCGGGCGATGAGTCTCGACGAGGCGCTCGACTACGCGCTGGGCGAGGACGAAGCTCGAGCTCTCGGTCGTTAAGACACGACGGCCGCGGGTGTGCGGTCGACTCCGGC
>DASYUZ010000173.1:0-16746 GCA_036000665.1 Gaiellaceae bacterium
GGGCATTGCCGTCAGCCCCCGACGCCGGTGGCGTCGAGTCCGTACGCGAGGGGGTCGTCGCCGGTGAGGGCCCGGTAAGCAGCCGGGATCTGGCGCCGACGGGGGACGCCGAGCTTTTGGCGGAGGACGTCGGAGTGGGCCTTGACGGTGCGCGGCGAGATGCCGAGTCGGGCGCCGACCTCGTCGTTCGAGCAACCCGCCGCGATGAGGATCACGATTTCGCGCTGTCGGTCAGTCAGTTGTGGTGGGTCGGTTACGACGTGATTCATGGCACCGAGCTAAGCAGTGACACGGCCGGCCGACCATTGTCCGATGGGCGTATTTCGGCCGCCTACGCCGCGGCCGGTTCTCCGTATTTACGGCGAAAAGTGGCTTAGACCCGGGCGAGCGCTCGGGGGACGAACGCCGCCTGGTGGCCCCGGGCGTTCGCCTCGCGCGCCTCGTCCTCGCGGAGGGCGCCGATCCGGAGCAAGAGCTCGAACTCGTCGCGGAGGTGCGTCCGCATCATCTCCGGGCCGTCGGTGGCGATCGTGAACCCGACCCCGGCGTCGACGAAGGCGCGGAAGGTCTCTAGCACCGCGTCCTCGCCCGGGAGCGCCTTCGTCAAGAGGTTCGAGGTGGGGCAGATCTCGAGCACGATCTCCCGCTCCCGCAGCTCGCGCATCAGCTCGGGGTCGCCGGCGGCGAGGATGCCGTGCCCGATCCGGTCGGGGCGCAGCGCCTCAATCACCTCGCCGATCTCCTCCCGGCCGGTGGCACCGCCCTCCTCGCCGACGTGGATCGTCACGCCGAGGCCGGCGTCGCGGGCGGTCTCGACCATCGATGCAACCTGGGTGTAGTCGTAGCGCGCACCGCCGGGGCGCGGGCCGGCGATGTCGATCCCGACGATCCCGCGCGGGGCCCAGCGGATCGCCTTCTCGACGATGATCGCGTTCAGCTCGGCACTGAAGGTGCGGTCCATCATCAGGATCAGCCCCGCGCGCACCTGCGGATACTCGATCGAGGCACGGTCGAGTCCCCGGATCGCGGCGAGGATGATGTGGTCGAGGTCCCGCTCCCCGCCGCGGTTCCGCTTCATCGGGTTGAACCGGAGCTCGAGGGTCGTGATCCCCTGGGAGCGGTAGGCGCCGCCGATCGCGGCGTGGACCGAACGCTCGACGGCGAGGGGCGAGGACTGGATCAGCTCCGTCCAGTGGTAGATCGCGTCCAGGGCGTCGAGCGAGTCGACCCCTCGGGGCTCCGGGACTGTCACCAGGCGGTCGAACTCCCAGTAGTCCTTGACCGGAAGGGCGATCCCCTGCTCGTGCGCCAGGCTCCAGAGGATCTCCGAAGCCACCGAGCCGCCGAGATGGGTGTGGAGCTCGGCCAGGCCTCCCTCGAACATCACGGCAGTCTAGTGCCGGGGCTCGATGGCGCCGTTTTGCGGGGCTTTTACGGCCCACTCAAGATTTGCCCACTTTTCGGGCTCTCACTGAGAGCATGGAACCGCGGCAGGAATACGGAACCGGGCTCCGGGCCCACCTCTACGGGCCGAAGATCCCTCCTTCGCGCACGCAAGTTTTGGGAGGATCCGGCCTCTTTTCTGTCAGAGATGGAGCGCGAGGCCTCAAAGGACTTCGGCACCGGCTTGCTGGCGTACATCAGCCGCAATCCGGACTGGCGCGCTGACCGGAGGGAGCCGGTGCGCGTTGCCTGGGTTCAGGCGCCCGAGCCGCAGGGGCGCCGGGCCTCGCTGCTCTCACTCGTCCCGATCGCGGCGGCTGTCATCGCCGAGCTCGCGAGCTAGCCGCCCTAGCTCGCGAGCCAGCCGCCCGACGGGGTCCTAAAACCGAATGCCGCGCTGCGCGGAACTTTCTGGCGAGCCGGCGGCATGGGGACCGACGGAGAGAACCGCTGCGGTGCCGCCGGCTCAGATCTCGACGACGATCGAGCAGGCGGGATCGCCGCGGAGCATGCACTGGGGCTGCTCCATCCGCACGGCGGTGCCGAAGCGCTCGGCCGTCCCCTCGACGAGCCCCTCGAGCAGCGCGCACAGCCGACGCTCCGAGGTGTACGCGATCACCGCGCCGTGCTCGCCGAGCGGCGAGACGCGGAGGCGGGGCGGGAGTGCCTGGGGGACGACCTGGCGAACGTGCTCGTGGATCTCGTCCTCGACCGCGAGCAAAGCCTCGGTCAGCGAGGCGTGCCGCTCGTAGAAGGCCGGCGCCAGCCGCGGAAACGCCTCGCAGCCAAGGAAGCGGCCGAAGTCGCGCAGCGTCCGATCTACGGTTGCGCTCGTCCGGGCAGCGACCCGCTCGACGAGCGCGACGAGCTCCCGATCCGGATACGCACGGTCGCGTTCGTACGCGGTCGTCAGCTCGTCCGCCAACCCGCGCCCCCGAAGGTACTCCGCGAAACTGGTGAAGATGAGCCCGTGAACTCCGCACCCCCCGCCGGTGTCCTAGACAGCGGAGAGTAGCGCCGTACCCGAGCTTTATCCTGCGCCTCGTGAAGGTCGGGATCGTCGTTCCGTACTCCTGGTCGTTCTGGGGCGCGGTGGTTGAGCACTCGGAGCTGCAGGCGCAGGCGCTGCAGGAGCTCGGCGTCGAGACCCGGACGATCATCGGCAACGATCCGCCGGGGTCGTTCACTCGCGCGCTCCACCCGCGGCTCGGGCGGCACGGGAACGCTCCGCCGGACGTGATCCCCGTCGGCCGCTCGGTGATCGTCCCGGCGAACCGCTCGCTGCCGAACATCGTCATCAGCCCGCGGACGCCATTCCGGATCAAGCGCGCCCTCGAGCGGGAGCGCTTCGACGTGCTGCACTTGCACGAGCCGATGACGCCTGCGATCTGCGTCGCGACCCTGGCGTTTGCGCGCTGTCCGATCGTCGCGACCTTCCACGCTTCGGGCGAGCTCGGCTGGATGCGACTGGGGGTGCCGACGTGGGGCTTCCTGATGTCGCGGATCGACCACCGGATTGCGGTCTCCGAGCATTCGCGCGACTCGGCGGCCCGCTGGCTGCCCGGCGCGTACGAGATCGTCTCGAACGGCGTGCTGATCCCGCCCGAGGCCGATCCCGGGAGCCGCGAGCACCGGATCGTGTTCGTTGGCCGCCACGAGGCGCGCAAGGGGTTGCAGGTCCTGCTGCGCGCGTGGCCGGACGTGCATCGCGCGACCGGCGCGCGGCTGCGGCTGATCGGCGCCGATCCGCTCGCGGTCGGTCTCCTGCAACGGCGACTGGGCGTGCCTTCGGACGGGATCGACGTGCTCGGGTTCCTCAGCCAGGACGACCTGACGGCCGAGCTGCTGTCGGCGAAGGCGCTTGCGGCGCCGTCGCTCGGCGGCGAGAGCTTCGGGATGGTGCTGACGCGCGCGTTCGCTTGTGCGCTTCCGGTCGTCGCTTCGGACATCCCCGGCTATCGCGAGGTGACCACGCGCGAAACGACGCTGACCGTGCCGCCCGGCGATCCGGCGGCGCTCGTGCAGGCGCTGGTCGCGCTGCTCGAGAACGAGCCGCGCCGCCGTGCACTCGGGGCGGCCGCGCGGGAGCTCGCGCGGGAGCGCTACGGCTGGGACCGGATCGGGCGTCGGCTGCTCGGGATCTACGAGCTGGTCGCCGGCCGCACGCCCGTGCCCGTGTCATGAAGCGCCTCCCTCACAGCCGTTGGGCGCGCGCCGGACTGCTGTTCGGGGCGCTCGCGATCGTCGTCGTCGCGCTGTGGTGGCGCGGGCCCAAGTGGAATCTGGTCGCGGACGTGTTCGGGGCCGTGACGTGGCGGTGGATCGTTCTCGCGCTCATCCTGAATCTCCTGTCGGTGGTTGTGCGCGCCTTCGCCTGGCAGACCGTCGTCTCCCAGGCGCTCCGCGGCGCGGAGTTGGGCTTCGGGCGAGTGTTCTCGGCGTTCTGCGTCGGCTTGCTCGCGAACTCTGTTCTGCCCGCTCGAACGGGCGAGCTCGCGCGGGTCGCGGTGCTGACGCGCAGGTTGCCGCGGGGCCGCGGCTACACGGCGACGCTGCTCGGCACCGTCTTCACGCATCGCGTCTTCGACGTGCCGCCGGTCCTGATACTGGTCGTGTACGTCCTGCTGACCGCAAAGATTCCCCACTGGGCGATCACGAGCCTCGTGATCGCGGCGGCGATCGGCGTCGTTCTGCTCGGAGCGGCGCTGCTCGGCTCTCGACTACGCCGGCCTGTGCTCGACGGGATGCATCCGGTGCGCCGCGTGCTCGCGATGGCGAGGCTCGGTCTCGACGTCTTGCGCTCGCCGTTCGCGGCAGCGATCGCGATCTTCTTCCAGTGCGTCGGCTGGGCGTTCCAGCTGCTCGCCGTCTACACGTCGATGCGCGGCTTCGGGATCCAGGCGCCGCTGCCGGCCGCGGCGCTCGTGCTGCTGCTGATGAACGTCGCGCTGATCTTCCCACTCTGGCCCGGCAACGTCGGGCTTCTCCAGGCGGCGGTTGCGCTTCCGTTGCGTTCGTACGGCGTGTCGTCCGCACGAGGGTTCGCGTACGGGATCGGGCTGCAGGTGATCGAGATGTCGGTCGGCGTCGGGTTGGGCCTGATCTTCCTCGCGCGCGAAGGGCTCTCGTTCGCGATGCTCAAGCGCATGGAGCGGCCGCAGGAGCAAGACACGATCGAGCGCGCGGACGAAGCCGAGCAGCCGCCGATCGCGCGGCGGGAGATCGTCGGTTCCTGAACTATGCGGTTATGACGAGAATGCGGCCGGGTCGGGTCCGCGCCAACTCGTGACGTCGAACCCCCAGATCGCGGTGGAATCCTGGTGCCCGCTCCGCGAACCGCCGTGCTCGTAGCGCCAGACGGTCTCGCGCCACCCCGGACCCACCTTCACGATCTCGAGCGCGCTCACGCGGCCCTCCCGCTCGGGATCGTGCTCGCTGAGGAAGTCCAGCGCGAACTCAAACGCGTCCATGCTGTCCTCGTACGTGGCCCGGAGTCCCAGGTCCAGTCCAGGATGGCTCTTGAGGCCCTCGTGAACCTCATAGCTGGACTGCCCGGCCGCATGACTGTGGCTTTCAGCCATGCCTTACTCCTTTCCGGCCCAGCGTAGGTTGCGGCCGCCCCGGGCCGCATCACCCGGGTTAGTGAACCGACTCGAGCTCGAGCCGCTGGGCGAGGGCCTGGAGGAGCTTCCAGGCGATGCTCGCGTTCGTCTGCACGAGTGGGCGGAACTCCCAGGGCGTGAGGCCGTAGCAGCGGAGCTCCGACTCGGCAGTAACCGTGGCCGTCCGCGGGCCCTCGGCGATCAGCGCGATCTCGCCGAAGTGATCCCCCGGGCCGAGCCGGCGCACCTCGTTGCCGTCGATCTCGACCTTCGCCTCGCCGTCGCGGATCACGAAGAAGCCGACGCCGCCCTCGCCCTGCGAGGCGACGGTGTCGCCCGCATCGAACGTGCGCTCGTGCACAGTGCGCGCGATTGTCTCGAGCTCGCGTGGGTCGAGGCCGCTGAAGAGCGGGACGCGCTGCAGGAGCTGGGTTGCCTCGCTCGCCATGGGCGCGACTTTACTACGCCGGCCTGGCCTCCTCGACCCGCTTCGCGAGTTCCTCGATCTTCCCCTCCGCGGAGTCCAGGCGCTCGCGGCAGAAGCGGTACAGCTCCTCGCCGCGCTCCCAGAGTGCGACCGCCTCGTCGAGCGGCGCTTGCCCGTGCTCGAGTCGCTGCACGATCTGCTCGAGCTCCTTCTGGGCCTCCTCGAAGGTCATCGCGTTTTTTCGATGCGGGCGTCGAACCCGCCTTCGGCGAGCTCGACGTCGACCCGCGCGCCCTCGGTGAGCTCTGCGGAGGAGCGGACGATCTCGTCCTGCGCGCGCACGATCGCGTAGCCACGCGCGAGCGTTGAGCGGGGGGAGAGCACGCGGAGCTTGCCGGTCGCGTGTTCCAGCGCGGCGCGCTTGCGCTCGACGAGGAGCAGCGGCGCGCGACGCAGGCGCTCGTGCTGGAGGTCGACGCGTTGTCGGTCTCGCTCCAGCGTCCGCCGCGCACCGCGACCGAGACCGGTGCGCGCGGCGTCGAGCCGCGCGATGAGCTCCGCGAGGTCCGGGACGACGAGGCGCCCGGCGGCGGTCGGAGTGGACGCGCGCGCGTCCGCCGCGAGGTCGCAGAGCGGCGTGTCCTGTTCGTGCCCGACCGCGCTCACGATCGGCACCGGGCAGGCAGCGACCGCGCGCACGAGCTGCTCGTCGCTGAACGGAAGCAGGTCCTCGAACGATCCACCGCCGCGCGTGAGCACGATCACGTCCACGCCGTCGACCGCACAGAGCTCGCGCAACGCGGCCATCATCGCGCCCGCGGCGCGCGGCCCTTGCACGTACGTCTCGGCGACGACGAGATGCGCTGCAGGGAAACGCGTGGTGACCGTCGTCAGAACGTCGCGTTTCGCAGCGGCGTCGTTGCCGGTGACGAGCCCGATCTTGCGCGGCAGGAACGGGAGCGCCCGCTTGCGCGCGAACAATCCCTCGTTCGCGAGTTTGCGCTTCAGACGCTCGAGCGCTGCGAGGTGGTCGCCGAGTCCGAAGCGCTCGATCGTGAGCGCGCGCAGCTTGAACTCGCCCTTCGCCTCGAAGAGCTCGGGGCGGCCGTAGACGTGTACGCGCTCGCCTTCCGCGAGATCGAGGCGAAGCGCGTCGAACTGGCCGCGCGCCATCGAGACCGGGAGGCAGGCGCCGTTGCTCGGGTCCTTGAGCGTGAAGAAGACGCTCGCCCAACCCTGGTGCCGGCGGAGCTCCGTGACTTCGCCCTCGATCCAGATCGTGGGCAGGCGCGAGATCCAGTCGGCGACACCGCGGTTGAACGCCGCCACGCTGTAGACCTTCCGCTCGCCGTACTGCGCAGGTTCGACCTTCACGAGGCCGATGCTAGCGTCACCGCGAAAAGTGCTTTGCACTTTTCGCGGGCAAAATGTAGTACGTCGCTTCGCTCGTAGAACCCGAAAGAGCCAGCTGTCCGAAAGCGACGGCTAGAGAAGAATCTCGGCGGCCGTTTGCGGCTCGCAGCCCTGGTGCAGCAGCTCGACTGCGCGGTGCAGATCCGCTTCGCTCGCGGCGATCCGCTCGGCGAGCGGGAGCGGGTATCCCGCCTCGATCAGGACGTGCAGCCGCCAGCTCTCGACTTTCGCGCGCTCGCTCTGCCTCTCGACGGTGTCGGTCTCTGCCATGGCCACGGGGAGTTCTTCGTCGTAGAGACGATCCCTGCCGAAAAATGTTGGTTTGAACTAGGGCTAAGTCGTGCGGGCGAAGGTCTCGTCGATGCGGCGCGAGAGCTCGTGCAGGCGCGCCTCGACGACCGTTCGCTCGGCGTCCACGTCCGCCACTAGGAGCTCGACACGGCGGCGGATATCGCCCTCGAGGTCGGCGAGACCCCGCTCGATCGAGGCCAGCGCCTCATCCCGGTGTCGCTCGAGGCCGGCCGCGATCCCGCTCAAGCGCTTCTCGAGACGTGCCGCGCCTGTGTCCGAGATGTTCGCCAGCCGTTCCGAGAGGACGCCGGTGGCCTCTCGCTCGAACGCGGCGACCGCGCGCTCCAGCTCGCGGGCAAGCCGGCGGGCAGCCTCTTCGCGCGCGGACTTGATCGCGTCCGCAAACTGCTGCGCGGCTTGCTCTGCGTAGCCGGACGTCGCGCGCTCGACGACGCGCTCGAGCTGTTCGAGCTGGCGCCGCTCGACGTCGGCGAAGCCCTGCTTGATTCGCGCGGTGGCGTCGGCCTCCTCACGCGCGATCTGCTCTGCGAGGACCTGTTCGCGACGGCGCAGGCGGTCCGCGACTTCGTGTAGCGCACGGCGTCGGTCGGCGGCCTGCGACTCGAGCTCGCCGCTCGCGGCCTGCCCGAGCTCCTCGATCGAGCGGCCGAGCTCCTCGCGGAGGCGCGTGATCGCGGCGCGCTGCTCCTCGCTCTCAGCGGCGATGCGGTCGGCGTCGCCCTGGATTCGCGCCTCGACCTTCGCGATCAGCTCGCGTTGCTGCTCGCCGACGCGCGCGATCTGCTGCGCGAGGCGGTCCTGGATCCGGTCGAGGTCGCGGGCCCACTCCGCGAAGCGGCCCTCGACCTGCCGCTGTGCCGTCGCGAGGACGGCGGCGAGCTCGTCGCGGGCGGCGGACTCCCGCTCCACGATCGTTCTACGCCGCTCGTCAGCGATGCGCCGCTCCTCGTCAGCGAGCTGGGAGGCGGAGTCGGCCCGCGCGCGGGCGAGCGTTCGCTCGAACTCGGCCGTGCGCTCGCGCGACTCCGCGTCGATCAGGTCGCTGAGCCGCTGCTCGGCACGCGCGAAGTCGGCGTCGAGCATGCGGCCGCGACGTACGAGCTTCGAGAGCGCGTACGCGCCGAGCTCCGCCAGCGTGCACACGCTCAGGCCCGCGGCGGAAACCGCAAGCGCCAATTCGGGGTCGAGCGCGAACGCGATCCATGCGGCGACTGCGCCGAGGCCGATCAGCACGGCAACGCCGTACGCGATGCGACCCGAAAGGCGTCCGGTCGCGCCGGCCGCGAACGACGCGCCGAGCACGACGATCGCAGCGGCGAACCCGATCGAGAATTCCGCGGTCACGGAGGCAATCGTAGGCGCTTCTATCCTTGCCCTCGTGGAGCTCGGGCAGGAGCTGGAGCGGATCGCGACGCTCGCGGCCGCCCATGCGGACGCGGGCGAGGACGTCGTGGGGGTGCTCGCCGCGGAGGCCGAGCCGGGGGAGCGCGTCTATCTGTGCGCCTTCGCTCGGGGAGACCGGCGCTCGTGGCTCGCGTTGGACGCGGCCGGCGGGGCGCTGGTCGACCGCGCGCGCCTGCGCGCCGCTGTGGGGATCCTCGCGCTCTGCGAGCTGGCAGAGGAAAACGCAGGCGGCGGCGACCTCGGTGAGCTGCGCGCGCAGCTCGTCGCGCTCCGCGTGACCGAGAACCCGCCCGGCATCGACGAGGCTGAGGAAGCCGCGCTCGCGCTCGAGAACGTGGTCGGCGCGCCTCCGCGTCTCGCCACGCCCGCGCACCTGGACGCCGTCGGCGCAGCGACGCGGCGGCTCGAGCGGGCGCTCGGGGACGGCGGTTCTCCGTTCGCGAACGCGATGCAGTACTCGCTCGGCGCCGTCGAGGAGCTGACGCGCGAGGTGGAGTCCGCGTACAAGCGGCCGCTCACGTGAACCCTCAACCAACCTCAAGTGCGCCTGGCACCGTCGAGGATGGTCGAGGGTTCGTGACGAAACTGTCAAAGTGGCGGCGTTCCAGGCAGTTCGCGCGCGCCAACCCTCGAGAAACCCTCAACGGTGCCTGGCCCCGTCGGGGTAGAGTGGCTGCCGTGGAGGGCGGCGGCTTCGGATTCCCCTTTGGCGGCGATCCCGAGGATCTGCTCCGCGGGCTGCGCGAGTTCGCCGAGCAGCAGGCCGAGAACGTCCAGGAGGCCCAGCGGGAGCAGTTCGCCACGCTGACCCTCAACACGGCGGTCGAGCTGACCGCTTCGGCCCTGTCCCAGGTGAACGTCTCAGGGCCCGCTGAGGAGCAGGCGAGTGCCCTCCGCGAGGCCATGCGGGTGCTCTTCCCCGAGGCGGTGGCGCTGGTCAGCGCCGCCCGCCAGGGGTTCATGCGTGAGAGCTAGCTCCGCGCCTCGCCCAGCAGTGCGGGCGCACCCCCAGCGGCGCAACGACGGCGCGCTGCCGCGTCCTCAGTCGCGCCCGTAGCCGCTGGCTACGAACGCTCCCTGCGTCCTTCCATCGCTTGCTTTGCACTCGCCAGTGGCACACCCGCCCTACTGGACGAGGCGCCATCTGCCGATAGACGGGAGGTGCGCCGCCTCCTCGGCACGATCCTGCTCGCCCTCGCGCTGGCGCCCTCGGCGCGGGCCGATTCCGACCTGATCGTCGGGGTCGTCGACGACCAGCTGAAGTGGTCGACACACCCCAAGCCGACCACCCAGGCGCTCCGCGACCTCGGGCTCGGAGCGCTCCGCGTGCCCCTCACCTGGCGCCGCGGCGAGTCGCGGGTCACGCACACGGACTGGACGACCATGAACCGCGTCGTCGGTGCGACCTTCCCGATGCGGATCGTGCTGACCGTCTCGGGGCCGGCGAAGGAGTCGCCGCAGTCCGAGATCGAGCGCTCGCAGTTCTGCGCCTATGTGCGTGACGCGCTGACGCGCTTCCCGTCGATCAACGACGTCACGATCTGGAACGAAGTCAACTCGAACGACTTCTGGCAGCTGCAATTCGAGAACGGCGGGACGAGCGTCGCGCCGCGGCAGTACGTCGCGCTGCTCGCGCGCTGCTACGACACGCTGCACCAGCTCCGCGCAAAGGTGAACGTGATGACGGACACGTCGCCGCGCGGGAACGACAACGCGTTCGCAGCGTCGAACGCGAGCCACTCGCCCGGCACGTTCATCCGCCGGATGGGTGAGGCCTACCGCGACAGCGGCCGCGCGCGCCCGCTCTTCGACAACGTCGGGCACCATCCCTACGGCGACTTCTCGCTCGAGAGCCCATTCGCGCGGCATCCGAACACGGGGTCGATCGGCCAGGGCGACTACGACAAGCTCGTCGCCGCGTACGCGGAGGCGTTCGCCGGCACCGACCAGCCGCCAATCGGCGTCAACGGCGTACGCATCTACTACCTTGAAGACGGCTTCGAGACGACGGTGAGCTCAGCGAAGCGCTCCCTGTACAACGGCGTCGAGCGCGCGCGTACCGTCGGGCCCGACCTGCTGCACCGCGAGCAGCTCCAGGACGCGATCCGCTTCGCGTACTGCCAGCCGCACGTCGCCTCGTACTTCAACTTCCTGCTCACCGACGAACGGAACCTCGCGGGCTGGCAGTCGGGCCTGCTCTGGGCCGACGGGACGCCGAAGCCGGCCTATGCCGGCTTCAAGGCCGTCGCGCGTGAGGTGCGCCAGCAGGCCGTGAACTGCTCCGCGGTGCGGAAAAAGGAAGCCGAGACGCTCTCAGGCGGCTTCATCTACCTCCCACCGAAGAAGAAGTAGCGCGGCTCGCCTAGAATCGCGCGCGGCTTGGCGCTCCTCGACCGCGCGATCGTCCGCCTCCTTCCGGCTGTTCCGAAGCCGATCGTCCGCCGAATCGCCGATCGCTACATCGCGGGCGAGAAGCTCGAGGACGCGCTCGCGACCGTCGCGCGCCTGAACGCGCGAGCGAAGTCCGGCACGATCGACGTGCTCGGGGAAGAGATCACCAACCCTGACGAGGCGAGGACGATCACGAGTGCGTACCTTGACGTCCTGCGCGGGATCGAGGAGCGCGGGCTCGACTCGAACGCGAGCGTCAAGCCGACCGCGCTCGGTCTCGAGCTCAGTTACGAGCTCTGGCGCGAGAACATCGAGACGCTCGTGCGCGACGCGCGGGAGCGCCGGAACTTCGTCCGCATCGACATGGAGGACTCGTCGACGACCGACGCCACGCTTCGCACGTACCGCGAGCTGCGCGAGTCGGGCTTCGACAACGTCGGCGTCGTGCTGCAGGCGCGCTTGCGCCGTACGCTCGACGACATCGGCGCGCTAGCGGACCTGCGGCCGAACGTCCGCATCTGCAAGGGCATCTACCTCGAGCCCGAATCGATCGCGTACACCCGCTTCGACGAGATCCGCGAAAGCTTCGTGCGCTGCCTCGAGGCGCTGCGCGAAACCGCCTCGTACATCGGCGTCGCCACGCACGACGAGTACCTGATCGACGCAGCGAAGCGCGTGCTGCGGGACCGGTACGAGTTCCAGATGCTGCTCGGCGTGCGCGAGAAGCTGGGCGACGCGCTCGTGCGCGAAGGGCACCGCCTGCGGATCTACGTGCCGTTCGGCCGCCAGTGGTACGAGTACTCGCTGCGTCGCCTGCAGGAGAACCCGCGCATCGCCGGCTACGTCGCGAGCGACACCGTCAGCCGGATCTTCTCGCGGCGCAACGGCTCGCCGTGATCTGGCGTTAGCGCGGCTTGCGCGCGTGTAGCAAGAACGTCTCCGGGACGCGCGCATCGTGGAAGGTGCCGTGGCCTGCGGGGTACTCCTCCAGCGCGCGAACGACGAGCCCGTGCCGCGCGAGCGCTCCGACGACCTGACCGAGCCGCCGGAACCCGGGCGCGAAGTAGTCCTCGCGCCAGTGCATCAGGCCGTCGATGCACAGTGCGGCGGGGTGCTCGTCGAAGAGCAGCAGGTCGCCGCCCGCGCGGAGCGAAGCCGCGATGCCGCCGCTCAACAGGTCGAGGTCGCGCGCGCGCTGCGTTGTCTCCGGACCCGCGTAGACGAGATCGAAGCGGCCGCGCTGCAGCTCTGTCGGCAGCGTGTCGAGCTCGGACTGGATCCAGAGCACCGTCGGGCCGCGCTCACGGGCGACCGCGAGGGCCTCTTCTTCCGGGTCGACGCCCGTGACGCTCGCGCCCAGCTCCACGAACTCGATCGTCGCGGCGCCCGTGCCGGAGCCGAGATGGAGCACGCGCTTCCCGTGCAGTTCCGAGAGCGATTCGCGGACCTGCTCCGGCAGGTGCTGCTCCCCGCGCTCGACGGGCCTGTGGGCCCGATCGAACGCACGCAGGTTCTCGTCGGTCGGCTCCACGTACCGACGATAGCGCCGGGGTCAGACTTTGTGGCTCAGACCCACAAAGTCACGCCAGGAGCGAGAAGCCGCCATCGATGATCAGGATGTGTCCCCGGACCATCTCCGCGTCCGGCGAGCAAAGGTACGCGACCGCGGCGGCGATGTCTTCGGGCTCCACGAGACGGCCCGCCGGCGTGCGGCGCACGGCGTGCTCGACCATGTCCTCTCGGTTCGGGAAGAACTGGAGCGCGTCGGTCTCGACGACGCCGGCCGACACCGCGTTGACGCGGATTCCGCGCGGCGCGAGCTCGACGGCGAGGTAGCGCACGATCGCCTCGAGCGCGGCCTTCGAGGTCCCGACGAGGACGTAGTTCTCGAGCACGCGCGTCGAGCCCAGGCTCGAGATGCCCACGATCGACGAGCCGGCGCGCATCGACGGCGCGGCCGCTCGCGTGAGATCGAGCAGTGCGCGGGCGTTCGCGTTCAGGGTCCACTCCCAGTGCTTGGGCTCGGTCTCGAGCGCGGGCCGGATCACGCCGGTCGCGGCGTTGTGGACGAGCGCGTCGAGCGGGCCGAGCTCCGCGACCTGCTCCAGCACACGCTCGGACGTCACGTTGCCGCGGACGAGCACCGGCTCCGCGCCGAGCGCGCGCAGCTCGTCCGCAGCTTTCTCCGCCGCCTTGTCGTTCCGGAGATACCCGATTGCAACTCGTGCGGCTCCGTCCCTTGCGAACCGAAGAGCAATCGCTCTGCCGATCCCGCGCGAGCCGCCGGTGACGAAGATTGTCCCCAAATCCGTCACCGCGGAAAATGCGACAGCATTTTCAGCGGTTACGGCAATGGGTTGTACTCGGGCGCCGCGCTCGGGATGCGCTCCCAGCCCGGCCGCGTCCGCGACTCCGGCGGTGAGTCCTCGGCCTTCGAGGACGCGTGGCCGAGCCGGTCGAGCCGCGCCATCTGCTGCTCGCCGTAGCGACGGATCTCGTCGTCCTCGGGAAGGTCCCTCACGAGCTCCTCGATCCGGGCGCGGAGCTGGTACGCGAAGTGCGGCGTTGCTGGACCGACGAGCGCGTCGATGTCGTCCCGGGTCGGATGCGCGGCCATCGGCCGGGAGCCTATCGCTACCGTCCGCGCCCATGCGCCGTCCCTCCGCCGCAGAGGTCGGGCTGCTGATCACCGTCCTGATCTGGAGCTTCAACTTCACGCTGACCAAGTACGTGCTGACTCACGGCTTCAAGCCGCTCGCGTACTCGTCGCTCCGCTTCACCACGGCAGCGCTCGTCTTCGCGGCGATCACGTACACCCGCGAGCGCTCGTTCCGGATGCAGAGAGGCGACTTCCTGCTCCTCGGCGGTGCGGTCGTGATCGGGATCTGGCTGAACCAGATCGGCTTCGTGTACTCGCTCAAGTTCACGACGGCGAGCACGGCCGCGCTCGTCTTCGGGACCCTGCCGATCTTCACGATGCTGATCGCGCGCGTCAGCGGCCTCGAGCAGCTCTCGAAGCGCTTCGTCGCAGCCATAGCAGTCAGCTTCAGCGGTGTCGCGCTGGTCGCGCTCGGCGCGGAGGGCGACGTCGCCGGCGACCCGAAAGGCATCGTGCTCGCGCTGATCGGCGCTGCGACCTGGGCCACGTACTCCGTCGCGATTGCACCGCTGATGCGCCGGTACTCGCCGTTCCGGATCAGCGCGATCGGCCTGCTGCTGGGCGCGGCGCTGCTGCTCCCGACAGCGGCACCGCAGCTCGCGGCGCAGGACTTCCACGTCGACCCGCTGATCTGGGTCATCTTCGTGCTGGCCGTGCTCGGACCGCTCGTGCTCACGAACGTCCTCTGGTTCACGGCAATCGACCGCGTCGGCCCGTCGCGCGCGTCGCTCGTCGCCAACTTGCAACCGTTTCTCGGCGCGGTGTTCGCGCTGCTCATCCTCGGCGAGCGGATAACGGCGCTTCAGGTCCTCGGTGGGCTCGCGATCGCGACCGGGATCGCGCTGGCCCGGCGCCCATCCGCCTTTCCGGCCGCCGAGTAAGATCCAAGCGTGTCAGCCCCCGACTTCATGCCCCTGGAGGGCTGGGATCACCTCGAGCTCTGGGTCGGAAACGCCAAGCAGGCGGCGTACTTCTACGAGCAGGCGTTCGGCTTTCACCGCACGGCGTACGCGGGGCCCGAGACGGGCATGCGCGACCGGGCCTCGTACGTGCTCGAACAGGGAGAGATCCGCTTCGTCGTCACGAGCGGCCTCCGGCGGGACTCGCCGATTTGCGAGTTCGCCTACCTGCACGGCGACGGCGTGAAGGACATCTCGCTGCGCGTGCCCGACGCGCGCGCGGCCTACCGCGAGGCGGTGCAGCGCGGCGCGCGCGGCGTGGCGGAGCCGCACTGGGTCGAGGACGAGTTCGGCAAGGTCGAGCTCGCGTCGATCGCGACGTACGGCGACGTCGTGCACACGTTCGTGAACCGCGCGCAGTACGAGGGCGTGTACCTGCCGGGCTACGTCGCGCAGGAGTCCACGAACGGCCGCGACCCGGGAGTCGGCCTGCTTACGATCGATCACGTCGTCGGCAACGTCGAGCTCGGCCGCATGGAGTACTGGGTCGACTTCTACACGCGTGTCTTCGGCATGACCGAGATGCTGCACTTCAGTGACGAGGACATCTCCACCGAGTACTCGGCGCTGATGTCGAAGGTCATGACGGACGGCGAAGGAAAGATCAAGTTCCCGATCAACGAGCCGGCCGAGGGCAAGCGCAAGAGCCAGATCGAGGAGTACCTCGAGTTCAACGCGGGTCCCGGGTCCCAGCACGTCGCGATGGCGTCGTCGAACATCGTCGAGACCGTCGAGGCGCTCAAGCGGCGGGGAATCCTCTTCCTGGCGACGCCGGACGCGTACTACGAGGATGTTCCGGAGCGCGTCGGCGCCATCGACGAGTCGTACGAGGACCTGCGGCGGCTGCGCATCCTCGCCGACCGCGACGACGACGGGTACCTGCTGCAGATCTTCACCAAGACGGCACAGGACCGGCCGACGCTCTTCTTCGAGGTGATCGAGCGACACGGCGCGCGCGGCTTTGGCGACGGGAACTTCAAGGCGCTCTTCGAGGCGATCGAGCGCGAGCAGGCGCTCCGCGGCAATCTCTAGTCCGCTCGCCGAGTATCTGGAGACCCCGGCCCGGCAGGCGGGCGTGCTCGCCGAGATCTCGCACCGCCCCTGGCCGGTGCCGGAGCGCCCGTGGCTGCAAGCGCAGACGTGGGAACGGCTGTGCTTCCTGCACTGGCGCGTGCCGGCGGACACACTGCGCGAGCTCGTGCCGGAGCAACTCGAGCTCGACACGCATGACGGCTCGGCCTGGCTCGGGATCACGCCGTTCCGGATCAGGGGTCTGCGCCTGCGCGGAATGCTCCCGTTGCCCCGCCTCTCGGCGTTCCTCGAGCTGAACGTTCGCACGTACGTCACTCACGCGGGCAAGTCCGGCATCTGGTTCTTCACGCTCGACGCGGAAAGCGCGTTCTTCGTCGAGGCGGCACGACGCCTCTACCGCTTGCCATACCACCACGCGCGCATGTCTTGGCGGACAAGCGGCGACCGGATCGACTATCAGAGCGAGCGCATTGGGGCGCGCTTCGAGGGTTCGTACCGGCCGGCCGGTCCCGCTGCGCCGCCAGAGCGGGGAACGCGCGAGCACTTCCTGACCGAGCGCTACTGCCTGTACACGGAGTACGAGAACCAGCTCTATCGCGCCGAGATCCACCACCCGCCGTGGCCGCTCCAGCCGGCTGAGGCCGAGCTGCGCGAGAACACGATGGCGCCCGTCGACCTGGAGCGTGACCCGCTGGCGCACTACTCCGAGCGTCAGGACGTCGTCATCTGGCCGCTCGAGCCCGTCGCCTGAGCCGTAAAGATCTCGTAACAGGTCTCGCCGAGCGCGGGGAGCCCGCCCAACGGCGGGCTCTGCTCGTTCTGTGATGCTTCCCGCGTGACTCCGCAGCGGCGCACGGCGCTCGTCTCGGTGGTCGCCGCGGGTGCGCTGGTGGCCCTCAAGCTCGCGACCGGGCTCGCGACCGGCAGTCTCGGGCTGCTCTCCGAGGCGGTGCACTCGGGGATCGACATGGTCGCCGCGCTGCTGACGTTCATCGCAGTCGGTGTCTCTGGCCGACCGGCCGACCGGCACCATCCGTACGGCCACGGCAAGGCGGAGCATCTCGCGGCGCTGGCGGAGGCGTCGATCCTGGCCGTACTGTCGCT
>DASYUZ010000174.1:0-6532 GCA_036000665.1 Gaiellaceae bacterium
GAGAGGGTGAACACCAGTCGCTCGGGCTCGACCACCTCGCGATACTCGCCCTTCCAGTGGATCTCGCGGCGTTCGGCACCGGCGTACATCGTCGCCCGCAATGAGCCGCCGGGCCTGACGTCCATCGAGACCGTCGACAGCGGCACCTCCGCTTCCCTGCCGCCGTACCAGTCCGCGAAGCGCTCTGGCTCGGTCCACTCCTTCCACACGCGCTCGCGCGGGGCGTCGAAGACGCGGGTGATCGTGATCCCGTCAGCCATTCTCGTGCACGCGCTCGTCCAGGCGGTCGAAGCTTCCCTGCCAGAAGCGACCGTACTGCTCGAGCCAGTCGACCGCTTCCTTCAGCGGCGCGCCCTGCAAGCGCGAGGGCCGAAGCTGCGCCGAGCGGCCGCGCGTGATCAGCCCTGCGCGCTCGAGCACCTTGAGATGCTTGGAGACCGCCTGGACGGTGATCGGGAACGGCTCGGCCAGTTCGTTCACGGTGGCCTCACCCTTCGCGAGGCGTGCGAGGATCGAGCGCCGGGTCGGATCGGCGAGGGCCGCGAACGTGCTCGTCAGCTGGTCGACTGCCACCCGTAATCACCCCACTGGTTTATCAATCCTCTGGTTGATTATGGTACCGGGGCACTCGAAAACGTCAACGAGGAGGACCACGTGGGAAGGATCGTCGTAACGGAGTTCGTGTCCCTGGACGGCGTCATGGAGGACCCGGGCGGCAGCGAGAACTTCAAGCACGGAGCTTGGAGCTTCGAGGTCAGCCGCGGGGACGAGGGTGACAAGTTCAAGCTCGACGAGGCGTTCGCGTCCGACGCCCTGCTGCTCGGCCGGAAGACCTTCGAGGGCTTTGCCGCGGCCTGGCCGTCGAGGGACGGCGAGTTCGCGGACAAGTTCAACAGCATGCCCAAATACGTCGTCTCGTCGACCCTCGAGAACCCCGAGTGGAACAACTCGACGGTGCTGGGGGGCGACCTCGCGGAGGAGGTTGCGAAGCTGAAGCAGCAGCACGACGGCGACATCGTCGTCCACGGCAGCGCCCAGCTCGTGCAATCGCTGCTCGAGGACGACCTCGTCGACGAGCTCCGGTTGATGGTGTACCCGGTTGTCCTCGGAAGCGGGAAGCGGCTCTTCGGCGAGACGAGCGACAAGAAGCCGCTGCGACTCGTCGAATCGAGGACGGTCGGCGACGGTGTGGACATCCTCATCTACCAGCCGGCTGCGTGAACGCGCGCGTCGACGAAGCCGTCAACGAGTTACGGCTGTCGCTGGCCGGCTCCGCCTTGCTTCCTGGAGACGCGGAGTACGACGCCGCGCGCCGCTGCTTCAACGCGCTCGTCGATCGGCGCCCGGCGGTGATCGCGCGCTGCCTCGTCGCCGCGGACGTGGCGACGGCCTTCGACTTCGCGCGGGCGCATGATCTCCAGGTCGCGGTGCGCGGAGGCGGCCACAATCCAGCGGGGCACTGCGTGGTCGACGACGGGCTCGTCATCGATCTCTCCCTCATGCGTAGGGTCGACGTCGACGACGACGCGCGGACTGCGCGTGCCGACGGCGGCGCGACCTGGCTCGACTTCGACGCGGCAACGCAGGCGTTCGGCCTCGTAACTCCCGGCGGCGTCGTCGGCTCCACCGGCGTCGCCGGCCTCACTCTCGGCGGCGGCATCGGCCACCTGACCGCGCAGCACGGCCTCACCTGCGACAACCTCGTTGGAGCCGACGTCGTCACTGCGGACGGCGCCGTCATTCGTGCAAGCGCGGGCGAGAACGCGGATCTGCTCTGGGCCCTTCGCGGCGGGGGCGGCAACTTCGGCGTGGCAACGCGACTGGAGTTTCGCCTCCATCCGCTCGAGCGCGTGGTCGGCGGGTTGTTCGCATACCGCGGAGACGGCGCCGCCGAGGCTCTTCGCCGCTTCCGCGACCTCATTGCCCGTTCACCGCTCGATCTCAGCTGCCAGGCCGGGCTTGCCGTCGACGAGTCGCTGACGCCGACCGCCACCGTGGCGCCGTGCTACACCGGCTCGAATGCCGCGCCCGACGGGCTGGACGCGCTGCGCTCGACGCCTGGACTCGTCGACGACGGCGTGCGCGCACACACGTTCCTCGACCAGCAGCGCGTGTTCGACTCGCCGTACGGCGAGAACCGGCACTACTGGAAGGGACACTTCGTGCGCGAACTGCCCGACGAGCTGATCGACGAACTGATCGCGCGGCTGGTCGTGCTCGGAAGACCGCCCGGAGGCATCCTGATCGAGTCTCTGCACGGCGCGCCGAAGCACGCGCCCGAGGAGGACGGCGTCGTCGGCTTTCGCGGCGCAGCGTTCAACGTCAGCGTGATGGCGACCTGGCAGGACGCCGCCCTCGACGAGCAACACATCGGGTGGGCGCGTGACACGGCGGCGGCGATCGAGCCGTGGTCGTTCGGCGGCGGTGGCTACGTCAACTACATGCAGGCTGACGAGCCGATCGAGCGTGTGCGCGGCGCATTCGGTCCGGAAGCATTCGAACGCCTCCAGGAGCTCAAGCGGCGGTACGACCCCAAGAACGTGCTGCGGCGGAACCAGAACATCCCTCCGCATTAGGTCAGTCGGGAAGCATCGGCATCGACAGGCCGGTGTCGCGGCCGAGCAGCACCGCCCGTGTGATCGCCGTCGTACCGAACCGGTTGCGCACCTCGTCGACGACGGCGTCGAGGGCGTCGTAACTTCGACGATCGAGCGGCAGCATCAGCTGCACGGTGCGGTCGTGCTCGAGGTTGGTGACCGTTACACCGACGAGCGTGAGCCCACGACGCTCGATCATCGACGTCGCCGCGGCCAACAGCCCTCGTACCGTTGCCAGAATCGTCTGCGTTTGAGCAGTCGCGTGCGGCAGCGTGTGCGACCGAGTCGCTCGCGAGAAGTCGTCGAAGCGTAAGCGGAGCACAACCGTCCGGCCGACCCGCCCGGCGGCCCGCATCCTGCGCGTCACGCGGTCGACGAGAGACACGACGACGACGTCCACGGCGTCGAGCGACCTCGGCGAACGGCCGAGTGCGCACTGCGAGCCGATCGAGCTCCGCCGCCGCCCCACGTGCACCGGCCGGGGATCGCGGTTGTGCGCGAGTGCGTGGAGGTGGCGCCCTGCGGCGCGGCCCAGGATGGAGACCAGCGTCGACTCGTCGAGCTGCGCGACCCTGGCCACCGTCGTGATGCCTCGATCGCGGAGCTTCGCTGCGGTCGCGTCGCCGACGCCCCACAGCCGTTCGACGGGGAGTGGGTGCAGAAAGTCCAGCTCGCGACCCGCCGGCACGATCAGCAGGCCATCGGGCTTCGCCACGCCGCTCGCCACCTTGGCGAGGAACTTGGTCGTGGCGACGCCGACCGTGATCGGCAGTCCGACCCGCTCCCGAACCTCGCGCCGCAACCGCGCAGCGATCTCGGCGGGGGTTCCCGCAATGCGCTCGAGCCCGCGGACGTCGAGGAACGCCTCGTCGATCGACAGACCCTCGACCAGCGGCGACGTGTCGTCGAACACCTCGAACATCGCCTTGCTGGCCTCGACGTAGGCGGAGAAGCGAGGCTCGACCACGACGGCGCGCGGGCACAGGCGGCGCGCCTGCCGGCCGCTCATCGCGGTTCGAATGCCGTGGGCTTTCGCCTCGTAGCTCGCCGCGAGCACGACCCCCGCACCAACGATCACGGGACGTCCGCGCAGGCGCCGGTCGTCCCGTTGCTCGACCGAGGCGAAGAACGCGTCGGCGTCCGCGTGCAGAATCGACACGAACAGATGTTCGCATCTTGACAGCGATCTCGCCGGCGTGTATATAACCGTCCAGTTAGATAACCGTCTGGTTAATTCCGGTGGCAACCGATTCCCTCAGCGCAACCTTCTCCGCCCTCGCCGACCCCACCAGGCGCGCGATTCTCGCCCGTCTGATCGACGGCGAGGCCACGGTCAAGGAACTCGCCGCACCGTTCGCGATCAGCGGCCCCGCCGTCTCCAAGCACTTGCGGGTGCTCGAGCGCGCCGGTCTGATCACGCGCGGCCGCGATGCGCAGTGGCGCCCCTGCCGGCTCGAGGCGACGCCCCTGAAAGATGTCACCGAGTGGGCCGAGAACTACCGCCGCTTCTGGGACGAGAGCTACGAACGACTAGACGAGTACCTCCAGGCCCTCAAAGAGAAGGAGACGACCGATGGCAACGGCAAATAGCGCCGCGGCGACGACGTTCACGACGCCGTCCGACCTGGAGATCCTCATCACCCGCGTGATCGACGCGCCGCGTACGCTGGTGTGGGAGGCGTACACCAACCCCGAGCACCTGCCGCAGTGGATGGGCCCGAGAGGCTCGACCATGCCCGTCTGCGAGATCGACCTCCGCCCAGGCGGCGCCTATCGCTTCGTCTCGCGTGTCCCCGACGGCTTCGAGATGACCGTGACCGGCGTCTATCAGGAGGTCGTGCCTCCCGAGCGCCTTGTCTCCACTGATTCGTGGGGACCTGAGTGGCCTGAAACCACCAACACGTTGATTCTCTCGGAGGAGGACGGCAAGACGACGATCTCGCTGACGGTGCTCTACCCGTCCAAGGAAGCTCGCGACGTCGCGCTCCAGACGGGGATGAAGGAAGGCATGTCTCAGGGCTTCGACCGCCTCGCCGAGCACCTGCGAGGAGCGGCGTGAACGACAGGCTGCTCGAGAGCAAGAACGCCATCATCTGCTGCGCCACGCACCTCGACTGGCCCCAGGTCGCCGACGTAGCGGCGTCCGTAGCGTCGGACAGGGCGGCAGCAGTCACCGGCACCATCGGTAACGTGACCGGCGGGATGGTCGCCGGATAACCATCTCTTCACCCTTTCGCTGGATGAGTTCAGGGATGCTGATCGGTCCCTGGTGAACCCGAGCGCGTCCGTGACGCTGACGAACAAGGAGTAGATCGACATGCAGAAGAAGATCACAACGTTCCTGACGTTCGACAACCAAGCTGAAGAGGCGATGAACTTCTACACGTCGCTCTTCCCGAACTCGAAGATCCTCAGCGCGACTCGCTACGGAGACGCGGGGCCCGGACCGAAGGGGACGTTGATGGCCGGAACGTTCGAGCTCGGCGGGCAAGAGTTCACGGCGCTCAACGGCGGCCCATCGTTCTCCTTCGCGCAAGGCATGTCGCTGTTCGTGGATTGCGAGACGCAAGAAGAGGTCGACGAGCTGTGGGAGAACCTCTCGGAAGGGGGCGAGAAAGGACCCTGCGGTTGGCTCACGGACCGATTCGGCGTGTCGTGGCAGATCATCCCTCGTGCCCTCGGAGAGCTGCTCGGTGACGAGGACGCGGAAAAGTCGCAGAGAGTCATGAAGGCAATGCTGCGAATGAGCAAGATCGACGTCGAAGGCCTAAGACGGGCATCCAAAGCCGCCTGACGAGCCCTAACGGGAAGATTTTCGATCCGCCCGGCGTCAGGCTTCTGGTCGCCGTCGAGCGATGAGTTTGCGGACCCCGAACGGTCTGAACTGAAAACCCGCAGCCGCGAAGGAGAAGACACCGATGACCGACACCCCAGACAGAGAACGGCGCGCAGCCCACGAACGGCTTTCGACCGGAGCGCTCGCGCGCTGGGCGCGAGGCTGCGCAACGCATCCCTGGCGCGTCATCGGCGGGTGGGTCGGCATCGTCGTCATCCTGATCGTCCTCGTCGCGACGGTCGGGGGCTCGTTGAAAGACCAGTTCGAGATCCCCGGCTCCGACACTCAGAAGGCCACCGACCTGATCGAGCAGGAGTTCGCGTCCGAGCAAGGCGGCGTGCTGAACCTCGTCTTCGCAGCGCCTGCAGGCCAACGCCTTGACACCCCGAAGCGCAGGGCGGCGATCGAGCGGGCGATCGCGCGGCTGAAGTCGCCGGAGTACAAGCCGACCAAGGACAAAGCGGGCCTCGAGAGTGTCGGCGATCCGTTCGGCAAGAACACGTTCTCGGACGACGGCCGCATCGCCTACGCGGAAGCCCAGTTCGATCGGGTCATCTACGACAAGGACCGCGAGTCCGTCCTCGCCGTCGAGGACGAGGTGCGCGCGACCGTCGAGCCGGCGGGCGTGACGGCCGAGTTCAACGGCGACGCCGAGGTCCCGCCCATCGAGCAGGGAACGCAGGAGCTGCTCGGCCTGCTCATGGCGCTCGTCGTGCTGCTCGTCGTCTTCCGCACCGCGGTCGCGATGACGATTCCGATCGCACTTGCGCTCACCGCGTTGATGAGTGCATTCCTCCTGCTCTTCATCCTCGCCGGCCTCACCGACATCAACACGATCACGCCGCTCCTCGTGTCGATGATCGGCCTCGGCGTCGGCATCGACTACTCGCTCTTCATCGTCACCCGCTTCAGGCAGCTCCTGCACGACGGGCTCTCCCCGCGCGATGCCGCCGCCGAGGCGGGCGCATCCGCCGGCCGGGCCGTGCTCTTCGCCGGCCTCACGGTTGCGATCTCGGTGACGGGGCTCGCGTTCTTCGGCCTGGACTTCGTCACCAAGCTCGGCATCGGCAGCGCGCTCGGCGTGCTGACGACGGTCCTG
>DASYUZ010000175.1:0-3811 GCA_036000665.1 Gaiellaceae bacterium
ACCGCCGCACGGCAGCCCGACCTGCAGCGCAGCGTCGTCGGAGATCCCGAACGTGCGCTGCCGCGCCGGTGCACCTTCGAGCACCTCGCGGGCCTCGCCGTAGACCTCGTTCTCCACACAGCCGCCAGACACCGACCCGGCAAGCTCCCCGGAAGACGACACGGCGAGCACCGAGCCGACGGGGCGAGGGGCCGAACGCCGCGTGGCGGTCACGACGGCGAGCGCGACGGCGTCGCCGCGCGCGAGCCAGCGCCGCAAGTCCGAGAGCAAATCCTGCATCGAGCGCATCGTAGTTAGCCTTCGCCGCGCATGAGCGAGCCGCGTCCCGCAATCAAGAAGCTACGAGAGCGCAAGGAGCGCCACAAGCAGCGCGGGCTGCTCTACCGGGGGGCCTTCGTCGTGGGCGGCGGGGTGGTCATCCTCGGCGGCCTCTTGCTCAGCGTCCCCGGCGTGCCGGGACCGGGCCTCGTCCTCGTGGCCGTCGGGCTCGGGATCCTGGCGCTCGAGTTCGACCCGGCGGAGCGGCTCCTGGAGCGCATCCTCGACCGCGTCGAGAGCGCCCGCGAGAAGGCGAGCCCGCTCCAGCAGGCGCTCGTCGGGGTCGGCGGGTTGATCGTGGCGATCGCGGCCGCGGCGGCGCTCCTGCTCTGGGACGTTCCGGTACTGCCGGGCTAGGACGGGCTACTGCCGCAGCGGCAGACGGGCTCGCCCAGGGCGCGGCGCTCGAGCTGGACGCCGCAACGTCCGCAGCTCGGCGGGACGACCCGGGCCGCGACCAGGAGCGCATGGATCAGGGTGATCCCGAAGACCAGCTCCATCAAGACGACCATCGGCTGCATAAGGTGGTAATCGGCAGGAGTCGCCGAGGCTTTAGTGCATCGGCACAGAGACGCCTCTACCAGGGGATGTTGAGCGTCGATCGCCATCGAGCCAGGCGTGGACGATCATGGCGCCGCACCTGGGCCCGCGTCGTCCGATGGCCGACTAGCGCGCCGCTAGAATCGGTCTCAGTGGGCTGGATCTACGCGGTCCTACTCGCCGGCGCCGTCGCCGTTCTGCTCGCGGCCGAGTGGCCGCGCGTCGCCGCGCGGCTCGGGCTCGAGGAACGGCGCCTGCCGAGGCCGCGGCGCCGGCGGAGCCCGCACCTGCGCGTGGTGACGGAGAGCGACGAGTTCGTTGCGAGCGTCGAGCGCGACCTCGACCAGCTGCCCACCACGCTCGACGAGCGCGACCGCCGCTAGCGGACAGTAATCGCGGTGCGGAGCACGCGCGTGTTCGGGAGCACCCCGGCGGTGTTCTCCGTGTTCTTCGACTCCTGGTAGTCCGAGACCGAGAAGACGAGCCGGTGCCTCCCGGAGTCGATCGGGGAGACGTCCACGCGCGCGACGTCCCCGCCGAGCGAGACCGCGACTGACCGGCCGTCCACGGACGCCCGCAGCGAGCGCGGGTCGACGCCTGCGCCCGCGTCTGCGACGCGTACTCGCACGGCGCTCCGGGCGGATCGCGTGAGCAGCCGTGCCGTCGGCGGCCTGCGGTCGTTCACCCAGATCCGAAACGTGAAGCGGTCGCCGGCCCCTGGCGAGTCGAAGACGACGTCGTACGTCCCTGCACTTGGACGTTCCGCGCCTGCGACGGCCTGCGGCGTGTTGTAGCGGTCGCCGTACGGGTTGATGTTCATGGGCAGCCCCGCGTAGCCGACGAGCCGGTTCTCGTCGGCGGCGCGGACGATGCGCGGTTGCACGCCTCCGCGCAGGACCGCGACGCCGAAGTTCTCTACCGGCCGACGCAGGACGAAGCGGAACACCTGCTCGGGCCCGCGCAGCACGCGGCCGGGCATTTCGGGGTAACGGTACGTCAGGACGCGCGACGGCCGTCCGAGCGTCGAGCCGCTGTACGTTCCGGGCCGCGTCAGGCGACCGGAGGGTGCGCCGAGACGCGGGATCTCGACCCGGAACCAGTACGGGATCCGCCGCACGTCGTCGCCGCGTCGGAGCTCGATCGCGCCGCTCACGTCACCCTCGCCGGCCGGGGCGCGCAGGACGACGGTGAGCGTCCCGGGGACGGTCACCGGTGTCGAGCCCTCGAGCCAGGTTCCGGCGCCGCCGCCCGCGTCGGTCAACCGCACGCTGGCACGCAACGTGCGGCCGGGTCGCACAAGGCCGAAGGAGAGCGCGCTCGGCTCCGCGATCAGCAGCGGCCGGTCGGCACGCGGCAGGTTGATCAGGCCGCCGCCGGTCCGTTGCGCCGTGCCGACGTGCGTTCCGGTCGTGACGAGCGCCGACCGGATCGCGGCCGGCGACCAGTCCGGATGGCGGCGTCGCAGAAGCGCGACCGCGCCGGCGACGTGCGGAGAGGCCATGCTGGTCCCGCTGAGCAACGTGAAGTCGTCGCCGGGGTACGACGAGAGGATGCCCCCGCCGGGCGCCATCACGTCCGGCTTCAGTCGTAGCGAGACAGGCGTCGGGCCCCCCGACGAGAAGGACACGACCGTCCCTTCCGGTTCCTCGCGTCCTGACCCGACGGCACCCACCGCGATCGCGTCGGCGGCGCTTGCGGGCGAGCCGACCGAGCCGGGGCCGAACGTGTCGAAGTCGTTCCCTGCCGCCGCGACGGTGACGACGCCGGCGCGAGCGGCACCGCGGATCGCGAGCGCCACGATGTCTCGTGAGGGCTCGATCTCGACCTCGCCGATCGAGAGGTTGATCACGTCCATCCCGTCGCGAACCGCCGCCTCGATCGCACGCGCGATCTCCGGCGCGTTCCCGTTGCAGCAGAAGTCGGGCAGCGCGACGGTCAGCACGCGGTAGTTGCCGATGTACGCGCGCGGGGCGACGCCGGAGAGGATGACCCCCAACGGACCGAGTGTCCCGCCATCGCCGGCGGCGATCCCCGCGACGTGCGTGCCGTGCCCGTCCTCGTCGACCGGGAGCAGCGAGTTCCGTCTCGTCGTCCCCGGCTGGGCGAACGTGCGCGCGACGATCACCTTCGGCGTCGTGTACGCCGTCTGCCCCTTCGGAAAGCCCGGCGGATACGCGAAGCCTGCGGGGGAGAAGAACGGATGCGTCTGGTCGACGCCGGTGTCGAGGATCGCGATCTTCGCGCCCTCGCCCATCGACGCCGACCCGTCGGCCCAGAGCTGCGGCGCCCCGATCAGTGGCACGCTCCGGTTCAACCGCGCGCCGTAGGTCAGGCCGGGATACACCGCCGCGACCCCAGGCAGCCGCGCGAGCCGGCCGAGATCGCCGGCGGGCAGGACGACGGAGACGCCGTTCAGCGTCACCTGGTAGTGCCAGCGAACGCGCGCCGACGGCAACGCCCGTCGCAGGCGCACCTGGAAGGCGTCCTGCGCCCGGTCGAGCCCCGCAAGGTAGGCCGCGCTCCGGCTCGAATGGAGCTCGAGTGGCGCCCGCTTGGCCGCAGGCCTGAGCGCGCGGCTCTCGACGCGAGCGTCAGCGAGCCCGGGCGCGTCCAGCCGGACCACGACCTCGACGTCGCGACCCCAGGCCGAGCCCGGCGCGGCGAGCGCCAGCACGACCACCGTGAGGAGACCCCAGCGCAGGAGCCAAATGGTACGGGCGCTACACTCGCCGCCGGAACTCGGCCTTCGGCCTCAATTTCCGTCGGCATCGTCGGTTACTCGGTCGGTTGACGAGCGGCGCCGGGCAAAGCCCGGCGCCGCCGCGACTGCCGCGAGAACCCTCGCTAAACTGTGCGTCCCGCGCGGATGTGGCGGAATTGGTAGACGCGCACGGTTCAGGTCCGTGTGGGGGAAACCCCGTGGAGGTTCAAGTCCTCTCATCCGCATAGCCAG
>DASYUZ010000176.1:0-10518 GCA_036000665.1 Gaiellaceae bacterium
GCGCTGTCCGGGGCGGTCGTCCTCGCCCCGGCCGTGGACGCGCCGGCCGCGACCGCCATCGCGAGGATCACGACAGCGACGTAGCGTAGGTTCATCTCCGACCTCCCGCGATTGGTACAGACCAATGGTGCACGGCGGAAGCATCGCACGATCGGCGCCTCCCTGTCAAGACCACTTTGTGAGTGTGCCTGGCACCATTCGCCAAAAGCCCTGCAAAACGGCGGATCGTGCCTGGCACCCGGGCGGCGCTAATGGTATTGACCACCTAGCGGGCGAGCGTGACCTTCGAGAGGCCGAGCGGGCGATCCGGGTCGAGGCCCTTCGCCTGCGCGAGCGCCCACGCGAACAGCTGCCCCGGGACGACCGAGAGCAGCGGCGAGAGCAAGGGGAGCGAGGACCGCGGCGTCGGCAGCCGGTACGAGATGTCCTCGAGCTCGTCGGCCGCGGGCCCGCTCGCGACGACCCCCGCGCCTGCCGAGCGTGCGCGGGCGACGGCCTCGCGCACCGCTTCCAGGTTCTCGTCGTACGAGGCGATCGCCCAGACCGGGAAGAGCGCGTCGAGCGCCGCGACGGGCCCGTGCGCGAACGCCGTCGCCGTCATCGGCTCCGCGGCGACGCGGCAGGTCTCGAGCAGCTTGAGCGCGATCTCGCGCGCCGTCGCGAGCTCGGTCCCCCGACCGATCACGAACATCCGGCCGATGAACGCGAACGAGAGCGCGAGCTCGATCGTTTCCGACTCGAGCTCCGGGATCATCGTCTCGAGCCGGTCGGCGACGGCGGCGAGGCCGTCGACGTACTCCTCGCCGCGCCCCGCCGCGTTGGCGGCGAGGAGCGCGAGCGCCGCCACGGTGTTCGAGTACGTCTTCGTGGCCGCGATCGCCCGCTCGGTACCGGCCGCGAGCGGTAACACCGCCTCCGCGGCCTCCGCGAGCTCCGAGTCGGCGTCGTTCGTGATCGCGACGGTGAACGCGCCGGCAGACCGCGCCCGGCGCAAGTACTCGACGACGTCGCGCGTCCGGCCGGACTGCGAGAGCGCCAGCACCGTCGAGCCCGACATGTCGATCTTCGCGCCGGAGTAGACCGTCAGCGAGATCGAGTCGCGGAGCGCGGTCCAGCCCGGAAGGAGCCCGAACGCGTAGACACCGTACGACGCCGCGTTGTCCGACGATCCGTGTGCAACCAGTCGGACCAGTGTCTTACCGCTGTCCACTGCGTGCGTTGCGATCTCCGCGAACTCGCGCTCGTGCTCGAGCAGGCGCCGCAGCGCCGCGGGCTGCTCGCGGATCTCGGCGAGCATAAGCCCGCCGGGGTGCTCGACGGCCTGGGCGGCCTCAGGCGGCGACAAGGGCCTCGCCTCCGACGAGCACGCGCTCGACGTTGAGGTTGTCGTCGAGCACCACCACGTCTGCGGGAGCGCCCGGCTCGAGCGTGCCGACCCCGCTCCCGCCGATCACGCGCGCCGGCACGGTCGACGCCGCGTGCAGCGCGTCGCCGAGCGGCACGCCGAGGTCGTGCAGGTTCCGCACCGCCTCGACCATCGTCAGCACGCTCCCCGCGATCACCTCGTCGGCGTTCTGCGCGCGGCCGTCGCGGACCTCGACCTCGACGTCGCCGAGCCGGTAGCGGCCGTCGCCGCGCATCGCGCCTTCCATCGCATCGGTCACGAGCGCGACGCGGCCGGCCGCGGCGCGCCAGACGATGTGCGCGGTCGTCGGGGCGACGTGGTGGCCGTCGAGGATCAGCTGGACGACGACGTCTCCGCGCGCGAGCGCGGCGCCCGCGATGCCGGGGTCGCGGTGGCGGAACGGACGCATCGCGTTGAACAGGTGCGTGACGGTGCGGACGCCGAGGTCGAACGCCGCCTCGGCCTCCTCCGCGGTCGCGTCGGTGTGCCCGCACGAGATGCGCACGCCGCGCGAGAGCAGGAGCTCGATCAGCCCCAGCGCGCCCGGCAGCTCCGGCGCCAGCGTCACGAGCCGGACCGGCCCCGCGTCGAGCAGCCGCTCGAGCAGGCGCGCATCGGGGTCGCGGCGCGCGGCGAGCGGGTGGACGCCCATGCGCGCAGCGGACAGGAACGGGCCCTCCAGGTGGACGCCGAGGATCCGCGGGCCGGGGGCGCTGCGCGGCACCGCGCGGAGCGACGCGACGAGGCTCTCCTCGGACGCGGTGATCAGCGCGGGCAGGTACGCGGTCACCCCCGACTCGAGCAGCGCTTCGCCCGCACGGCGATAGCCGTCGGCGTCGGCGCCAGCGAAGTCGACGCCGTTGAACCCGTTCACCTGCAGATCGACGAACCCCGGCGCGGCGATGCCGTGGCCGTTGCCGGTCTCGATCCCGACGCGCGCGATCCGGCCGCCGGCGATGTCGACATCGCCCGGAACGAGCGTCTTCCCGACGAGAGCCGCGCCGACGCCGAGCTTCATCGGGCCTCCAGCGCGACGCGCACGTTGTCGTTCGCCTGCGCGAGTCGCCCGCGCGCCGCCTCGGCGTCGATGCCCGCGAGCAGCGACACGATCGCGACCTTCGCACTGCCGCCCGCCGCCTCGAGCGCGTGCTCCGCTCGCTCCGCGGGCACGCCGGTCGCCGCCACCACGATGCCGTGCACGCGGCGGCGCAGCTTCGCGTTCGTCGCCGAGACGTCGACCATCAGGTTCCCGAACGTCTTGCCGAGGCGCACGAACGCGAGCGTGGAGAGCATGTTCAGGACGAGCTTCTGAGCCGTCCCGGCCTTCAGGCGCGTCGAGCCCGCGAGGAACTCCGGCCCGACGACAACGCACAACTCGCGGTCCGCGATCGACGCGAGAGGCGACCTCGCGTTCGAGACGAGCGCGACCGTGAGCGCGCCCGCGTCGCGGGCCGCGCGCAGCGCTCCCAGCACGTACGGCGTACTTCCACTTGCGCTGATCCCAACGACGGCGTCGTCCGCGCTCGGCTCGAGCGCGCCGAGCTCGCGCGCGCCGCCCTGCTCGTCGTCCTCCGCCGCGTCGCTCTCCGCGACGACCGCGGCGACGCGGGAGACGGAGAAGGTCGACTCGCACTCGGCTGCGTCGACCGCGGCGAGCCGCCCCGACGAGCCCGCGCCGACGTAGAGCAGGCGCCCGCCGCGCGCAAGGCGCTCGACGATGGCGTCAATCGCGTCGGCGATCTCGTCGGCGGCGGCAGCCACCGCGCCGGGAACCGATCCGTCCTCGCGATTCATCAGCCTCACGAGCTCGCGCGTCGGCCGCAGGTCGAGGTCGGCGAGCTCCTCGCGCCGCGCCTCGGTCGTTCCGCCGGTCAGCGCGCGGACGGCTGCCTCCCACACGGCGCTCGAGTCGGGTGTCGCGAGGCTGCTCATGTGCCCGCATGCTTCGTAGCCCCAGACCCAGAGCCTCCGGATCCCGGCGGCCCGCGCGGCGTCGACGGCGGCTTGGAGGTCCGGAATGTCGGCGCGTGTGAGCCGAAACGCGGGCACCCAGAGCTCGGGCTCCACGCCGGCGCGCGAAGCGGCTTGCGCGGCCAGCGACGCGAAGCGACCGACGAACTCGCCGGCCGGCTCTCGGAAGACCTGCCAGTAGGGATCGGTCCCGAAGACGTCGAGCCCCGGAAGCGACGCGACCGCGTCCCAGTCCCGGATCCCGTGCGCACCCTCGACCGCGGGCAGGACGCAGATCGTGTTGCGCCCGCCGAGCGCGTGCACATGGGCGACCATCTCGCGGAGGAAGTCGACGAGCGATCCCTCGCGAAACGCGAGCGCTTCCTCGGTCAGCCGCTTCGGCAGTTCGCGACCGAAACGCTCGCGGCAGACCTCGCAGTGACAGCTCCAGCGGGACGCGTCGTCGACCCCGACGTCCTGGGGCACGACCCAGTGCGGCTCGTCCCAGAAGACGAGGTCGGCGCCGGCCTCGAGCGCCGCGTCGGCCCACTCCTTGCAGTAGGAGCGGTAGATCGGGTTGTTCAGGCAGCCTGCGGCGACGCGGCGCCCGTCGTCGAGCACCTGGCACGCCTCCGGACGCATGGTCACGAAGCGGCTCTCGGCCTCGCCCCCGAACGTCCGCCCCAGCCCCCAAGGGTTCATCTGCACCTCGAGGCCGAGCTCGTGCGAAAGCTCGACGATCTGTCCCATCGTCTCGCGGTAGTACGCGAGATCGTTCTCGGAGAACGTGTGCAGGACGCCGGTGAAGCCGCGCCGCGCGAGGTCCTCCAGGTCGCGGGCGACGTGCCGGAGGATCCGCACGCCGAAGTACGAGCAGCCGACGGTCGCGCTAACGGAAGCCGTCATCGCGAACGGTCAGCACGGGCACGGCTCCGCGCGGCGTCTGGGGTGTGAGCTCGCTGACGAGCACGTAGCGGTCTCCGCGGTAGATCGAGCGCACGAACTCGACGACCCGCCCGTCGTCCGCGCGCGAGGTCCGCTCGAACAGGAACGCCGGCGCGTGCAGCGGGACGCGGAGGGCCGCGGACTCCTCCTCGTTCGTCACCGTCGGCTCGATGCGCTGCACGCCGCTTCCGATCACGACGCCGTAGCGCTCGCGGAGCAGCTCGTAGAAGGAGTGCGTCTCGAGATCGCGACCCGTCAGTCCGGGAACGAGCGACTCCGGCACGTGCAGCGTCTCGATCGCCATCGACTCGCCGTCGGCGAGGCGGAGGCGCGTGGCGACGACGATGGGCTCCGAGGGCGAGACGTGCAGGAAGCGCCCCAGCCGGGCGCCCGCCGGAATGACGTGTAGGTCGAGCGTCCGGCTCGCGGGGCGCAGGCCGCGGCTGCGCATGTCGTCGGTGAACGACGTCATCGTCAGCTCCTGGGCGATCTTCGGCTCGCTGACGAACGTACCGCTGCCCCGCCGGCGCACCAGGAACCCTTCGCGGACGAGGTCGTCGAGCGCGGCCCGCACGGTCAGCCGCGAGACCCCGAAGTCGGTGCTGAGCTGGCGCTCTGAGGGGATCGCCTGGCCCACGTTCAGGCGCTCGATCAGGTCGAGCACCCGCTCCCGCGTCTCGGTCTGCTTCGTCACCCGCAAGTGGTCAATGCCTCTTTCCGGTCTCGAGGGCGCTCCATGCGCCAATGGTACAGCCGAGCGGCGCAAGTGGTCAATACCACCGAGCGGGTTTGGAGGGGTTCGGGACGCCAGCTTAAGATCGTGCTCCCTGTGGCCCCCCTACTCGAGCTCGACCGCGTCACACGCCGGTTCGGCGGGCTCGTGGCGCTGGACGGCGTCTCGCTCACGGTGGATGAGGGGCAGGTGGCTGGGCTGATCGGCCCCAACGGAGCCGGCAAGACGACGGCCTTCAACGTGATCACGCGCCTGTACAGCCCCGGCTCGGGACGGCTTGCCTTCGCCGGCGACGACCTGCTCCGCCACCCGGCGCACAAGATCGTCGGGCTCGGGATCGCGCGGACGTTCCAGAACGTCGTGCTCTTCCCGGCGATGACGGTGCTCGAGAACGTCCTCGTCGGCACGCACGCGCGGCGCTGGTTCTTCGCCGAGGGGCAGGCGCGTGCCGATGCGGCCGAGGCGCTCGAGTACCTCGGGCTCTCTCCCCTCGCGGAGCGCTCGGCGGTGGGCCTCCCGTTCGGGACGCTGAAGCGGATCGAGCTCGCCCGGGCGCTGGCCTCGCGCCCGCGACTCCTGCTGCTCGACGAGCCAGCGGGCGGCCTGAACCACGAGGAGGTCGAGGAGCTCGGCGGCCTGCTGCGCCGGGTCAAGGAGGACTATCAGCTGACGCTCCTGCTCGTCGAGCACCACATGCAGCTCGTGATGTCGATCTCGGACCGAGTGCACGTGCTCAACTTCGGCCAGAAGATCGCGGAGGGGACACCCGCGGAGGTGCAGTCAGACCCGGCCGTGATCGAGGCGTATCTCGGAACCACGAATGCCGCTGCTTGAGCTCGAGGGCGTCGAGGCGCGTTACGGCGCGATCCGCGCGCTGCACGGCGTCTCGCTCACGCTGGAGGAGGGCGAGGTGGTCGCGATCCTCGGCGCGAACGGGGCGGGCAAGACGACGACACTGCGCGCGGTGTCCGGCCTCGTGCGGCGGCGGGGCGAGATCCGCTTCGCCGGGCGCTCGCTGCTGCGCGACGCGCCGGAGGCGATCGCACGGCGCGGGATCGCGCACGTTCCGGAGGGCCGCGGGATCTTCGACGAGCTCACGGTCTGGGAGAACCTGCGCATGGGTGCGTACGTGCGTATCAGTCGCCGGGAGCTCAAGAGCGAGGCCGAGCGCGTGTTCGGCTACTTCGCCTGGATGCGCGAGCGGTCGGGGCAGCAGGCAGGGACGCTCAGCGGCGGCGAGCAGCAGATGCTCTCGCTCGCTCGCGCGCTCGTCTCGCGGCCGCGTTTGCTGATGCTCGACGAGCCGTCGCTCGGGCTCGCGCCGACGGTCACGCAGGAGCTCTTCCGCGTCGTCAAGCAGCTGAACGCCGAGGAGAAGCTCAGCGTCCTCGTCGTGGAGCAGAACGCAGAGATCGCGCTGGAGGCTGCGAACCGCGCGTACGTGCTGGAGGTCGGCCGCGTCGCGGTCGAGGGTTCGAGCGACGAGCTCCGGCGCCACGAGGGTGTCCGCAAGTCCTACCTGGGGTACTGAGATCGCCGAGTTTTTGCAACAGGTCGTCAGCGGGCTCGCGTCCGGGGCGATCTACGCGAGCCTCGCGCTTGCGCTCGTCCTGATCTTCCGCTCGACGCACGTCGTGAACTTTGCGCAGGGCGAGATGGCGATGTTCACGACCTACATCGCGTGGGAGCTGATGCACCGCGGGATGTCGTACTGGCCCGCGTTCGCGCTCACGCTCGTGATTGCGTTCGCCGGCGGCGTCGCCGTCGAGCGCGTTCTGATCCGGCCGGTCGAGCAGGCGTCGCCGATCGCGATCGTGATCGTGACGATCGGTCTCCTGATCGCGATCAACGGGTTGGCAGGATGGATCTGGGGCGCGGACGTGAAGGCGTTCCCGAGCCCATTCCCCAACAAGGCGTACGACGTCGCCGGCGTCGCGGTCTCGAGCGAGGACATCGGGGTGTTCGCGGTCTGCGTCGGAACGGTGGTCCTGCTCTGGGCCTTCTTCAACTTTACGACGCTCGGACTCGCGATGCGCGCAGTCGCGATCAACCCGGTGGCAAGCCGCTTGATGGGCGTGCGCGTCGGCTGGATGCTCGCGCTCGGGTGGGGCCTTGCCGCTGTGCTCGGCGCGATCGCGGGGATGATGACGGCGCCGAGCGTCTTCCTCGATCCGACCATGATGCTGACGGTCCTGATCTACGCGTTCGCGGCCGCGGTGCTCGGCGGGATCAACAGCCCGGTCGGCGCGGTCGTCGGCGGACTGCTCCTCGGGGTGATCGTCAATCTGCTCGGCCGCTACGTCGACATCCTCGGATCCGAGCTGCGTCTGCCGAGCGCGCTCTTCGTGCTGCTCGTCGTCCTGCTGATCCGGCCGCAGGGGCTCTTCGGACACGTCGTGGTGCGGAGGGTCTAGTGCGGACGCCGGCGCCGTTCACCGTCGTGAAGCTGTTGCTCGTCGGGGCAGTCGCGGCCCTCGTGGCGATCCTGCCGCGCTTCCTCGGCGAGTTCCGCCTCTCCCAGTTCACGTACGTCGCCATCTACTTCATCGCACTGCTGGGCCTGAACATCCTCAGCGGCTACAACGGCCAGATCTCGCTCGGGCACGGCGCCTTCGTTGCCGTCGGGGCGTACACGACCGCGATCCTCTCGCTCGGCCGGCCTGGGCTCGAGGCACTCACCCTCGCCCCGCCGGACTGGCTGCCGCTCGGTGACGGGATGCGCTCGGTGCTGACGATCCCGATTGCCGGGCTCGTCGCGGGTCTGGCCGGCTACCTGTTCGGCTTTCCGGCGCTTCGCCTCGCGGGCGTCTCGCTCGCGCTTGCGACGTTCGCGGTCGCGGTCTCGCTGCCGTCGGTTGCGAAGCGCTTCGAGGACGTGACGGGAGGCGGCGGCGGGTTGATCCTGAGCCTGCCCATCACGCCGTTCGGGCTCGACGTATCGACCCCGCACTGGCTCTACTACGAGGCCTGGGTGACGGCGGCGGTGCTCTTCGCGGCGGCTTGGCTGCTCCTGCGCGGCCGCGCCGGACGGGCGCTCCGCGCGCTTCGCGACGGCGAGGTCGCGGCGGCGTCGTCGGGGGTGAGCCCCGCGGCGTACAAGACGTTCGCCTTCGGGCTCTCCTCGGCGTACGCGGGCGTCGCCGGAGCGCTCCTCGCGATCAACGTCTCGTACGTGAATCCCGACGCGTTCCCGGTGACGCTTTCGATCCTCTTCCTCGCGAGCGTCGTGCTCGGCGGCCTGTCGTCGCTGACGGGCGCACTGCTCGGCGCGTTCGTGATGGAGTTCCTGCCGATCTACGCGCAGAACCCGCCGCTCGTGTCGGAGCTCTCGAAGCAGGCGCCGGCGGTGACGTTCGGGATCATCCTCGTCGTGATGATGTTCTTCGCGCCCTCCGGGCTCGCGGGGCTCCTGCGCCGGTTCGGCGGTTTGCTGCTGCCCGGGTCGAACCGTTAGCCTCGCCGCATGGCGACGCGGATGGCCCAGGCGCGGCAGCGCGAGCGTCGGCGCGAAGAGCTCCTGGACGCCGCCGACCGGATCGTCCAGCGACGCGGTCCAGACGTGTCGATGGACGAGATCGCATCCGAGGCGGGGATCACGAAGCCGATCCTGTACCGGCACTTCGGCGACAAGGACGGGCTCTACGAGGCGCTTGCCGAGCGCTATGTGGAAGAGCTCTCGCGCGCGATCCGGCCGGCGATCGAGACCACGAGCCCGCGCGGCCGGCTCGCCGCGGGGATCGATGCGTACCTCGCGTACATCGAGCGACGTCCCGAGCGGTACCGGTTCCTGCTCGGCGCGGTCGACCGGCCGGGCGCGTCGGCGCTCCTGGCCGAGTTCCGCCGCGGACAGGTCGCCGACTGCGCCGGCACGGCCGAGGAGAACCTCCGTCACGCCGGGCTCGACCCGGAGGTCGGCGAGCTCTGGGCCCACTGCGTGTCCGGGATGGTGCGCTCGGCCGGGATCTGGTGGCTCGAGACTCGCTCGCTCTCGCGCGCGCAACTCGTCGAGCACTTGACGGCTCTGCTCTGGGAGGGAGTCCCGGCGTTGCGTCGGCCGGCGCCGGACCTTGACGTTACCGGCCGTAACAGGATCTACTAACATCAACGGAGAGGTCGTGGCCTCAGTTTCGAGGGGCAAGGAGGAGAACTCGTGAAGAAAGTGCTCATCCCGCTCGCGGTCCTGGCGGTGACTCTGGCCGTGAGCCTTCCGGGCGCGTTCGCCCGGACCGACGTCGCGGCAGCGCCCGCGGCGACACCGGGCGTCACGAAGACGACAATCACGATCGGCGGGACCTTCCCGCTGAGCGGCTTCGCTTCGCTGTACGCCCCGATTCCGCGCGGCATGGCCGCGTACTTCTCGTGGGTCAACTCGCGCAAGGGCGCCGACGGCAAGCGCGGCGTTTACGGGCGCCAGATCGTCTGGAAGATCTACGACGACGCCTACAACCCGTCGCAGACGGTCCAGCTGACGAACAAGCTGATCCTGCAGGACAAGGTCTTCGCGATCGTGGGCTCGCTCGGCACCGAGCCGAACCTGCCGATCCGCCCGCTGCTGAACGACCGGAAGGTTCCGCAAATCCTCGTCTCGACAGGCGCGAGCTACTGGGGCCTGCAGTACCGGGAGTTCCCGTGGACGATCGGCTGGCAGCCCGACTACATCGCCGAGGGCATCGCGTACGGGCGCTGGATCGCACGGAACGCTCCGAACGCGAAGATCGGCGTGTTCTTCCAGAACGACGACTACGGCAAGGACTACCTCAAGGGCGTGAAGATCGGTCTCGGCTCGAAGAAGAGCCTGATCGTCTCCGAGCAGGGCTACGAGCTCACGGACACGAGCTACGCGTCGCAGCTCTCGCGCCAGAAGGCGTCGGGCGCGGACACGTGGGTGCTCTTGACGACGCCGACGCCGACCGTGCGCGCGATCGCAACGGCGAAGGCGCTGAACTGGAAGCCCGACACGATCGTGATCAACTCGGTGGCGGCGGTCGACACCGTGATGGCGGCGGCCGTGCAGCGGGCCGGTGCGGACTTCGTCAACGGCGCGATCAGCACGGCGTACCTCAAGAATCCGACGAATCCGAAGTACGCCAACGATGCGTCGGTCAAGCGCTACCGCACGATCATGAGCAAGTTCGGCGCGGGCACCGACCCCAACAACACGTTCCCGTACTACGGAGTCGCGAAGGCGTACGACGCCGTGCGTCTCCTGTACCTGGCCGGGAAGAATCCGACGCGCGCGTCGTTGATGCGCGCGACGCAGCACATGAACTGGACGAACCCGTTCGCCCTCAAGGGCATCAAGGTCAAGACGGGCCCGAAGGATCGGTTCCCGATCTCGCAGATCAGGCTCGTTCGCTACGCGAACGGGACCTGGAGCGAGTTCGGCCCGCTGATCAAGGGTCGCTAGTGGGACTCGAGCGGGGCCGGCGCGCGTCGGCCCCGCTCGTTTCTGCATGGACTTCGCGCTGACCGCTGAGCAGGAGCT
>DASYUZ010000177.1:0-2506 GCA_036000665.1 Gaiellaceae bacterium
GGCGCAGCTCGGCCCGAACGGCGCGTTCACCGACAACAAGTACGCGGACAAGCACCACCTCCGTGTGGGCTCGACGGTCCCGCTGCTGACGCCGGGCGGGAAGACGCTGCGGCTCGTGATCAAGGGGATCATCGACCCGCCCACCGCGGGCTCACCATACGGGCCGCTCACGTTCGCCGCGGAGACCTTCGACACGAACTACCCGCAGCCGACCAACCAGCTCACGTTCGTGAACATGCGGGGCGGTTTCACGCCGGCGAACACAAAGCGCCTCGAAGAGGCGCTCAGCGCGTTCCCGAACGCGAAGGTGCAGGACCGCGAGGAGTTCAAGAAAAACCAGATCTCCGGCGTCAACACGATCCTCAACATCCTCTACGTGCTGCTCGCGCTTTCCGTGATCGTCAGCCTGTTCGGGATCGTGAACACGCTCGCGCTCTCCGTGTTCGAGCGCACACGCGAGCTCGGGCTGCTGCGCGCGATCGGCACGACGCGCCGCCAGGTGCGGCAGATGATCCGTCAGGAGAGCGTCGTGACGGCGCTGATCGGCGCCGTGCTCGGGATCGTGCTCGGCGTCGCGCTGGGCGCGCTGCTCGCCGCGCGGATCGAGTTCATCGCGTTCCGGGTCCCCGTCTCGACACTGATCCTCGTCGCGATCGCCGCGATCGTGGTCGGGATCCTCGCGGCGATCATGCCGGCGCGCCGCGCCTCGCGCCTCAATGTCTTGGAGGCGCTCCAGTACGAGTAGGCACCAGGACGCCGAGCGCCCGCGGGATCAGCTCGATCGCGCGCTCGATGTCTTCGTCGCTGACGTCGAGGTGCGTGACCCCACGCAGCTTCGTCTTGTGCACCGTGCCCGAGAGGCCGACACCCGCCTGGTGCAGGCGCTCGAGCGCCTCTGCCTTCGTCAGCCCCAGCGGCGCGACGTCGAGCTGGACGAAGTTCGTCTCGACCGCGTCGAGGTCGAGCGGAAGCCCGGCGGCCGAGAGACCTTCCGCGAGCCGCCGTGCCCGCGCATGGTCCTCCGCAAGCCGATCGACGTGGTGGTCGAGCGCGTAGACGCCCGCGGCGGCGACGATCCCGGCCTGGCGCATCGCTCCGCCGAAGAGGTGCTTGCCGCGCCGCGCCTTCTTCATCAGCTCCGCGGAGCCGGCGACGACGGCGCCGAGCGGGCAGCCCAGGCCCTTCGAGAGGCAGAGCGTCACCGTGTCGAAGCGGCCGGCGATCTCCGCGGCCGGCACGTCGAGCGCGGTTGCCGCGTTCAGGACGCGCGCGCCGTCGAGGTGGAAGCGCAGGCCGAGCTCGCGCACGGTCTCCTCGAGAGCGCGTAGTTCGTCGAGAGGCCAGACGCGGCCGCCCGAGGAGTTGTGGGAATTCTCGACCGAGACCAGCTTGGTCACGGGCTCGTGCCCCGAGCGTGGATCGGTCATCGCGTTCCGGACCTGCTCGGGCGTGATCCGCCCCGCGTAGCCCGGCAGCGGCCGCGTAAAGAGTCCCGAATGCACCGCCGGCCCGCCCTGCTCGGAGATGAAGACGTGCGCGGTCTCCTCGGCAAGCACGACGTCGCCCGGCTCGGTCTGGATCCGGAGCGCGATCTGGTTCGCCATCGTCGCGGTCGGCAGGAAGACGGACTCCTCCTGCCCGAGCAGCTCCGCGGCGCGGCGCTCGAGGTCGAGCACGGTCGGGTCCTCGCGCTTCTGCTCGTCGCCGACGACCGCGTTCGCGATCGCCTCGCGCATCCCCCGTGTCGGCTGCGTGAGCGTGTCGGAGCGGAGCTCGATCACTGCGTCACCGTAGCTCAGTACGCAGGCTCGAGTCCGGGCAGCATCGGGAAGTGTTTGACGTTCGTCGTTAGCAGCCGTGCATCGAGCTCGAGCGCCGTCGCTGCGAGCAGATAGTCGGTGTCCTCGATCCCAGAATGGGCCGCGCGATGCTCGCGCGCCAGAGCCGCCGCCCGTCGCGAGATCCACTCGTCGACCGGAACCCACCCTGGCAGCGCGAGCAGATCCTCCGTCACCTCCTCCTCGCCCCGCTTCATGCCGACGAGAACCTCGTAGCGCGTGATCTCGCTGGCGACGAGCTCGTCGGCCGCATCGACGACGGCGAGCGCGGCTTCGCGTCCGCGCAGGTAGTCGATTGCGACGGACGTGTCGAGTAGGTCGATCACGCGCCGAGGCGGCGAAGGTTCTCGTTCATATCGCCCGAGCGGATGGCGCGTACGTACTCGTCACCCGTGAACGAGCGCCCCTTCCAGGCGCCGAAAGCGCGCCGCGCCCGCTGCTTCCGTTCTGCGAGCGATGAAGATACGCCGTAGCGCTCCCGCACGGCGCGCCTGATCAGCTCCGAGCGGGACGCTCCGGTCTCGCGCGCGACCTGGTCGAGCAGCGCGACGTCGTCGTCGCTGAGGTGGATCTGAGTGCGCACCATTCGGCTCATTCTACGTCACGTGACGTAGTTATACATCGTCCCAGTGGGACGTGCGCCTACCGGACGCGCTCTTCGGTCTCCC
>DASYUZ010000178.1:0-5147 GCA_036000665.1 Gaiellaceae bacterium
GAGCGCAAGGCCGTCCACCTGAAGCTCGACGCGCGCACCACCCGGGCGGGAATCATCCGCGAGCTCGCCGGGGTCCTCCGCGACTTTCCGGGCGAGGCCGCGGTCTACGTCGCGCTGCAGACGTCTGATGGCGCAAAGACCTACGAGTTCGGGCCGCAGTACAACGTCCGGCCGGTGCCTGATTTCTTCGCCGAGGTGAAGGCACTCCTCGGCGAGTCTGCAGTGGTCTTGTGATCTTCGGCGTCTCAAACGGCCGGATCGGCTGGGCACGCCTCTACCTCGAGGAAATCGAGGAGGACGGCCGCGACATCGACGCCACCGTGCAGCGCATGGCCGGCCGGGAAGACAGGTAGCCGAAAGCGCCTACGACGCGCGCAGCTCGACGAAGCCGGCGGCAGAAAAATCGTTGTCGAAGGCGAGCGCGTCACGAATCTTCAGTGAGCGCATCAACGCAAAGCTCGTCGCATCTACAAACGAGTAAGGACGCTCGTTTCGGCGCCGGAGCCACCGGATTGCGTCCTGCTCGAGCTCCTCAGAGACGAACATGAGGCTGATGCGCTCAGACCGTGCGGTCCGGTCGAGGAAATGCAGTGCGGTGCGGTGGTCGACGCGGCGCCGAAGCAGCGTCCACGTTTCGCCCCGCACATGGTTCGACGTGACGAGTGGGGCGTCGTCGAGCGCCCTCAGCAATTGCGTCGCCTCTTCGTGACGCTGGTCGCGCGGGAAATAGACGGCCGCCCAGAAGGACGTATCGACGAACGTCACCTCTCGTCGCCGAGTGGTCCGTAGAGGAATTCGTCGATGTCGCCGACCGGCTCGGCGTTGCCTGCGGCGCCGACCATCTCCCAGAGCGGGTCGGCCTCGATGGGCGGGAGCGGCTTGAGCTGCTCCCGGACGTAGCGGCGAATCAAGGCGCCCTTCGACGTCTGGCGGCGCCGTGCCTCACGGCCGAGTGCGGCGTCCAGTTCGGGCTCGATCATGATCTGAAGTCGCTTCATAGCCATGCGTATACACAACAAAGTGTAACGCATGTGTAACAATCCGCCGTTTCCGACGCGAGATCCGCGTGCAAGACCCAATTGCGTACATCCTCGGCGCCGGCCGGCGGGTCGCGACCGTGGATTAGCGCACAGAGACCTTCCTCTAGCACGCCGGGCCGACCGCGGGCATACTTCCAGCCGCCTGGCGTCGGGCGACAACTCCGGATGCGGCCTCCGGGATGAGGAGGCGAACGGATGAGACCCCGCGTGGGGTCGTCGACAGCCGGACGCAGACGTGTGAGGCGCATGCCTCGGGGGAAGATCCTGCGCCGCCGGGTGCGGCCGCGCCACGCCGGCGAGACCGCACAGGCTTTGCCGGTTGCACTGCCGGTGATTGTGGTCGGCGCGGTAACCACGGGCGCTGCGGTAGCGGCGCTCGTGCGGGAGCTGCCTGCCACCGCGGCCCTGCTCGGCGCGGCCGGACTCCTGGCCGCGGCAGTCGTCGCAGAGGCGTTCCCTCTGCCGATCGAAGGCGTGAATCCCGGCGCGGCATCGCTCGCGTCCGTGTTCATCGTCGGTGCGGCCGCGATTTACGGCTGGCCAACCGCGGCCGCCCTCGGGGTCCTGACGACGGTCGGGGCCGAGCTCGCCGTCGACCGACCGCTGGTCAGGGTCGCCTACAACGCGTCGATCTACGTGTGCGCCGGCGCGGCCGCCGGTCTCGCGGCCGCGGCCGTGGGCACGGGTGACCTGCTCGCGATCGTCGCGGGTGCATTCCTCGCCGCTGCCGCGTTCTACGCGGTCGACATGGTGCTCCTTTCGGCCCTAGTCGCGCGAAGGAGCGCTCGTCCGTTCTTCGCGTCGGCGCGGCTCCTGCTCTCCTCGACGGGCGTGCCGTTCCTGGTGATGGCGTCGTTGACGGCGACGCTCATCGTCCTCTGGCACAGCTCGCCGTTCGTCTCCGTGGTGCTCATCGGGCCGCTGCTTGCGATCGCCTTCTACCAGCGTTGGGTCCACGGCGCGCTGGAGCGGCTGCGTGAGTTCGATCGGCTCAAGGACGAGTTCATCGCCGTCATGTCACACGAGCTGCGCACACCGCTGACGTCGGTGTACGGCGCGGCGCTCACACTCCAGCGACGGGAGGTCAAGGACGACGTGCGCGAATCGCTCCTCTCGATCATGTCGAGCGAGGCGGAGCGCCTCGGTCGGCTCCTCGACGAGGTGTTGTCGGCCAGCCGGCTCGATACGGGCGGCGAGGAAGCCGTGATCGAGCCGACGGACGCGGTGACCGTCGCCGCGGACGTCGTCAGCGCCGCACGCTCGCGGTTTCCCGACGGCGTCGGCGTCGAGCTCGTCGCGCAGGAGGACGTGCCGCCCGCGGCGGCGGATCCGGACAAGCTGCGACAGGTGCTCTTCAACCTCGTCGAGAACGCGATCAAGTACTCCCCGGAGGGCGGGCTCGTGCGGGTCGAGCTCGCCCGCGCCGGCCGCCAGGCCCGCATCAGCGTGTGCGACCAGGGTCTGGGGATCCCGACGGCCGATCAGGAGCGCATCTTCGAGAAGTTCCACCGGCTCGACCCGAACATGACGCGCGGTGTCGGGGGGTCGGGGCTCGGGCTCTACATCTGCCGGGAGCTCGTCGAGCGCATGCACGGCCGAATCTGGGTGACCTCGGAGGTCGGCTCCGGCTCGACGTTCACGTTCGAGCTCCCGCTCGACCGCGGCTCCTGAGCCGGGCTTCGTTCCCCGCCGGCGGGAGGTTCATCTTTTGCAAGCGTGGGCACACCCACTCTGAATACGTCAACTGACCCGGGTGCGGCCCCCGGCTCCGAAAAGGGGGACCCGCGAATGACCCGGTGGCAGAAGCCGCTCCTGCTCGTACCTGTCCTGCTCCTCGCCCTGGCGGGCGCGTTGCACGGCATTCTCGACTCGCCCGTCCCGGACGGCTGGATCTGGGACGAATGGGTGGTGTAGTGACTAGCGCGTGGGTGTGAGCGCGGGGCTCGCGACGTTCGCGAGCTCGTAGATCACCGGCTCGGCGGGCGCCGGGCCCTCCATCGCCGGCTCCACGTACTGCTTGACGAAGCGCTCGAAGTCCTCGCGCTTCTCCCACACGTCGAAGATGCGCAAGGCGCCTCCGGTCTCGCCGGCCGTGTGAATGACCAGGCCCTCCGGCGTCGTGTCCGGCTCCTCCTTCCCGCCGAACATCTTGCGGTTCATCTCCTTGTACTGCTCGACCGTCCCACCCGGCACGTCGATCACGACTGCGACCGCCATCGCCACTCCTTTCGCTCGTCGCGGAAGACCCTAACCCCGCGGCCGTCGAGAAGCTAGGCGGCGATCCTGTGCGGCGCGGTCGCCGCGTCGCGCACGCACGTTGGGCAGGCGCTCCAGTGCAGCTTGAGCATCCCGCCGCACCCGTCGCAGCGCTCGCGCAGCTTCGCGGTGCAGACGGGGCAGCGGAGCCAGTCAGGCTCGGCCGGCGTCAGGCACTCCATGCAGCGCTCGCCGCCGTAGAGCTCCTCCTCGAGGAGCAGCCGGTGGAGCTCGCAGGCGCGCCGTTCCGCGGCGGGCTCGGCGGAGCGGACAATCGCGTACGCGAGCACGATCGTGAGCGGCACCGCGGCCACGAAGCCGATCGCCATCGTCCAGAGCACGGTGAACTGGAGCGCGTCCCGCATGGTTGTTCAACGCACGCCGCGCCCGGAACGTTGCGGCCTCGCTCGGTGTAGAAGCCGCGGTGGTGGACCGACCACTGGATGAAACCGACCTCATCGAACGGGCCAAACGTGGAGACACCGCGGCATACGGGGCACTCATGAGAGCGCACCAGGGCATCGCCTTCCGCACCGCCTACCTGATCGCGGGCACAGCGGCCGATGCCGAGGAGGCGACCCAGGACGGATTCGTGAACGCCTACAAGGCGCTCGGACGTTTCCGGCGCGGGGCGCCCTTCCAGCCGTGGCTGCTCCGGATCGTCGCGAATGAGGCGCGGAACCGGCGGAGGTCGGCCGGGCGGCGCGCGGGACTCGCGCTGCGCCTGGCCGAGGAAGTCCGCCCGGGGGACGCGGTCCCGTCCCCCGAGGCGGCTGTGCTCTCCGAAGAGCGCCGCTCGGAGCTGCTCGAGGCGGTGAACGGACTGCGCGAGGAGGAGCGCGAGGTGATCGGCTGCCGCTTCTTCCTCGGGCTCTCGGAGGAGGAGACGGCGCAGGCCCTCGACCTCAAGCTCGGGACGGTCAAGTCGCGCCAGTCGCGTGCGCTCGGGAACCTACGGGAGCGGGTGGTGGAGCCGTGAACCTCGAGCAGGAGCTCCGCTCGCTGCGGATCGACTTCCCGTCCGAGCCCGACGTCTCGGGACGCGTGCTCGCCCGGCTGCAGCGGCCCGCGCGGCGCCGCTGGCTCGTGCCCGTTCTGGTCGCGCTTGCGCTCGTGGGCGCGCTCTTCGCGATCCCCCAGACCCGCGCCGCCATCCTGCGCGTGCTGCACATCGGCAACGTCGAGGTCGAGCGTGTCCAGACGCTGCCGAGCGCGCGCGAGGGGCCGCTGCCGCTCGGCCGCCCCGTCTCGCTGGAAGAAGCGCGCGACGCTGTCCGGATCGACCTCGCCGTCCCGGACGACTACGACGGGATCTATCTGTCCGGCCGCTTCGTCACGTTCGTGCTCGCGCCGCGCGTCTGGTTGCTCGAGTGGGGCGGGACCGGGCCGCCGATCCTCAAGAAGGTGGTGGAACCCGACACGCGGATCGACCGGGTCTCCCTCGACGACCGCACCACGGCGCTGTGGATCGAGGGCCGCCACCTCGTCGTGCGCGGCCCGGAGCGCCGGCTCGCGGGGAACGTCCTGATCTGGGAGCGAACGGGCGTCACGTACCGCCTCGAGGGCGCCCTGTCGGAGAGCCGCGCCGTCCGGATCGCGCGAGACCTCGAGCGTCCCTAGCGTCGTCGTCTTCCAGGCGCGTCGCTGGGGCCAAATTTCGCGTCCCGGTCTCGAGACCTTGCGGCCGCCTGTGAAATTCCTATTAAGGCTGCAGATCACCCTGTAAGGGGACATCTGATCCCCTCGTTTTGACGAAGGGGTTAGTGGTAGAAGGGAGATAGCGATGACTGCGGCTGAAGCCGGAACACGAGAAGAGACGGAGATCGAGCGGATCGAGCGCTGGCGCGCCGA
>DASYUZ010000179.1:0-13602 GCA_036000665.1 Gaiellaceae bacterium
CCGACGGCGGCTACCGGTTCGACGTCCGCCTCCAGGGTGAGCGTGAGACCACCTTCTTCGCCCTCTGAGGGGCTCTTCGACGGTCTCTTCGCCCGCGGCGCGGTCGCCGAGCAGGTGTCCGACCGCGCCTGGCTGCAGGCCATGCTCGACGTCGAAGCGGCGCTCGCGCGGGCGGCGGCGAGCGTCGGGCTCGTGCCCGAGGCCGCGGCCGAGGCGATCACCGCTCGCTGCGACGCGGGGAACTTCGACCTCGCGGAGCTCGGTCGCGAGGCCGCGACGACCGGCACGCCGGTTCCGGCGCTCGTCCGGGCGCTGACGGAGCAGCTGCCGGACGATGCCGCGGCGCACGTGCATCGCGGCGCGACGAGCCAGGACATCCTCGACACTGCGTCGATGCTGGTCGCTCGCCGCGCGCTCGCCCCGCTGCTCGAGGACCTGGACGGAGCCGCCGAAGCGGCGGCGAGGTTGGCGGAGGCGAACCGCGGCACGCTCGTCGCAGGGCGGACACTCTTGCAGCAGGCGCTGCCGACGACGTTCGGTCTCAAAGCCGCGGCGTGGCTCGTCGGTCTGGAGGAATCGCGCGCGCTGCTCGCCGACGTGCGCGGGCGCACGCTCGCCGTTCAGCTCGGCGGTGCGGTCGGGACGCTCGCCTCGCTCGGAGAGGACGGGCTCGACGTCGCGTCTGCGCTCGCCCGCGAGCTCGAGCTCGCCGAGCCGACCGTGCCCTGGCACACAGTGCGCGTCCGGCCGGCGATGCTCGCAGCAGCTTTGGGAACGGCGGCAGGCGTGCTCGCGAAGATCGCGCGCGACGTGATCCTGCTCGCCCAGACGGAGGTCGGCGAAGCGCGGCCCGCGGCCGTCGGCGGCTCGTCGACGTTGCCACACAAGCGGAACCCCGTCGGAGCCGTGCTCGCAGTTGCGTGTGCCGAGCGAACGCCGGGGTTGGTCGCGACCATGCTCGCCGCGATGGCGCAGGAGCACGAGCGCGGTGCAGGAGGCTGGCACGCCGAGTGGGAGACGCTACGCGACCTGCTGCGTCTGACCGGCTCCGCCGCTGTATCGCTGCGCGAGACGCTCGAGGGACTGGAGGTCGACGCCGGCCGCGCACGCGAGAACCTCGACGGACTGCTGATGGCCGAGAGCGTCGCGACGGCGCTGACGCCTGCGCTGGGCCGCCTCGCCGCGCACGACCTCGTCGAGCGCTCGGTGGGTCACGCGATCGAGGGTGGCAGATCGCTGCGCGACGTGCTCCTCGAATCGCCGGAGGTGGCGCGCGAGCTCGGGGAGGACGGGCTTGACGCGGCGCTCGATCCTCAGCGCTACCTCGGCGTCGCCGAAGCGCTGGTCGACCGCGCGCTCGCGCTGCGTCGCGCGTAGTGCAGCACGTCGTGCTCTCGAACTCGCTCGGAAGCACAGCCGCGATCTGGGACCGGCAGGTCCCGACGCTTGCGAAGGACTACCGCGTCATCCGCTACGACCACCGCGGGCACGGAGACTCGCCGGTCCCGCCGGGGCCGTACACGATCGCAGAGCTCGGGGAGGACGTACTCCGGCTGCTCGACTCGCTCGGCGTCGAGCAGGCTTCGTTCTGCGGCCTCTCCCTCGGTGGGATGGTCGGCATGTGGCTCGCCGCGCATGCGCCCGACCGGATCGAGCGGCTCGTCCTCCTGTGTACCTCAGCCCTCTTGCCGCGCGAACCGTGGCTCGAACGCGCACGCGTCGTGCGCGCCGAAGGGACGTCTACGGTCGCGGATGCGGTCGTCGGCCGTTGGTTCACGCCCGGCTTCGCCGCGCGCGAACCGGACCTCGTGGCCCGGATGCGCGCGATGATCGCAGCGACTCCCGCCGAGGGCTACGCCGCGTGTTGCGAGGCGATTGGAGCGATGGATCTGCGCGACGACCTTGCGAACATTCGAGCAGCGACGCTCGTTCTGAGCGCAGCAGACGATCCAGCAATTCCGCCGGCGCACTCCGCAGCGATCGCGGTTGCGATCCCCGCCGCCCGGCTCGTCGTGATCCCGGACGCGGCGCACCTGCCGACCGTCGAGCAGGACGAGCTCGTCACCCAGCACATCCTCGAGCACCTGGGAAGGAGCACCCTATGACGGATGACCACGAACAGGGAATTCGGGTCCGCCGCGAGGTGCTCGGCGACGACCACGTCGACCGGGCAATCGCGGGCACGACGCCGTTCACGAAGCCGTTTCAGGAGCTGATCACGCGCTACGCGTGGGGAGCGGTTTGGAGCCGGCCCGGCCTCGACCGCCGCACCCGGAGCTGCGTCACGCTCGCGCTGCTGGTCGCCCTCCGGGCCGAGCACGAGCTCGCGATGCACGTGCGTGCGGCGCTCCGCAACGGCGTCACGGCCGAGGAGATCGGCGAGGTGCTGCTCCAGACTGCGGTCTACGCCGGGGTGCCTGCGGCGAACCGCGCCTTCGCGATCGCTCAGGAAGTGCTCGGCGAGCAGCGCTAGGGCACCGCTTGCGGTGCCCTAGGGGCGAAGCCTGAAGGGCGGATATTCGTCGCGCATGAGCGCCGCATAGGCGATCACGCGATAGATCCAGCGGTTGATGCCGACTGTGAGCTCGAACACGTCCCGCGGATAGCGGTCGCGGAAAAGCAGCGAGACGCCGGCGACGAGCACGAGCAAGGTCGTCAGGCTGATGCTGAACCGCCAGTCGTTCGACGAGGCATACGTTGCTCCTCCTGTGAACGCCCCGACGGCGATCCAGTGCGGGAACGCAAACAGCCACGACTTCACGAGCGGGCGCCAGCGCGAGAGCTGCTCCGGGTAGGGCACCTCCAAGCGGCACGGGTAGTCGACGTCGGCAAGCGTGAAGGGCGGGTAGCGGTCCGTGCCGATCACGCTCAACGCGTAGTAGTCGACGCGCCACCACCAGCGCAGTACGCCGACGTTGAAGTCGAACAGCTGGCGCGGATAGCGACCCGTGAAGACGATCGAGAAGAACGCGACGATCGTCGTGACGACGAACGCGATCGTCAAAAAGACCAGCACGACGTAGTGCGGGATCGCGAGGAACCACTTGACGAGCCAGAGCCAGCGGGAGAGGGGCTCATCGAGCGTCCCGTCCACGTTGACGGGATACGGTTCCGCCGCCTCGGCGGCGGCGGCGGGTGTGACGGCGGTCATGTGCTCACCTCCGGAGTGGAGGCAGACCCTCTCACGCCGGCGCCCGACGCCACAAGAGCAGGCTCGGCAGCCCGATCACGATCGGCGGCAGCCACGTGAACGCGCGATACAGCAGGACGGCCGTCACGGCCTCGGTCTGGTCGCCGCCGGCTGCGACGAGGGCGCCCGTCAGGCCGAGCTCGACGATCCCGATCCCGCCGGGGGTGATCGGGATCGCGGTGACGAGACGGACGAGCGCCCAGGCGGCGAACGCGTTCACAACGTTGATCTCACCGCTCGAGATCCCCACCGCGCGAAGGGCGACCAGCAAGACGAGGAACACCGTGAGGTTCCCGACGAGCATCCAAAACGCGAGGCTGAGACCGCGACGGCCGAGGAGGCCGACGGTCTCCTTGCGAAAGTGCACGAGCCGGTCGGCGAGCGGCTGGCCCGGCTGTCGCCGCAGCAGCCTCCGGATCCGCTCGAACAGCCCGCCCCCGAGCTCGCCGAGCCGGCGCGCGCTCGCGTCGCTCCGGAGGAAGAGCACACCCACCGTGACGGCCGCCGCGGCGACGGCGACGCCGACCGCCGTCAGGAGGCCCAGCGGGCCGGTGTCGCCGCCCGTCAGGAGCAAGGCGACGATCGCCGCGACGGCGAAGACGACCTTCGTGAGCAGGTTGAGCGAGGTGAGGACCGCGAGCCCGGCCGCGATTGCGCCTCGCGAGTAGCCCCACGCGCGCAGGATCCCGACCGAGAAGCCGGCGCCGACCGCCTCGCCGCCGGGGACGACGCTCGCCGTCGCCGTCGACGCCTGCGTGAGCAGGATTGCGCGCCTGAACCCCAGGCCTGGGAACGCGGCCATCCACGGCGGCGCGAAGGTCGCCACGTTGAGCGCCGCCACCGCGATCAGCGCCGCGAGCGATTCGCCCGAGAGCCGGCCGAGCTCGGCCGCGACGTCGCCGTAGCTCGCGATCTTCGGGAGCACGAGCCCGAACACGGCGGCGACGACCAGGAGCGGAAAGACGCGAAGCAGACGGCGCCGCACGGACGCACGCTAGAAGACGAGGTAGACGACCTCCCCGACGAGCGCCGGCTTCTCCGCCCCGCGGATCTCGATCTCCACGCCGACGCGGTAGCGAACGCCCTCGCCGCGGCGCTCGCTCGAGAGCAGGCGCGCCTTCAGGCGGACGTCGGATCCGACAGGGACCGGCGCGGTGAAGCGGACCTTTTCCGTCCCGTAGTTGATCCCCATGCGCGCGTCGGTGACATTCAGCACCTGCGACATGAGGTAGGGGAGGAGCGCGAGCGAGAGGTAGCCGTGCGCGACGGTCGTGCCGAACGGGCCCTGCTTCGCGGCCTCGGGGTCGACGTGGATCCACTGGTGGTCGTGGGTCGCCTCGGCGAAGCCGTTCACCTGCTCCTGCGTGATCGTCTCCCAGTCGCTCGCGCCGAGATCGAGCTCTTGCGCGGCCTCGAGCTCAGAGCGCGTCAGCTTCGTCGTCACGCCAGCACCAGAGCCCGCAGCGCCTTGCGATCGACCTTGCCGACGGGTGTGAGCGGCAGCGCGGGCACGACGTGCACTTCGCGCGGGTATTTGTAGCCGCCGATCCGCGTCCGCGACCACGCGACGAGCTCCTCCGGGTCGACTTCGTGGCTCAGCGCCACAAACGCGACCACCTCTTCGCCGTGCTCGGCGTCGGGGCGTCCGACGACGGCTGCGGCCTCGACCGCCGGGTGCTCGAGCAGCGCCTCTTCGACGTCGCGAGGGAAGACGTTGAAGCCGCCGCGGATGATCAGGTCCTTCTTGCGGTCGACGACGTAGAGGTACCCGTCCTCGTCGAGACGGCCGAGGTCGCCGGTGAAGAGCCAGCCGTCGCGCAGCGCCTCCGCGGTCGCCTCCGGCGCGCGCCAGTAGCCGGCCATCACGAACGGCGAGCGGACGCAGATCTCGCCGTCTTCGATGCGCACCTCGACGCCCGGCGCCGGCTTGCCGACCGAGCCGAGCCGCGCGTGCCCGGGCGGCGTGGTCGAGACGAGCCCCGAGGTCTCCGTCAGCCCGTAGCCCTCGCGCACCTCGACACCGGGCAGGCGCCGCTCGAGCTCACGCGCCAGCTCGGGGGCGAGCGGTGACGCGCCCGACGCGACGTAGCGAAGCTCGGAGAGGTCGTACTCCTCGAGCGGCTGCAGGAGCAGGAAGCCGAGCATCGAGGGCACGACGGCGGCGATCTGGACGCGGTGCTCTTGCGCGAGCTCCAGCCACGCGCTCGGCTCGAACCAGCGCATCAGCACGCTGCGCGTCGGCTCGTGCGTGTGGAAACCGATCACCGTGACGAGGAGCCCGAACGCGTGCGACAGCGGCAGCGCGGTCAGCGCGCGGACGATGCCCGGGACGCAACCCGCGTCCTGCGCCGAGCGGCCGACCTGCCAGAGGTTCTCGTGCGTCAGCATTACTCCCTTTGCGCGTCCCGTCGTGCCGCCGGTGTACATCAGCGCGGCGAGGTCAGAGTCGTCACGCTCGACGATCGGCGACGGGTCGGCCTGCTCGAGCATTGTGATGTCGTCCGTCGAGAGCACGAGTGCGTCGCCTGCCGCCTCGCGCGCAGCGTCCGCGAACTCGGGCGATGCAATCACTGCGCGCGCCTCCGCGTCCTCGACGATGTGCCGCAGCTCGGGCGGCGGGAGCAGGAAGATCGCGGGCGTGACCACTGCGCCGGCGCGCCAGATCGCGTTGTAGGCGATCGGCACCTCGGGGCAGTTCGCTGCGAACACGACGACGCGGTCGCCGGGCGCGACGCCCTGCTCGCGCAGCGCGCCGGCGAGCCGCCGAGCGCGCTCGAGCTGATGCGCGGAGCCGTGCCAGCGTCCCTCGAAGAAGAGCGACTCGAAGTCCCCGTGACGCTCGAGCGCGTCCTCGGCTGCGCGCGCGAGGTGGTGTTCAGCCAACGCGCATCGAGCGGCCGCCGGCCCGGCTCATCATCTCGACCATCCCGAGGGGCGCCGCGCCCTCGGGGAACCGCGCCTTCAGCTCGCGCAGGAACTCGTCGGCGTCCCACCGCTCGTCGGAGGCGATCAGCTCCCCGACGTCCCAGGAACGCAGAACGTTCACGCTCCCGCCCCAGACGAAGAAGCACTGGCCCGTGATGTCCTGCGCCTCGTCCGCGCAGAGCGCGACCACGATCGGAGACATGTTCGAAGGATCGAGCGGGTCGAATCCCTCTTCGGGCTTCGGCAGCTCGCCGAACGTGACCTCGGTCATCCGCGTGCGCGCGTTCGGCGCGATGCAGTTGACGGTCACGCCGTAGCGCGCGAGCTCCTGCGCGGCGATGATCGTGAAACCGGCGATCGCGGCCTTCGCCGCGCCGTAGTTCGCCTGGCCGACGTTTCCGAAGACGCCCGACGGGCTCGAGGTGTTGATCACGCGGGCGCGCACGTCCTCGCCGGCCTTCGAGCGCTCGCGCCAGTACGCGGCCGCGTGGCGCGTCGGGGCGAAGTGGCCCTTCAGGTGGACCGCGATCACGGCGTCCCACTCGTCCTCCGTCATGTTCACGAGCATGCGGTCGCGGAGGATCCCCGCGTTGTTGACGAGGATGTCCAGCCGGCCGTACCGGTCGATCGCGCGCCGAATGATCGACTCGGCCGCGTCGAAGTTCGAGACGTCGTCGTAGCTTGCGACCGCCTGGCCGCCGGCCGCGATGATCTCGTTCACGACGCCCTGCGCCGGTGACGCGTCGGTGCCTTCCCCGGAGAGCGACCCGCCGAGGTCGTTCACGACCACCTTCGCGCCCGCCTGCGCGAGGGCGAGCGCGTGCTCGCGGCCGATCCCGCGACCCGCGCCGGTGACGATCGCGACCTTGCCTTCGAGCGACGGCACGTGGTGCAGCTTAGGATCGCGACGCGTGGAGTTCCAGGGGAGCAGCGTCCAGAACGCGATCTACGTGTCCGGGGAAGGCGCCTGGCCGATCGCGCCGGATGCGTGGGAGGCCCGGGCGCGCGAGGTGCTCGAGCCCGGCCCGTTCGGGTACATCGCGGGCGGCGCCGGATCCGAGGCGACGGTGCGCGCGAACCGCGAGGCGTTCGAGCGGCGCCGTCTGCGCCCCCGGATGCTGACCGGCAACCGCGAGCGGGATCTCTCGGTCGAGGTGCTCGGCACGCGCTCCCCGGGACCGTTCTTGCTCGCGCCGATCGGCGTGCTCTCGATCGCGCATCCGGACGGGGAGCTCGCAGTCGCGCGCGCGGCCGCTGCGACGGGCGTGCCGCTGGTGCTCTCGAGCGCGGCGTCGCATTCGATCGAGGAAATCGCGGAAGCGATGGATGACGCGCCGCGCTGGTTCCAGCTCTACTGGGTGAACGACCGCGAGATCGCGACGAGCTTCGTGCGGCGCGCCGAGACCGCCGGGTACGGCGCGATCGTCGTCACGCTCGACACGCTCACGCTCGGCTGGCGGCCGCGCGACTTGCAGAACGCGTACCTGCCGTTTCTGTCGGGTGAGGGCTGCGCGCAGTTCTTCTCGGACCCCGTGTTCCGCTCGCGGCTCGCGAAGCCGCCCGAGGAGGACCTGCTCGTGGCCGCGGGGACGATGCTCGCGACGTTCCCGAACGTCGGGTTGACCTGGGAGGACCTGCGCTGGCTGCGCGAGCAGACGGAGTTGCCGCTGCTCGTGAAGGGCGTGCTCCGCGGCGACGATGCGCTGCTCGCGCGCGAAGCGGGCGTCGACGGGATCGTCGTCTCGAACCACGGCGGCCGTCAGGTCGACGGGTCGGTCGCGGCGCTCGACGCGCTCGTCGAAGTGCGCGATGCGCTCGGGCGCGACGCCGTCGTGCTGATGGACGGGGGGATCCGCGGCGGCGCCGACGTGCTGAAGGCGCTCGCGCTCGGTGCGGACGCAGTGTTGCTCGGGCGGCCGTACGCGTATGGGCTTGCCGTCGGCGGTCAGGAAGGCGTCGAGACCGTGATCCGCCACGTGCTCGCCGAGACCGACCTGACGCTTGCGCTGCTCGGCGGCAAGATTGCCCGTGACCTCGACCCGTCGTGGATCGCGGCGTCGTCCTGACCGAGCTCCACCGCTTCGGGGTCGCTGAGCTCGACCTCGAGGAGCCGGGACCGGGGGAGGTGCGCGTCCGGATCGAGGCGAGCGGCGTCTGCCACTCCGACCTCCACGTCGTCGAGACCGGCTGGGCGCATCCGTTTCCGGTGCTGCTCGGTCACGAGGGCGCGGGCGTCGTCGAGGCGCTCGGCGAGGGCGTCTCGGGTCTGCAGGCGGGCGACCGAGTCGTGCTCGGCTGGCGCTCGCCCTGCGGCGAGTGCCGGTGGTGCCTGCGCGGCGCGCGGCATCTCTGCCGCACGCCGCCGGTGGCACCGCAGCGCATGCGCAGCGAGGGCGCGGTGCTCACCGGCGTGCTCGGGCTGGGGACGTTCGCGACCCGCACCGTCGTGCACGCGTCCGCGGCGATTCCCATCCACGGCGGACTGCCTCCCGAGCAGGCGTGCCTCGTCGCGTGCGCGGTCGCGACCGGCGTCGGCTCGGTGCTGAAGACGGCGCAGGTCTGGGAGGGAGCGACCGTCGGCGTGATCGGCTGCGGCGCAGTCGGCCTCTCGGTGATCCAGGGCGCCCGGATCGCCGGCGCGTCCGAGATCCACGCCGTCGACCTCGACGAGCGCAAGCTCGAGGCGGCGCAGCGCTTAGGCGCCACGCATACCGGCGACGGCAAGCGGCTCGACTTCGTCTTCGACGTCGTCGGGCGGCCCGAGACCGTCGCCCTCGGCCTGCGCATGCTGGGCCACGCCGGCACGCTCGTGTACATCGGCCTCCCGCAGCCCGGGTCGGAGGCGGTGCTGCCGCTCCAGTACTTCTTCGACCGGCGCGTCCGCATCCTCGTCTCGCACGGAGGCGACCACGTGCCGTCCGACGACTTCCCGACGCTTGCGCAGCTCGCCTTGGACGGAAAGCTAGATCTCGCGGGGATGGTGTCGAAGACGATCGCACTCGAGGACGTGCCGCGCGCGTTCGACGACATGCGCGCGGGCGACGTCATCCGCTCGGTGATCGTGTTATGAGCCCCTCCCATGGAGGGGCTCAGTGAAGATCCCACCGCCCGTCGCCGAGCTGCTGGGGATGGACCTCCTGCGCGCCGAAAACGGCGAGTGCACGATGAAGCTCGAGGCCGGCGAACAGCACCAGAACCCGATGGGCACGCTCCACGGCGGGATCATCGGCGACGTCGCCGACGCCGCGATGGGGATGGCCTACTACTCGACGCTCGAGCCGGGCGAGTCGTTCACCACGCTGGAGATGAAGCTCAACTTCCTGCGCCCGTTCTGGCAGGGCACGCTGCTCGCGCACGGCCGCGTCGTCCACCGCGGCAAGATCGTCGGCATGACCGAATGCGACGTCGTGGACGACCAGGGCCGCCTGATCGCGCGCGCCTCAGGCACCTGCATGACCCTCCGCGGCGAGGCCGCAACGGGCAGGTAGAGGTGCGCCGACGGTACCGTCCGCCCGACTGAGCGCAGAATCAGCGGCAAGTTTCGGCGCGCGGGAGTCCCGATTTTCCGAAATTGCTTCCGGTCGTTACCTCGCCGATTTCAGCTCAACCAGGCGGTTCCTGGCCACTGGGAGGTGGATTTTCCAAACTTGCTTCCGGTCTGTAGCCGAGCTGAGAGGCCCAGTTTCGGAGGCCGCCGTGCTTGCTCGCTGCGAGGTAAAGGCTTGTCCGGCCGGCCGCCTTGAAGTCGCGGTGCGTCGGCCAGCGCCCGAGTTCCTGGGCGAATGCTGTCAGCTCGTTACGAATGCGCTCCTCATTCCAGCGACCCCGTCGCGGGCGTGGAGGGCGGGTCATCGTCGAGTCGAGACAAAGGACCTACTCGGAGTGGAACAGCTCGAGTCACGGCCGATGTGGGAGCGCGCGACGGCGGCTACGCGTCGTCTCCGAGCACGGCGTCGATTGCGTCGTCGTAGCCGGTGTCGGTCTCAGGATCCCAGCCGGTGGTGAGGTGGCGCCGGATGAGCATGTCCGCTGCCGGTGCCCCGTCGCGGAGCAGGCACGCTGTCTGGAGTGTGTGGACGAGAACGTCGAGCTGTCGCCGAACGTGGCGGGCACCGTGTTGCGGCGTCGCAATCGACAGGCGCAGCCGATGCTCGAGGTCGGTCAGCGCCTCGTCGAGGATTCCGGCCTCGGAGATGCCGCGGACGCGCTGGATGACCAGCGTGAGCGCGTCGAGGCGCCCGAGATCGCGCAGCACCTGAATGCAGAGCACGTTGTGCGTGCCCTCCCAGCTCTCGAACACGATCGCGTCCCGGTAGAGCCGCGGGAGCGGCGAGAAGTCCTCGATCGTCCCGTTGCCGCCCAACGTCTCGATCGCGCGCCGCGCCACTCGGGTCGCTGCCAGCGACGTCACGAACTTGTTCGCGTTCACGAGGATCCGGTGCCACGTCACGTCGTCATCGCTTGCGGTCCCCGCGTCGATCTTCTCGACCAGCTGCGTCAGCTCGTGGGTCGAGGCGAATGCGGCCTGCTCCTCGGCCTTCATCACGGCGAGGTTCTCGCGCACGAGCGGGAACTCCGCAATCGGCCGGCCGAACGCCGTGCGCTCGCGCGCGAAGGTCGACGCCTCGAGGTACGCGCGTCGCATCAGGCCCGCAGACCCGAGCGCGTTCAGCCACCGCGAGGTGTTGAGGACGACGCCGGCCGCGATCCGGAAGCCGTCCTCGAGCTCGCCGATCGGCAACGCGAGCGCACCCTCGAACTCGATCTCGCCTGTCGCGAGCGCGCGCGTGCCGAGCTTGTCCTTGAGCCGCCGAATGCGAAAGCCGTTCACAGACCCGTCGACGCGACGCGGGACGAGGAAGCAGCCGATTCCGCGCGTTCCGTCGGGCGCGCCGCGCGGGCGTGCGGTGACGACGAACTGGTCAGCGTCCGCAACCGAGCAGAACCACTTCTCGCCGCTCAAGCGCCACGCCTCGCCGTCCCGCACGGCCTCGACGCGGTTTGCACCGACGTCGGAGCCGCCGTGACGCTCGGTCAGGAACTGCGCGCCCCGCTGCGCGCGGTCGTAGTCGGTCTCGAGAAGCGGCGGCAGGAACCGCTCGCGCAGCTCGGGCGACGCTTCCCGCCGCAACGCACGGATCAGGCCCGCGGTGCAGACGACCGGGCACGCGTGCCCGCCCTCGCCGACGTGTGCCAACAGGTAGAGGAGCGCGGCCTGGTCGGACGCGCCCGCGCCGAGCACCCCGGAGGCCCAGACCGCACGCCCTGCCGTCGAGTACGCCGGGTGGAACTCGACGCCCTCGCCGTCGGTCGCCGGCAGGTCTCGCCGGGCCTCGAGCTCCGCGACCGCCGGTTCGATGACCTGCGCGACGGTCGCGCCGAACTCGCGCAGCCGCGGATCGTCGCCCAGGCGCGCGTCGTAGAAGCTCTCCACGCTCGAGACTATGCCGAGCTAGCGTGCAACCGTGGACGCGGTCGCGCTCTGCGCCGACACGACAGCGGACTGGCACGCCTCTTGGCTCACGGCCCTCGGGCTTCGGTCCGAGCGCCGCGATTCGGTGTGGCGTGCGGTCGACCTACCGCCGTTCATCTACTGGACGGCGATCACGCTCGCGCCGGATGTTCCGGCGTCCGCGGTGCGCGACGCGCAGGGAACGCTCTGCGATTCATGGTCCGTGCTCGAGCTGGGAGCGGCCGACCGCGACGGGTTCGTCGAACGAGCGCGCGAGCCGTGGTTCTTGCGCCCGGCGCGCGAGCTCCCTGCCGAGGAGGCGCCGTCAGAGCTCGAAGTGGTCCGCGTCTCGACACCTGCCGAGGTCGCGGAGTTCGAGGAGGTCAGCGTGCGCGGCTTCGGCGGCGACGCCGGATCCGTCGAGCCCGGAACGTTCCATCCGCCGTCCATCCTCGCCGACGAGCGAATGACGATGCTGACCGGCCGCGTCGCGGGAGACCCCGTTGCCGCTGCGATGGCCTACCGGACGGATACCGCCGTCGGCATCTACGGCGTCACGACGATCGCGCCGGCCCGGGGGCGCGGGTACGCGTCGGCGCTGACGCGTGCGCTCATGGATCCGGGGCTGCCGGCCGTACTCAGCCCGAGCCCCGAAGCGCAGAACCTCTATCGACGGCTCGGCTTCGAACAGGTCGGCGAGCTCCGCCAGTGGCGGCGTCGCTGATCCGCCATAGTGCCGGCCCATGGCGGGTGTGCTGGACTCCGCGCTCATGGAACGGCTCCGGGCCGTGCTCGACCGCCGGCCCGTGACCGAGGCCGAGCTGCGAAAGCTCATGGAGGAAGGGCGGGCCTGGGCCAAGCTCGCCGGCGCCCAGCTGGAGCGGAGCAAGCAGCGGCTGGACGAGCTGGCGGGCGATCCGGAGACCCCGCTTGCCGAGTTGGCGGACGCGCTCCGGGAGGTCCACGAGCTCCGGCCCGAGCTGGACGAGCTCCACGCGATGCTCGCGGAGCTCCAGGGACGGGCCCGGGAGTTCCGGCAGTCCTGGGTGTCGCGCTGAGCGTTGAACGATGGTTCAATAGCCACATCGACCTGCGTGACAGCCCCGACGAAGCCGCCTTCCGCGCCGAGGTGCGCGCCTGGCTGGAGGCGAATCTCCCCGCCGGGGACCCACGCGAGTGGAGCCGGAAGATGTACGAGGCCGGCTACGCAGGCCTGACCTGGCCCAAGGAGTACGGCGGATACGGCGCGCCCTACAACCACCAGGCGATCGTGCTCGAGGAGTTCGCCCGCGCCGAGGCCCCGCAGCACGTGGGCGTGATCGGCCTGGGGATGGCCGGGCCGACGATCATGTTCCATGGCACCGAGGAGCAGAAGCGGCGCTACCTACCGAAGATTCTCTCCGCCGAGGAGATCTGGTGCCAGGGCTTCTCCGAGCCGGGCGCAGGCTCCGACCTCTCCGCGGTCCGCACGCGCATCGACGTGCAAGACGACCACTTCCTGCTCAACGGTCAAAAGGTCTGGTCGTCGTTCGCACACATTGCTGCTCATTGCATCCTCGTCGGCCGCAGCGACCCGGACTCCGAGCGCCACGCGGGCCTGACGTACGTGATCGTCGACATGAACGCGCCCGGTGTCGAGGTCCGTCCGCTGCGCCAGATCACGGGCGAGGCGGAGTTCAACGAGATCTTCCTGACCGACGTCGAGGTGCCGCGCGAGAACCTGCTCGGCGAGATCGGCGGCGGCTGGCAGGTCGCGATGACGACGCTCCTGCACGAGCGCGGCACGCTGGGCTTCGCGCTCAGCGGCGTGCTCGACGCGCAGGTGCGCAAGCTGATCGCGTTGACGAAGGAGCGCAACGGCCTCGACCCGCTGATCCGCGACCGCGTCGCGCAGGAGTGGATCGAGTTGCAGGCGCTGAAGCTGACGAACTACCGCTCGCTGACGACGCTGATGAAGACCGGGATGCCCGGCCCCGAGGGGTCAGGTGCGAAGCTGCACTGGTCGGAGCAGAACCAGCGGCTGACGAAGCTCGCC
>DASYUZ010000180.1:0-8242 GCA_036000665.1 Gaiellaceae bacterium
CGCATACGTCGCCGCAGCGCGCGCGCTCGACCGCTTCGGTCTCTCGAAGGCGCTGCCCGAATCGATCGCCGCGGTGTCGGTCGGGATCGTCGACGGGGAGGCGCGCCTCGACCTCGAGTACACGGAGGACTCGACCGCCGAAGTCGACATGAATGTCGCGATGACCGGTGACGCGAAGCTCGTCGAGGTGCAGGCGACGGCCGAGGGCATGCCGTTCTCGCGCGAGGTGCTGGACGAGCTGCTCGAGCTCGCCGTGGTGGGCATCGAGGAGATCGCGTCTGCACAGGAGGAGGCAATCGGTGGTTGAGCTCTCGACACTGGACATCTTCTGGCGGCTCGCGCTCGCCGCGGTGCTCGGCGGCGCGGTCGGGATGGAGCGCGAGTTGCGTGAGCGCGAGGCGGGCCTGAGGACGCACCTGCTCGTGTCGGTGGGCGCGGCGCTGTTCACGCTCGTCTCCGCGTACGCCTGGTCGGACTTCACGTTCTCGCGCGTCAACGGTCTGACGTTCGACCCGACGCGCATCGCCGCGCAGATCGTCACGGGCGTCGGCTTCCTGGGCGCGGGCGCGATCATCCGGCACGGGCTGTCCGTCCGCGGGCTCACGACGGCGGCGACGCTTTGGCTCGTCGCGGCGATCGGGATGGCCTCGGGCGCCGGCTACTGGCGGGCGGCGGTGATCGCGACGGTCGGAGCGATCGTGACGCTGTGGCCGCTGCGCATCGTCACGCACCAGCTCGTGCTGCGGCTGCGGCCGGAGCACGAGCAACGCTTGGTCGTGGAGCTCGAGGGCCGGGAGGGGGCCGCGCCTGTGCTGACCGCCCTCGAGGAGCTCAGGGGCCGCGTTTCGCAGTTCGAGCTCAGCGACACGCGCGAAGGGCGGGAGCTCGCGCTCACGGTGGAGTTCCCGCAGTCGATCGCGCGGTCGGCGGTCGCAGGCCGCCTCGGCCGGCTACCGAACGTGCGTGCGGTGCGTTGGCCCGAGGACTGAGCGCCAGGCTCGCTTCGGGGAACGCGAACAAGCTCGAAGAGTTGCGCTCGGCGCTGCCCGACTGGGAGCTCGCGCTCGTCGATGCCGACGAGCTCCCGCCCGAGGAAGGCAGCACGTACTACGAGAACGCGCGCGCCAAGGCGCGCTTCGGACGAGCGGTGAGCGACGGCTGGATCATCGGTGAGGACTCGGGGATCGAGGTGGACGCGCTCGGCGGACGTCCGGGGATCGAATCCGCTCGCTGGGCCGAGGACGGAGTCGCCGCGCTCGTGCAGGCGCTCGAGGGCGTCGAGAACCGGAGCGCGCGCTACGTCTGCGAGCTCGTCGGCATCTCGCCCGAGCAGGAGGAATTCCGAGGCACCGGCACGCTCACAGGCACGGTGGCGACCGACCCGCGCGGGAGCGAGGGCTTCGGCTACGACCCGATCTTCATCCCCGAGGGCGAGACGAAGACCGTCGCCGAGCTGGGGAACGACTGGAAACGCACGAACTCGCACCGCGCCCGCGCCGCACGCGCGCTGGTCGAGTCCATCGGCAGTTCACGCTAGGCCGGCCGGCTCCACCTCCGACGGCTCGCGGCCGTATTTGCGCCACCAGTTCACCTCGGCGCCGAAGACGATCACGTTTGCCATCACGTAGAGCCAAACGAGCAGGATCGCGGGCGAGCCGAACGCCTTCAGCACGGGATTCACCTCCGCGTAGCGCAGGAAGATCGGCAGGACCTGGAAGCTCGCCTGCAGGAGCACCGTCGCGAACACCGCGCCGGGAAGCACGTCACGCACGCTGAGCGGCTCGTTCGTCAGGAAGTAGTAGACCGAGACGGTGAACACGAACACGCCGATCGTGGAGACCGCAATCGAGAGCGCATACGCGACGTACTCGTTGTCGATGAACCACGGTGCCCAGTCCTTCAGCAACTGCACGCCGAGCGAGCCGGCGACGAGCGCCACGAAGAGCGTCACGAGCGACGCGGTCATCAGCACGAACGCGATTCCCTTGCCGTGGAAGAAGCTCCGGTTCGGCCGGCCGAAGACGACGTTGAACGCCGACTCGAGCGCGCTGAAGAGCGAGAGCGCGGTCCAGAGCAGGACCGCGGCGCCGACGATCCCGAGCGCGGCCGCGTTGTCCTGCACGGTGCGAACGAGGCGGACGATGTCCTCCACGGGCGTCTCCGGCAGCGCCTGCTTGATCTCGCGCACCAGGAAGCTCGACTCGTCGGCTTGCCCGGTGAACGCGAGCAGCGAGAGCGCCAGAAACGTCAGCGGCACGAACGACAGGAGGGCGAAGTAGGCGATCATCGCCGCCAGGTGCGTTCCCCGGTCGGCGAAGAACTTCTGGATCAGCCTGCGCTTCCGGCGACGCATCGGCGGGCAGTATGGTTCAGCGCCGTGAGCGCCGAGCAGGCACTTGCCGACCTGACCGAGATCTCCTCGCAGGTGCAGGCCGCCGCCGTTTTCGACGGCAAGGGCAAGGTTCGTGCCTCGACGCTCGGCGAGCCGGAGCCCTTTGTGCAGGCCGTCCAGGACCTGCTGGCGGCGGCCGGAGAGGCCCGCGGCGGCTCGCTCTCGCAGCTCGAGGCGGCAACCGCGACGGGCAGCATCTTCGTGCTGCGCGACGGCGACGCCTACATCGCGGCGACGACGGGCCCCGAGCCCACCGTCGCGCTCGTCTTCTACGACCTGAAGACGGCGCTGCGCGCCGCGGCGCCCGCGGCCAGGAAGCGCGCACCGCGCAAAAAGAAGGAGCCGGAAGGAGACGGCGATGCGACGTAAGCTCGTCGCGCTCCTTGCGCTGCTCGGCGCCTGGGCCGCCGGCATTGCGCTGCTGCGCCGCGCCTCGGGAGGCCGTCGAGAGCGCGTCGACCTCTACTTCGAGGACGGCTCGATGCAGTCGCTCTCCGACGGCACGCCGGAGGCAGCGCGACTGCTGCCGCTCGCACACGAGGCGCTGCGCGCCGCGCGCGCATGACGCGCGACGAGCTCGGCGCGGCGCTCCGCGAGCACGCCTACCTGGAGGGCGACTTCGTGCTTCGCTCGGGCCGCCGCTCCAGCTACTACCTCGACAAGTACCGGTTCGAGACGCGCCCCGACCTGCTGCGCCAGCTCGGGGAGCAGATCGCCGCCGCCGTCGGCGACCATGAACCTGAGGCCGACCTGCTCGCCGGCCCCGAGCTCGGCGCGGTCGCCCTCGCAGCCGCCGCCTCGCTCGCCTCCGGGCTGCCGTTCCTGATCGTCCGCAAGCAGACGAGAGAGCACGGCACCGAGAACCGCCTCGAGGGAGTCTACGAACCGGCTCAGTGCGTCTGTCTGATCGAGGACGTCGTCACGTCGGGCGGGGCGGCCGTCGAGGCGGTCGAGGCGCTCCGTGAGGCGGCGCTGATCGTCCGGAACGCGGTCTGCGTGGTCGACCGCGAGGAGGGCGGCGTGGACGCGCTGGCCCGCCACGCCGTCCGCCTGTGGCCGATTTTCCGGGCCTCAGAGGTGCTCGAAGCTGCCAAAATGCCCGCAAAACCGCATGGTTGAGCCGATTCCGGCCGATCCGTACGCTAGGCTGGCCTGCTGAACCCCGAGCGAACGACCGACAGGAGGACTGTTCGTGACCAAGCAGGAGTTTGTGGAGAAAATCGCCGAGAAGGCGAGCCTCCAGAGAAGGGACGCGCAGGCGGCCGTCGAGGCCGTCCTGGACACGATCACCGACGAGCTGAAGCGCGGCGGCGAGGTCGTCTTCACCGGCTTCGGGAAGTTCACCACGCAGCACCGGGCGGCGCGCCAGGGCGTCAACCCGCGGAACCCAACCGAGAAGGTGGAGATCCCGGCCTCGACGGTGCCGAAGTTCTCGGCGGGCAGCCAGCTCAAGAAGGAAGTCAAGGGCCGCTAGCCCGACTGGTCCGACGGATCGACGGGGGCCGCCGCGAGGCGGCCCCCGTCGTGTATGCGGGCGAGCAGGTAGCGGCCGGGGCACGCGGTCGAGGCGTGGCCCGGGTGCTCGCGGTGCCCCTTCAGCGGTACCGAGGCCCCGCCCGGGACGATCTCGATGCGGGTGTCGAGCAGCGCTTCGAGCGCGGCGCGCGTCGGGTGCTCGAGCTGGAAGTTGCCCATCAGGCAGATGCCGACGCTGCCCGTGTTGTAGCCCTTCGTGTGCGCGCCGAGCGCGTTCACGGGGCGACCGGCGAAGACGCGCCCGGACGGCGAGATCACGAAGTGGTAGCCGATCGTGATGAAGCCGCGGTCGAAGTGCCAGCGCTGGATCGCGCGCATGTGTCGCGCCTCCGACTCGAACGACGTGCCGTCGATGCCGCTCGTCGCGAACGCCGTGTGGTGGACGATCACCTCCCTGAGCCTGCCGCGCCGAGAGAACGTCGCGCGCGGCGGCGCGGCTCCCCACTCCTGCGTCGTGATCACGCGGCGAGCCACGGACGTCGGGCGCGGAGCATACGCTTCGACTGCCGATGGCGCAGGATCTCGCCGCAGCCTCGCCCGCCGTGACCACGTCCTTCGCCGACCGGCTGGTGGGCGCGGTCGAGCGTAAGCGCAGCCAGCTCTGCGTCGGACTCGACCCGCGCGTCGATCTCTTCCCGGTCGAGCTCCGCGGCGAGCCCCCCGCCGAGGCGGCCGAGCGCTTCTGCCGGGGGATCGTCGACGCCGTCGCGCCCTACGCGGTCGCGGTCAAGCCGCAGCTCGCGTTCTTCGAGGCACTCGGTGCGCAGGGGATGCGCGCGTTCGAGGAGGTCTGCAGCTACGCACGCGCCGCCGAGCTGCTGGTGATCGCGGACGGAAAGCGCGGCGATATCGGCTCGACCGCACGCGCCTACGCGGCGCGCTACCTGGAGAGCAGTATCGCTGATGCCTTGACGGTGAACCCGTATCTCGGCCATGACGCTCTCGAGCCGTTCTTGGCGGCCTGCCGAAGGCGGGCCGCGGGAATCTTCGTGTTGGTCAAGACCTCGAATGCAGGCGGCGCGGACGTGCAGGACCTCACGCTCTCCGACGGTCGTACCGTCTGGATGCAGGTCGCGGCGCTCGTCGACCAGTGGGGCGAGGATCTCGTCGGGCGGACCGGGCTCTCGAGCGTCGGGGCGGTCGTCGGCGCGACGTTCCCGCGCGAGGTGGGCGAGGCCCGGCGGCTGATGCCGCGCTCGGTTCTGCTGCTGCCCGGGATCGGCGAGCAGGGCGGCACGCCTGCCGACGTGGCCCGAGCCTTCACGAGTGGGCCCGCGAGCGCGCTCGTTGCGGCCTCGCGCTCGGTGATCTATGCGTACCGCGCCGGCGCCGACGACTGGCGCGCAGCGGCCGGTGCGGAAGCCGCGCGGCTCCGCTCCGAGGTCTGGGCCGTTTCCGGCTGGTGAACAGGCGCTGGGCCGCCCGCCTCGCGGCACCCGCCGCGTTCCTTGCGGGGGTCACGGTGGCCGTCGTGCTCGTGCGCGCAGGCTTCAGCTCCGGGGACGAGCCCGCGACAACCGCCGTGGCCGTGACGACCGCGCCGACAACCACCGCGAAGAAGCCGAAACCGAAGCCTGCGGTCTTCGCGACCGTCGAATCCGGCGACACGCTCGACCAGATCGCGCTCGACAACAACACGACCGTGGAGCGGATCCTGGAGCTCAACCCAGGGCTCGACCCGACGGGACTCCAGGTCGGGCAGAAGGTGCGGGTTCGATAGCCTGACCGGCCGATGAGACGCGCGCTCGCCGCCGCCGTCGCCGCGCTCGTCGTCGCCTCTCCAGCGGCCGCCGGGCCGCCCCAGGTGACGGCGCGCGCCTTCTACCTCGAGAACGGCGCTACGGGCGAGGCACTGGCGGGCGAAGACGCACGCGCGCGGCTCCCGATCGCGAGCATCACGAAGCTGATGACTGTCCTCATCGCGCTCGAGCGCGCGCAGCTCGACGACGTCGTCGTCGCGCCGCCGATTGCCGCGAACGTGGGCGAGTCGACGATCCACTTGCGGGCCGGAGAGCGAATCACTGTCCACGACCTCGTCGAGGCGGCGCTCGTACAGAGCGCGAACGACGCGGCCTGGGCGCTCGCGGCGTACGTCGGCAAGGGCGACGTGCCCGCGTTCGTGCACTTGATGAACGCAAAGGCGAAGGCGCTCGGAATGCGCGACACGCGTTTCACGCGCCCGGACGGGCTCGACGCGCCCGGCCACGTGTCCTCGGCGCGCGACGTTACTCTGCTCGCGCGTGTCGCCATGCAGAACGCCACGATTCGTTCGATCGTGGACGATCGTGTGGCGACGATCGCCGGCGGACGTCGCCTCCATACGTGGAACGACCTGCTGGCGACCTTCCCCGGCGTGATCGGAGTCAAGACCGGCCACACCGAGGCCGCGGGCTGGTCGCAGGTCGTCGCGGTGCGCGGCTACGGCTTCGTCCTCTACGCGACGATCCTCGGAAGCCCGACCCGCTCGGAGCGGAACGCCGATCTGGCAGCGCTCCTGCGCTGGGGCCTGTCGCGCTACAAGCCGGTCCCGGTCGTCGACGCGAAGCGTGTCTATGCGCGCGCCGAGATCGGGTTCGGCAAGTGGCCGGTCGCCGTGGTCGCGCCGCGCGCGGTCGTGCGGGCGGTGCGCGTCGACCGGACGCTGCGCGAGCGCCTCGTCGTTCCGACCGTGCTCGCGCTGCCCGTACGCAAGGGGCAGCGAGTCGGGGAGGTGCGCGTGTACGACGGCGCGCGGCTCGTCGCGAGCTCGCCGCTGGTCGCCGGGCGCGCGGTCGAGAAGCCCGGCTTCGGCGCACGGATCGGTTGGTATGCGCGCCACGCTGTCGACAAGGTGCTGCCGTGATCGTCACCGTGACGCTCAACGCCGCGCTCGACCGTACGCTCACGGTCCCGAACTTCCAGCCCGGCCACCGGCACCGGGCAAGCTTGGTGCTGACCCTCGCAGGCGGCAAGGGGATCAACGTCGCGCGCGCGCTCAAGCGTCTCGACGTGCCCGTGGTCGCGACGGGGCTCGCGGGCGGCCGCACCGGCACGCGCATCGTCGAGGAGTTGACGAGCGAGGCGATCCTGAACGACTTCGTGCGCATCGCCGACGAGTCGCGGACCTCGACCGCAGTCGTCGACCCGATGACGTCCTCGCTCACCGAGATCAACGAATGGGGGCCGCAGGTGGAGCAGGACGAGCTCCAGACGCTGCGGGAGAAGCTCCGCTACCTCTCGCGCGGCGCGGACGCGGTCGTCTTCGCGGGCTCGCTGCCGCGCAGCGTCGAGGATTCCTTCTACGCGGAAGCGATCCGCGAGCTGAACCGCGCCGGCGTGCAGACGGTACTCGACTCCGCGGGCGAGCCGCTCCGCCTAGGAGCCGACGCCGAGCCGGGACTCGTCTCTCCGAACCAGCACGAGGCCGAGGGGCTCGTCGGCCAAGAGCTGAACGACGAAGCGGACTTCCTGATGGCGCTCGACACGATCGCCGAGCAGGGCGCACGAAGCGTGCTGATCACGCACGCGACCGGCGCCTACGGGCTGACGCGCGAGGAGCGTCGGGCGCACCGTTTCCACGCAGCCGCGCCTTCGATCGAGCCGGTCTCGGCCGTCGGCTCGGGGAACGTCCTCCTCGCCGCGTTTCTCGCGGCCCGGCTCCAGGGTCGGTCCTTCGAGGAGGCGCTGCGCTCGGCCGTCGGCGCCGGCGCCGCGTCGACGCTCGAGGTCGGTGCAGGCCGCTTCGAGCCGCGCGAGGCCGGCCGCCTGGCGCAGCAGGTTCAGCTCGCCGAGCTGGAACCGGTCGAGTCCTGAGATTAAAACGGAAGTTTGCAGGGAAAAAGCAGGCGTTAACCCTGCGAAAGGAGCCCCATGGGCATCGGAGTCAGCCTGCTTCTGATCGCCGTCGGCGCGATCCTGATCTGGGCCGTCGACGTGCAGGTCAGCGGGGTCGAGCTGATCACGGTCGGCTGGATCCTCCTCATCGTCGGAGCGATCGGCGCCCTGCTCTCGATGATCTTCTGGTCGAGCTGGGGCGGGGTCCACCGACACCATGACGAAGAGGCCGTCTACCGTTAACGACACGTGACGCGGGGCGCCTTCGGGCGCCCCAGCGTCGTCGGAGGCCGGTGGTACGCTGGCCCTCTTGAAAGGACTGGAGCTCGGACGCGTCGACCTCGAACGGCTCCTCGCGCTCGAGGAGAAGTTCGCCAAGGAAGGGCTGACCTTCGACGACGTCCTGCTCGTTCCGGCCGAGTCGGGCGTGCTGCCGAACGACGTCTCGACCGCGACGCGGCTGACGCGCGGCATCGAGCTCGCCATCCCGGTCGTCTCGGC
>DASYUZ010000181.1:0-15991 GCA_036000665.1 Gaiellaceae bacterium
GCAGGCGCGTACGTGGTCGAGTTCATCTTCAACTGGCCGGGGATCGGGAAGCTGACGCTCGACGCGATCAACAGCCGCGACTTCCCGATGATCCAGGGCGGGGTGCTCACGGCGGCGGTCGGCTTCGTCCTCGTCAACTTCGTGGTCGACGTCGTCTACTCGGCGCTCGATCCGCGCATTCGTCATGCCCGCGCATAGCGACGTCGTCACCACGCGAGCCGAGGAGCTGGCCGGACCAGGCGCGACTCGGGCGCTCCGGCGGCGACGCCTCGGCCGGCTCGTGCGTCGAAAGGGTGCGCTTGCCGGCCTGTTCGGCCTGCTGCTCGTTGCAGTGGTGGCGATCTTCGCCGGGCTGATCACCAAGGACCCGCTCGAGCAGGACATCGCGAACGGCCTCGCCCCGCCCTTCTGGGCAGGAGGGTCGCTCGAGCACCCGCTCGGGACCGACGCGCTCGGCCGCGACATCGCCGGCCGGCTCGCCCTCGGCGCGCGCGTCTCGCTCGAGATCAGCACTGCCGCCGCTCTGATCGGAGCGCTGCTCGGCCTCGTTACCGGCTCGATCGCCGGCTTCTTTCGCGGCTGGACCGACACCGTCCTGATGCGTCTCGGAGACATCCAGCTCGCATTTCCGTTCATCTTGCTGGCCATCGCCGTCCTCGGGGTCATCCCCGACCGGAAGCCGATCCACCTGATCCTGGTGCTCGGCATCCCCGGCTGGATCGTCTACGCCCGGGTCGTACGCAGCCGCGTTCTCGCCGAGCGCGAGAAGGACTATGTGCTCGCGGCCAGATCGCTCGGGGCGAGCCGCCCCCGCATCCTCGTCCGCTACGTGCTCCCGTCCGTCTGGCAGGTGATCCCGGTGATCGCGATGCTCGACCTCGGCTTCCTTGTCATCGTCGAGTCCACGCTGAGCTTCTTCGGGTTCGGCATCACGCCGCCGACGCCGTCCTGGGGCTCGATCCTCGCCGACGGGCGCCAGTACATGGTCGTCTCGCCGTGGCTGCCGGTGCTTCCCGGCATTGCGATCACCTTCACCGTCCTCAGCATCAACCTGACCGCCGACGGCCTGGCTGACGTGCTCGACCCAAAGCTCGCCATTGGGACCTTTCGACGACAGATCCTGCGCCTGCCCGGGGCCGCGATTGCGCTGGACGAGGAGGCGCGGCTTCTGCGTGTGCGCGACCTCCGGGTCGACTTCTCCCTCGAGGACCGCGTTGTCCACGCGGTGCGCGGCGTGAGCTTCGACCTCGGGCGCGGGGAGACGCTCGGGATCGTCGGGGAGAGCGGCTCGGGCAAGTCGGTGACTGCGCTCTCGATCATCCAGCTCCTCGACGCGCCGGGCCGGGTCGTGGACGGCGAGATCCTCTTCGACGGCCGCGACCTCACCCGCATCTCCGACCGCGCGATGGCCGGCCTGCGCGGTCGGCGGATCGGGATGATCTTCCAGAATCCCTCCTCCTCCCTGACTCCGGTGCTGACGGTCGGCTTTCAGCTCGTCGAGACCCTGCGCGAGCACCTCGGGGTCGCTCAGGCGGAGGCGCGGCGCCGCGCGCGGGCGGCGCTCGTCGGCGTCGGCATCGGCGACCCCGACCGGGTGCTCCGGCGCTACCCGTTTCAGCTCTCGGGCGGCATGAACCAGCGGGTGATGATCGCCATGACGATGGCGTGTGAGCCGGACCTGCTGCTCGCCGACGAGCCGACGACCGCCCTCGACGTCACCACGGAGGCGCAGATCCTCGAGCAGCTGCGCGAGCTCACGCGCGGGTCCCGAACGAGCCTCGTCCTCATCACCCACGACATCGCGCTCGTCTCCCAATACGCGGACGTCGTGCTCGTCATGTACGCGGGCCGCGTTGCCGAGCGCGGGCCGGCGGATGCGGTCATCGCCGACCCCAAGCACCCTTACACGAAGGCATTGCTCGCCGCCCTCCCGCACGTCGACATGCCGTCCGGCGCGCGGCTGGAGCCGATCCCGGGCGAGCTGCCGGATCCTGCCGACCCGCCGAAGGGCTGCCCATTCGCCCCCCGCTGCCCGTTCGTGATGGACGTTTGCCGCGAGGTCGACCCCGAGCCGTTCGTCGTCGGGAGCGACCGGACCGCCGCCTGCCACCTCTGGGCTCCCGAGCGCTCCGAAGCCGTGGCGCGATGAGACCGCCGCTCGTCGAGGTCCGCGACCTCCGCAAGCACTTCGTCGTCGACGCCGGGCGGCTCTCGCGCGCACGGCGTGTCGTCCCCGCAGTGGACGGCGTTTCGTTCTCCGTATCCGCAGGGGAGACGCTGGGGCTCGTCGGCGAGAGCGGGTGCGGCAAGTCGACGCTCGCGCGAGCCTTGCTCCTGCTCGACCCGCCGACGAGCGGCGAGATCCTCTTCGCGGGCGTGCGTCTGACAGAGCGGGACGTCGGCCGCCTCCGGCGCCGCGCCCAGATCGTCTTTCAGGACCCGTACGCCTCGCTCCCGCCCCGGATGCGAGTGCAGGCGATCATCGCCGACCCGCTCCGGATCCACCGCGTCGACCGCGCCGAGATCCCCGAGCGAGTCCGCCAGCTCCTGCGCGACGTCGGGCTGAAGAGTGACGTTGCGCGGAAGCTGCCGCACCAACTCTCCGGCGGCCAGCGCCAGCGCGTCGGGATCGCGCGCGCGCTGTCGGTACAGCCGGCGCTGGTGATCGCCGACGAAGCGGTCTCCTCGCTCGATGCCTCCGTGCGCGCGCAGATCCTCAACCTCTTCAAGGATCTCCAGGAGCGCCACGACCTCACCTACATCTTCATCTCGCACGACCTCGGCGTCGTGAAGTACATGAGCCACCGGATCGCCGTCATGTACCTCGGCGAGATCGTCGAGCTCGCTCCCGCGGACGAGCTCTACCGAGAACCGCTGCACCCCTACACGCGGGCGCTCGTCTCGGCCCTGCCCTCGCTCGGCCGGCGCGGGGGGCGGATCCGGCTGCACGGCGAGCCGCCCAACCCGAGCGATCCGCCGCCCGGCTGCAAGTTCCACCCGCGTTGCCCGCTCGCCGACGAGCGCTGCCGGCGCGAGCGCCCACCGCTGCGCGAGATCGTTCCCGGCCGCTGGTCGGCGTGCCACTACGCCGAGGAAGTGCCCGCGCGCATGAGCGAGGGCGCCGCGTGAAGCGTCTCGCGGCGCTGCGCGAGCTCGTCGCGCACGTTGCGTAGCGAGTTCGCACACAACGCAGCGCAGTTGCTGAACGCCAACCTTCGTCTGACGGTAGACGCATGACGAAGCTGTACGAGCAGCACGCCGACCTCTACGACATCGCGTTCGACCGGGATCTCAGCGCCGAGGTTTGATGGCTTCTCGTGCGCGGACGCGTTGGTAAGCGACAATTACCGAAAGGGCCTAGTCATCGGCCGTGTGATAAGTTGACGTTGGGCAGCAATATGAGGTCCGCGGTTGCAGTCGTCGCCCTCGCGGCGAGTTTGTCGCTCCTCAGTGCCGGCGCCGCGTCGCCCGCTTTGAGCACGCCGCTGACGCTTCGCCCGCCGGCGAAGGTTATTGCGGGGCCGCTCCTCGGCCTCTTCCGGGAGCGTGGCGGCACGAGTCTTGGAGCAATTAATCAGCGCACGCTGCGCGCTCAGCCGGGCAAGTCGCTTTCGCTGCCGTACGTAAATGCATGGGCGGTTTCGCCCGCAGCGTCATTGCTGGCGCTCGCCGTGCACCAAGACCCCGCGAACGAGCCAAACTCGCTTCAGTTCGTCCGCCTTCCTTCTCTTCGGCGTGACGGGCGACCCGTCAAGCTCGCGGACGAGGTCAGCGCATTAGCGTGGATTAGTGCGAGTCGTGTTGCCGCCCTCGTCGGCAACCTCCTCTGTTGCCCGGCCAAGTTGAGCGTGGTGGTAGTCGATGCACGCGCGCGGCGGGTCGTAACCCGAGAACCCGTTCCGGGAACCGTCCTTGCCGTCGATCGTTTGCCGCGAGGACTCGTCGTGCTTTCGGCGCCGACGAATGCGATTGGTCCTGCGACAGTGGTCGCCGTCGACCGTCACGGCGCTCGTCAGGTTCGACTGTCTGAAGTTACTGCCGGTCAGCAGCCGGAGGACGGTGCCACCACCAAGGCTTCGATTCCAGCCCTCGCGAGCGATGCAACCGGAAGATTCGCGTACGTCGTCGGCGCGAGGAGCACAATCGCCTCCGTCGACGTCTCGACGCTCGCCGTCTCGTACCACAGCCTCAACGAGCAACCGGGCCGCGCACGCGCGAACGCCTTTCGTGCGCCGTCGACAGCTGCAAAAGGGGGCGACGGCTCGATTCGGATCGCGCGATGGCTCGGCAACGGCTTCCTCGTCGTGACCGGAAAGAACCTGCGCGACACGCAGCGGCGACCACCGGACCCCGCCGGATTGCGCATAGTCAATGTGCGCGACTGGACTGAGCGCGTCCTCGATCGTGGCGCCGATTCGTTCGCCGTCACCGACGGGCTTCTGCTCGCAACCGGAGCGCGCGGGGACGCCGGCACGCCGCCGACCGGCATCGGCCTGAAGGCGTACGGCACCAACGGTCAGCCGCGGCTGCGGCTATTCGCAGGACGCGCGGTTGCCGTCGAAGTTGTCCTCGCGGGCCGCGCCTACATCTCTGGTAACGGCTGGGCCCGTTATCGCGTCGTTGAGCTCGAAAGCAGGCGCGTGATCGGGACGCTCGCGCCGGACCGTCTCGCCGAACCCATACTCGGCCGAGGCAGCCTCCCGGCCAGCTTCGGTTATCCGGGCCGGTCTCGCTGAGGCTCTGCCGCTGCTCATATCCTCTCCCGCAGCAGCAAGGTGTTGCTGGGGATCGTCGGTACGATCGCCGCAGCCGTCGCGCGCCGACCGTAAGACCTCCGCGAAGTCGCTCCACAGATGCTCACTCGCCGTACGCGATCGACGTGAACAGCGTGTAGCCGGCCGACGTGTCGAGCCGCGAGTGCTGGACGACGATCGGCACGTCGCTCTCGACGGTGTACGCGTACGGCACGCCGCGCGGGAGCTCGAGCCCGCCGAGCTGCGCCGGGTCGTCGAGCCGGACGTGCTGGGTGCGGCGGGCGTTGAGGACGAGCTCGACCGGCCCGAGCGGCTCGCGGTCCTCGAAGTAGAAGGTGAAGCGAACGCGCGCGTCCTGCCCGCCCGCGTTGAGCAGGCACGACGACTCGTGGCTGGGCGCGGCCGCGGAGGATTCGATCGGCAGGTACGCGTCGGGGACGTACCACACCCGCTTGCCCCCGCGCTCGATGTTCACGAGCGCGATTCAAGCAAGCGCGGGGCCGGCTTGCCGACCCCGCGCTTCAGGGTTCCTAGAAGTGGTACTTGTCGATGTTCTTCGGCGTGAAGACGAGCGGCGGGCCCATCGGCATCGTGCTGTTCTTGCCGATCGTCCGCCTGCCGAGCCGGCCGGCGACGAGCGACTCGCCCGCCTTGCCGGTCAGCTTGCCGTCGAGCACGGCGTGCGCGACGTAGACGGCGAGATAGCCGAAGTCGACCTCGTTCCAGAGCCCGAACTTCTTGCCGCACCCCTTCTTCGTGTACGCCCGCATCGAGTTCGGCGTGGCGAGGCCGGTGAGCGCGATCGAACCGCACTTCTTCGCCTGCTGGAGCACGCGGGCGGCGGCCGGCAGGCCGACCGAGGTCGGGGCGATGATCCCCTTCAGGTTCGGGTACGCCTGCAGCAGCGCCTGCGTCTCCTGCGCCGACTTGGTGTCGTTGTCGTTCCCGTACGCGATCTTCGCGAGCTTCAGGCCCTTGTACTTGGGCTTCTTGAGCGTCTTCTTGATCACGGCGATCCAGGCGTTCTGGTTCGCCGCGGTCGTCGTCGCCGAGAGGATCGCGATCTGCCCCTTGTAGCCGACCTGTGAGCCGACCCACTCGACGAGACCGGCCCCGATCGACTGCGTGTCCGGCGGGCTGACGTAGACCGTGCGCGCGTCCTTCGCAGCGTCGGCGTCGTAGGAGACGACCTTCAGGCCGCGGTCTTGCGCGCGCTTCAGCGCGGGCGCGACGGCGTTCGGGTCGTTCGCCGAGATGACGATCGCGTTGTAGCCCTGGCGGACGGCCGTGTCGATGAACGGCACCTGCTTCGCCGCCGAGGCCTCGGTCGGGCCGTTGTAGGTAACGGTGTCACCCAGCTTCTTCCCGGCCTCCTTCCCGCCCTTGCCGTTGAGCGTGAAGACCGGGATCCCGATGAACTTCGGGATCAGGAAGATCTTGTAGGTCGCCTGTTTCGCGGCCGGCCCGGCGGTCCGGTCGGACTTCGCGCTGCCGACGCCCGCCGAAAGCGCGCCGACGAGAACCGCGACGGCGACGAGGCCGAGCAGGACCTTCAGTTTGTGGTGACGCATTCCCTTCCTCCTGTCGTTGTCGAGCGTCGTCGCTCGAGGCTCACGTGGTCCCCTCCGCCTGCCCTGCGGTCCGCACCACCTCCTTCTTGGACGCGCGGGCGATGCGTGTCCGGAGGCCGCTCGTCTGCAGGGCGCGAATCGCGTTCCCGGCGAGAATCGCGGCGAGCAGAAGGACCCCGATGACGATGTTCTGCGTGTCCCCTCCGATGTTGTCGAGCTGCATCCCGTTCCGAAGCTCCGCGACGAGGAGCACGGACAGGACGACTCCGACCATCGAGCCCGAGCCGCCGAAGATGTCGACGCCGCCGAGGACGACGGCGGTGACGACGTCGAGCAGCGAGCCGTCGGCCGCGTCGGCGCGGGACGAGCCGAAGAAGCCGACGTAGACGAGCCCGGCGATCCCGGCGAGCAGCCCGGAGAGCCCGAAGACGGCGATCCGCGCGCGGGTGACCGGGATCCCCGAGTAGCGCGCGGCCTCGCGGTTCGCCCCGAGCGCGTAGATGTAGCGGCCGAAGCGCGTCGCGTGGAGCAAGAAGCCGAGCGCGACTGCTGCGCCGAGGAAGACGAGCAGGGCGACCGGGACCTGCTGGCCCCACACGTAGCCGATGCCGATGTTCGTGAACTGGGTCGGGAACGAGGCCACGCCTTCGCCGCTGTGGATCAGGAACGCGAGCCCGCGGTAGGCGGCCAGCGTGCCGAGCGTCACCGCCAGCGAGGGCAGCCCGACGACCGCGACCAGGAAGCCGTTGACGAGGCCGAGCCCGGTCGCGACGAGCAGCCCGACGAGTGCCGCGAACCAGATGTTCGCGCCCGCCTCGTAGATCTGGCCCAGGACGACGACCGACACCGCCAGGATCGAGGCAACGGAGATGTCGATCTCGCCGGCGATGATGACGAACGTGAGCCCGAGCGCCATCAAGCCGATGAAGATGTACGGCGTCGCGAGGTCGAGCAGGTTCACGCGTGTCAGGAAGAGCGGCGACAGCGATCTGCACCAGACGCCGACGGCGAGGATCAGCAGCACGAGCACCGTCTCCCAGCGCACGAGCACACCGAGGCCGACGCGCCTCACGTCGCGGCTCCCTGCTCGCGGGCCGCGACCATCTCGGCGCGGCGCCGACGGCGGAGCGCCTCCTGGAGCCGCTGTGTGACGAGCGCGTCGATCGTGACCGCGACGACGATCGCCGTGCCGTTGAAGAACATCTTCCAGAACTCCGACAGCTTCAGCAGCGTGAAGCCGTCCTGAATCGTCGCGACGAGGACGGCGCCGAGCGCAGCTCCCAGCACCGTGCCCGAGCCGCCGAACACGTTCACGCCGCCGATGACGACCGCGGTAACGGCGTCGAACTCGAGGTTCGTGCCCGCAACCGCATCGACGCTTGCGAAGCGGGCGGCGAACATGAACCCGCCGAGGCCGGCGAGCGCGCCGCTGAGAACGAATGCAGTCAGCACGCGCCGCCCGACCGGGATGCCAGCGTACCGGGCGGCGTCAGGGTTCGAGCCGACCGCGTAGAAGTCACGGCCCCACGGCGCCCAGCGCAATACGGCCGCGCCGGCGATCGCGATCGCGATCGCGATCCACGCGAGGAACGGCAGCCCGACCGGCTTCCTCGCGGCCAGATTGAGGAAGCGCTCCGGAAGCTGGAACGCAAGCACGTTCTGCCCGTTCGTGATCTCGAACAGAAGCCCGCGGAAGATGGCGAGCGTCCCGATCGTGGCGATGATCGCGGGGATCCGGCCGACGGTGACGAGCAGGCCGTTGACGAGCCCGAGCCCGATCCCGATCGTGACTGCGAGCAGCACGACAACGCCGAGCGGCAGGCCGTGGTGGTGCGCGAGCGTGTCCGAAGAGATGTAGGCGGTGAGACCGACGATCGAGCCGACGCTGAGGTCGATGTTCCGCGTCAGCACCACCATCGTCTGGCCGACCGCGAGCACCGCGACGATGGCGACGTCGGTGGCGATGTCCTGCCAGTTCGCAATCGTCATGAAGTTGTTCGCGCGCGCCCAGAAGAGGAGGACCGCGACCGTGAGCGCGATGAAGATGCCGGCCTCACGCAGGCGGAACGCGGCTTGCGCCAGGGTCTGCGGCGAGAGCTTCACGACGCGACCCCCGCGGCGGCCTGCACGATCGCCTCCTGCGTTGCCTCCTCGCGCGAGAGCTCGCCGACGAGCCGCCCTTCGCGGATCACGAGCACGCGGTCGGCCATGCCCAGGATCTCCGGCAGCTCCGACGAGATCAGCAGGATCGCGAGCCCCTGGGCAGCGAGGTGCGAGATCGTCCGGTGGACGTCTGCCTTCGTGCCGACGTCGATGCCGTGGGTCGGCTCGTCGAGAATCAGGATCCGCGGCTCGGTGGCGAGCCACTTCGAGAGCACCACCTTCTGCTGGTTGCCGCCCGAGAGGCTGCGCACGATCTGCCTCGGCGAGCTCGCCTTGATCCGCAGCCGCTCCATGAACGACCGTGCCAGGCGACGCTCGCGCCGGGGGCGGACGATCCCGCCCGGCGCCAGCTCGGGCAGCACCGCCATCGTCACGTTCCGCTCGATCGACATTGGCTGAATGAGCCCCTGGCGCAGCCGGTCCTCAGGGAGGTAGGCGAGCCCGCGGCGGAGCGCGGCGCGCGGCGAGCGCGGGGTGAAGGGACGACCGTCGATCTCCAGCCGGCCGGCGTCGAGCCGGTCGATCCCGAAGATGCAGCGCGCGACCTCGGTGCGGCCGGAGCCGACGAAGCCGGCGAGGCCGACGATCTCGCCGCGCCGCACCTCGAAGGAGATGTTCGAGAAGACGCCGCGGCGGGTGAGTCCCTCCGCGCGCAACACCGGCTCGCCGATCTCGGCCTCCTCCTTCGGGAAGAGCGCGTCGAGCGAGCGCCCGACCATCAGCCGGATCATCTCGCCGTGTTTGAGCTCGGCCGCCGGCCGCGTCTCGACGTGCCGGCCGTCGCGCAGGATCGTGACCGTGTCCGCGATCCGGCTCACCTCCTCCAGCCGGTGGCTGATGAAGAGGACCGAGACGCGCCGCTCGTGCAGCCGTCGCACGACGGCGAACAGGGTGTCGACCTCCTGGAGCGAGAGCGCCGCCGTCGGCTCGTCCATGATCAGCAGCCGCGCGCTGGAGGAGAGAGCCTTCGCGATCTCGATCAGCTGCCGGTCGGCGACGCCGAGCCCTCGGACGGGCGCGTCGGGCGCGAAGTCCGCGCCGAGCTCCTCGAGGAGGCGGCTCGCCTCGCGCCGCATCGCCTTCCAGTCGACGGCGCCGAGCCGCGTGCGCGGGGAGCGGCCGGCGAAGACGTTCTCCGCCACCGTCAGGTCCTCGAAGACGGTCGGGTCCTGGTACATGGCGACGATCCCGAGCCGCCGCGCGGCGCTCGGGCCGCCGATCGAGCGCGGCTCGCCGTCGACGATCACAGCGCCCTCGTCCGGCGAGACGACGCCGGTCAGGATCTTCACGAGCGTCGACTTGCCGGCGCCGTTCTCGCCGACGAGCGCGTGCGTACTCGCCGCCGCGATCGCGAACGAGACGTCCTGCACGGCGTGCACGCCGCCGTAGGCTTTTGAGATCCCGCGCAGCTCGACGAGACTCATCGCGTGTAGGCGGCGGTAACGCCGCCGTCGACGTTGAGGACGTTGCCAGTGGACTTGGCCGAGCGCGGGCTTGCGAAGAAGACGATCGACTCGGCGACGTCCTCCGGCGAGACGTTCACGCCGAGCACGGTCCGGGCGCGGTAGAAGGCGGGGAGGTCGTCCTCGGTCAGCCCGTAGGTGCTCGCCCGCTCCGCCTTCCACTCCGACGACCAGATCGCGGAGCCCTCGATCACGGCGTCCGGGTTGACAGTGTTGACGCGGATACCGCGCGGGCCACCCTCCTCGGCGAGACAGCGAGCGAGGTGCAGCGCGGCCGCCTTCGCCGACGAGTAGGCCGTGGCGTTCGCGCCGGCGACGAGTGCATTCTTCGAGCCCACGAAGACGATCGAGCCGCCGCGGCCCTGCTTGACGAGCACACGAAACGCCTCGCGTGCGGCCAGGAAGTAACCGCGCGCGAGGACGGCGTAGTTCTTCTCCCACTCCGCGAGCGTCGTCTCGGTAACCGGCGCGCTCGACGCAATCCCCGCCGAGCAGACGAGCACGTCGAGTCCGCCGTACGCGAGCACGACGCGGCGCACGGCCTCGGCGACGGCGTCCTCGCTCGTGACGTCGACCTCGAGGCCGAGCGCACGCCGCGTCCCGAAGCGCGATTCGAGCTCCTCAGCGACCGCCTGCGCGCCCTCGACGTTCAGGTCGGCGACGGCGACGTGCGCGCCGAGCTCGGCGAGCCGTCGGGCCGTCGCGCGGCCGATCCCGCTCGCGCCGCCGGTGACGAACGCGATCCGGCCGGAGAGTTCGCTCTGCGGCGGCAGCTGCGCGAGCTTGTAGCGCTCGAGCGGCCAGTACTCGATCGCAAACGCCTCCGGCTCGCTCAGCGAGCGGAACCCGCCCGCGGCGTCGGCGGCCGTCTCGACCGCGATCGCCCGCTCGTAGAGCTCGCGCGAGAAGCGCGCCTTGCCCGCGTCGCCGCCGCTCGTGACGATCCCGAGCCCCGGGAGGAGCACGACGCGCGGGCCCGCCGGGTCGATCGGGTACGGGCGGCTCTCGTCGGTCAGGTTGCGCTCGTAGTAGTCGCGGTACCACGCGCCGTACTCGCGCACGCCGGTGCGCACGCGGTCTGCGATCTCCTCCGCGGAGTCGAAATCGACGACGAGCGGCTTGTGCTTCGTGTTGATCAGGTGGTCCGGGCAAGGTGCGCCGACCTGGCTGACCTCGGGACCGCGGACGGACGAGGCGAAGGCGACGGCCTCTGGGCTGCGGTCGACCTCGAGGATCACTCCCGGCGCGTCGGCCAGCAGCTCGCCGCGCAACACGGGGAGCGCTGCCGCGAGCAGCCGTTCGGCTTCCTCGTCGGGGAACGGCTGCACGCGCGGCCCGCCGAGCCCGAAGCTCGCTTCCCCGGCGCGCGCGAGGGCGGCGGCCGCGCGCCCGACGAACGCGAGCGTCGCGCGGTACGACTCCTCCCCCGTCTCGCCCCAGGTGACGAGACCGTGCTTCTCGAGCAGCACCGCGCGCGCGCGCGGGTGCTCCTCGAGCAGCTCGGCGATCCGCTTCGACATCGCGAACCCCGGGCGCTGGTAGTCGAGCCAGACCGCCTCGTCGCCGAACTCCTCCTCCGCAAGGCGGCGCCCGTCGGGTGCGGACGTCAGCGCGATCACCGCGTCGGGGTGCGTGTGGTCGACGTGCGGGGCCGGGACGAACGCGTGCAGGAGCGTTTCGATCGACGGTCGCGGCTGATCCGGCCGCAGACCCGCCCGGACGAGGTACGCGACCATCTCCGCGTCCTCCATCGCCTCGCGTTCGCGGAGCGGGACGATCTCCTCCAGCCGCAGCGCAGCGAAGCCGTCGGCGGTGATCGTCGCGAGGTCCGTTCCCGACCCCTTCACCCAGAGCGTGCGCGTCTCCCGGCCCGCGTGGTCGACGCTCACGCCCTTCGACGACGTGTTGCCGCCGCCGCGGTTCGCGAGCGAGCGGTCGGCGCCGAGCAGGTTCGAGCGGTACACGAGCTCGTCCAGCGCGGAGAGCCCGACCGCGGCGTCGGCCTGCCAGCGGTCGGCGGGCGGTGCGATCGGGCGCAGGTCGGTCGCGGTCTCGGTCACGTCAGCGCCCCCTCGAGCCTCGGCTCGTAGCGCGTCATCGGGGTGGACGCGCGAATGACGCTGCGCGCCTCATCTAGCGAGCCGAGCTCGCCGAGCGCGAGCGCCTGCACCATGAGGTTCCCGATCACGGTCGCCTCTTCAGGACCGGCGAGCACGGGCAGCCCCGTCGCGTCCGCGGTCGCCTGGCAGAGCAGCGCGTTGCGCGCCCCGCCGCCGACCATGTGCAGCTCCGGCGGCGTCTCGCCGGTCACCTCGCTCAGCAGCGCGACCGCGCGCGCGTGCCCGAGCGCGATGCTCTCGAGCGCGCAGCGAACGACTTCGCCCGGGGTTGTCGGGACCAGCTGCCCCATGCGAGCGCAGTACGCCCGGATCCGCTCCGGCATGTCGCGCGGCGGCGCGAAGGACGGGTCATCGGTGTCGACGAGCGAGCGCAGCGCCGGCGCCTGCTCGGCCATCGCCACCAGCTCTTCAAAGCTCCAGTCGTCGCCCGCGAGGGCCCACTCCCGCCAGCACTCGTGCAACAGCCAGAGCCCGGTGACGTTCTTGAGCAGTCGGAACGTGCCGTCGACCCCGCCCTCGTTCGTGAGGTTCGCGCCGAAGGTGCGGTCGTCGATCAGCGGCTCGCGAAGCTCGAGCCCGACAAGCGACCACGTTCCTGCGCTCACATACGCAGCGGCCGGGTGCGCGAACGGGACGGAGGCGACCGCCGAACCGGTGTCGTGCGTCGCGGGCGCGATCACCTTCGCGTCCGGCAGGCGCGTGTCGTCCGCGACGTCCGCGCGCAGGGGCCCGAGCAACGAGCCCGGCGCGATGACGTCTGGGAGCATTCCGGCCGGCACGCCGACGCGCTCGAGCACGTCCTCGGCCCAGGTGCCGGTGCGCGGATCGAGCAGCGCTGTCGTGGTCGCGTTCGTGAACTCGCACCCGCGCTCGCCGCTGAGCCAGTAGTGCAGCAGGTCGGGGATCAACAAGAGCGTGTCGGCGCGGGCAAGCGCGTCGCGGTCTTCGGCCGCGAGCTGGAAGACGGTGTTGATCGGCAGCAGCTGGATGCCCGTGCGCTCGTACAGCTCCCGCGCCGGGATGCGCTCGAGCACCGCCGCCATGCCACGCTCACTGCGCGCGTCGCGATGATGGACCGGATTGCCGATCAGGCGGCCGGCGCGGTCGAGCAGCGCGTAGTCCACGCCCCACGTGTCGACGCCGACGGAGTCGACGCGGCCGCCGGTCTCGCGCGCGGCGGCGCGGAGACCCTCGAGCACGCCCTCGTAGAGGGCGAGCACGTCCCAGTGCAGCATCCCGTGCACGCGCACCGGAACGTTCGCGAAGCGGTGCAGCTCCTCGACCGAGAGGCGCTCGCCGTCGAAGCGGCCGAGCGCGACGCGCCCGCTCTGCGCACCGAGGTCGACTGCGACCATGGTCGTCACGAGGCCGCTCCCACGTCGTCGCGATCGCGAAGCAGACCGGGGGCGCGCTCGAGGCTCGGGGCAGCCGCCGCGGCCTGGGCCGTGTAAACCTCAACGCCGCGCGCACGCCAGCGCTCGACAAGCTCGGCCGGCGCCGTGGCGTCCGTGACGATCGCGTCGACGCGCTCGGCCGGGACGAACGAGAGGAACGCGCTGCGCTGCCATTTCGTCGCATCGAACAGGCCGATCACCCGCTCGCACGCGGCGACCATCTGCTGCTTGATGCGCACCTCATCGGGGTTGAGGTCCAGCAGCCCACGTTCGAGGCTCAACCCCCGTGCGCCGAAGAAGCCCTTGTCGATGCGGGTCGAGTGCAGCACCTGCGCCGCGAGGTCGCCGACGACCGACATGGCCGCCTGACGCAGCATCCCTCCGGTCAGGAGAACGGTGACGCCGGGCGCATCCGCGAGCGCTGCACCGATCAGCAGCCCGTTCGTGACGACCACGAGCTCGCGCCTCCGCCGCAGCTCGAGCGCGAGGTAGTACGCGCTCGTGCTCGAGTCGAGCGCGACCGATTCGCCGTCCGCCACGAGCGACGACGCCAGTCGCGCCATCGCCCGCTTCTCGTCCGCCTGCAAACGCAGACGCGCGTCGAACGCGAGCTCGGACTGCGCACGCGGCAGCGCGCGCACTCCACCCCGCACGCGGGCAACGAGGCCCTGCTCCGCGAGGTGGGCGAGATCCTGCCTCACCGTGACTTCCGAAACCGAAAACGCTTCCGAAAGCTCCGAAACCTGGACGCTCTCCCGCGTGTCGAGGAGTTCGAGCACACGCTGCAGCCTCTCTGCCCTGCTCAGTTCGGGAAGCCGCTCGATCAAGTGGGTGCGACCCTACGCCGCGGTTTCGAACGTGTCAATAGCCCTTCTGAACGAAAGCTTATGGGTTTCGATCGAAGCGAAAAGCGAAGGAAGGCGTGACTTCCGGCGCCCGGTAGTTCAGACTGCGCGCCGTGGACGACGAGGCACTGCTCGCCGAGTTGCAGTCACTCGCGATCGAGACGCCGTCGTGGGGCTACGGCAACTCGGGCACGCGTTTCCACGTCTTTCCGTGGCCCGGTGCCGCCCGCAGCGTCCACGAGAAGGTCGCGGACGCCGCGCTCGTCCATCGGTTGACCGGCGCCTGCCCGAGCGTCGCGATCCACATCCCGTGGGACCGCACCGACGACTGGGACGAGCTGCGCCGCTTCACGGAGGAGCAGGGGATCCGGATCGGCGCCGTCAACCCGAACCTCTTCTCCGACAACGAGTACAGGCTCGGCAGCCTCTGCCATCCCGATGCGAGCGTCCGCCGGCAGGCGCTCGAGCACTGCCTCGAGTGCATCGAGATCATGCGCGCGACCGGCTCGCGCGACCTCAGCCTCTGGCTTGCGGACGGCACGAACTACCCCGGCCAGGACGGTCTCCGCACGCGCTACCGCCGCCTGCTCGAAGGGCTCGAGCAGCTGTACGCCGCGCTCGACGACGGCATGCGGCTGCTCGTCGAGTACAAGTTCTTCGAGCCGGCGTTCTACTCGACCGACCTGCCCGACTGGGGCACCGCGGCGCTCGCGTGCCACCGGCTCGGGCCGCAGGCGCACGTGCTGGTCGACACCGGCCACCACCCGCAGGGCACGAACATCGAGCAGATCGTCGCGCTGTTGCTCGAGGAGGGCCTTCTCGGCGGCTTCCACTTCAACAACCGCAAGTACGCCGACGACGATCTGATCGTGGGAGCGATCGACCCGTTCGAGCTCTTCCGGATCATGAGCGAGATCGCCGCCGCACTGCGCGACCCCGCGACGGCGCCCACCGCGGAGCGGATCGCGTTCATGATCGACCAGTCGCACAACGTCGAGGGCAAGATCGACGCGATGATCCAGTCGGTCGTCAACATCCAGACCGCCTACACGAAGGCGCTGCTCGTCGACCGTCCGCGGCTCGAGGGCGCCCAGCGCGCCGGCGACGTGCTCGGCGCCCACCGCGTGCTGCTCGAAGCGTACGAGACGGACGTCCGCCCGCTGCTCGCCCACCTGCGCGAGGAACTCGGTCTCCAGCCCGACCCGGTGGCCGCGTTCCGTGCCGGTGGTCACGCGGAGCGGCTGGCCACCGAGCGATCCGGCTCCGTTGCCGCCGTCTAGGGTCGCGCTGTTCATCACGTGCCTCGGGGACACGCTCTTCCCCGACGTCGGCAGGGCGACGGTCACGCTGCTCGAGCGGCTCGGAGCCTCCGTCGACTTCCCTCGCGAGCAGACGTGTTGCGGGCAGATGCACTTGAACGCGGGCTACGCGGACCAGGCGCGGGCCCTGGGCGAGCGGATGGAGCGAGTCTTCGCCGGACACCAGCTGATCGTCTCGCCGTCGGCGTCCTGCACCGCGCACGTCCGCGAGCAGATCCCTGCGCTCGCCGGCCGCGTGCACGAGCTGACCGAGCTGCTCGTCGACCGGCTCGGCGTCGAGGACGTCGGCGCGACCTACGCCGGTTCGGTCACCTACCACCCGAGCTGCCATTCGCTGCGGCTGCTGCGCCTCGGCGACCGGC
>DASYUZ010000182.1:0-11378 GCA_036000665.1 Gaiellaceae bacterium
CGACCGGACTGCATTTCTTCGATCCAGACAGCGGACTCGGCATCTACGACAAGTTGGAGGAGGGATCTCATTGATCAGGAGGTACGGGCTACGCCTAGCGGCGTTAACCCTCGCCGTCTCGCTTGCGGTCGTCGCAGCAGCCTGCGGCGGAGGCGGAGGTGAGACGAAGAAGGGGACCGGGACGGTCAGCGTGCTGTCGCTCTGGGGCGGCAGCGAGCAGGAGGCGTTCCAGAAGGTCCTGACTGCGTTCACCCAGGAGACCGGGATCAAGACGAAGTACGAGTCGGCGCGCGACTTCCTGCCGGTGATCCGCTCCCGGATCGCCGCGGGCAACCCGCCGATGGTCGCGATCATCCCGCGGCCGGGCATCGTCACCGATCTCGCCAACGAGGGGTCGCTGATCTCGCTCGAGGATCTCGGGCTCGATCCGGACAAGATCAACGCCAACTACAGCAAGGCCTGGACCGACCTGACCACGGTCGACGGCACCGCCTACGGCGTAGTCGCGAAAGCGAACTCGAAGAGCGTCATCTGGTACCGCCCGGACGACCCGAAGGTCCAGCCGGTGAAGACCTGGGACGAGCTCATCGCGCTCACGGACAAGCTGAAGAGCGATCCGCTCAAGCCCTGGACGATCGGGGCGAAGGACTCGTGGAACCTCACGGACTTCTTCGAGAACATCTACGCCCGCTCGGCCGGTCCCGACAAGTACAAGCAGCTGTTCGGGGGCGACCTCTCGTTCGACGACCAGTCGGTGAAGGACGCGCTGAAGATGATGACGGACGTGCTGAACAACCAGACGCTCGTCGGCGGCGTCGACGGTGCACTCGGGACGACGTTCGTCGACGCGATCGGCCAGGAGTTCAGCACGAATCCCAAGGCACACCTGTTCGCGGAAGGCGGCTTCGTCGGCGGCATCACGTTGAGCGACGTCAATCCGAAGCGGAAGCCCGGGAAGGACATGGACTTCTTCGAGTGGCCGACGATCGATGAGGCCAACGGCAATCCGCTCGTCGGCGGCGGTGACATCACTGCGGCGTTCGTTAACAACGAGGACGTTGCGAAGCTGATCGAGTACCTATCCTCGCCGGAAGCCGGCAAGATCTGGGTCTCCACCGGCGCGATCGTCTCGCCGAACAAGGGTGTGGCGGCCGATGCGTACCCGAACCCGCTGGTTCGGAAGGAGGCCGATCAGGTCAAGAACGCTGAGGTCTTCGTCTTCGACGGCTCCGACCTCCTGCCGGGAGCTCTTGGCGACGACTGGGGCACGTTGCTCCAGTCCGTGCTCAAGAGTCCCAGCAAGGCCGACAAGGAGCTGACGAGCTTCCAGACGCAGGCCAAGGACGCATTCGCGGGGTAGATGAGCGCCACCGCGCCCGGATCGATCGTCGCAAAACCTCCGCGGCGCAGGCTGGCGTCAGTTGTGGGACGGGAGGGCTTCCACGCCCTCCCGTTCCTGCTGCCGGCCTTGTTCCTCGTGACGGCCTTCATGGTCGTCCCAGTGATCTGGACGATCGCACTGTCCTTCAACACCGGCGCAGGACTGCGCTTCCGACGCTGGGTCGGGTTCGACAACTTCGAGCGGCTGCTCACGCGCGACCACCGCTTCCTGAATCGGGACACGTTCCCCTGGACCGGTGCCGTGATCAACAACTTCAGATGGGTCGTCCTTTACACGGGTCTGTGCCTCGTGCTCGGACTGATCACGGCCGTGCTCGCGACGCGGGTGCGGTACGAGGCTGTGTTCAAGTCGATCATCTTCGTCCCGATGGCGATCTCCGCGACCGCCGTCGCGGTCATCTGGCTGCTCGTCTACGCTCCCGATCCGCAGATCGGCGTGGTCAATGCGCTGATCGACGGAGCCGGCGGGTCGCCCGTGTCGTGGGTCGGGCAGGCAAACACCGTCAACTACGCGCTCATCCTCGCTTACGTTTGGGCGTCGACCGGCTTCGTGATGATCGTGCTGTCGGCGGCGCTGAAGGGAATCTCGCAGGAAGTGATCGAGGCGGCGCGCACCGACGGTGCGACGGAGTGGGACATCTTCCGCCGGGTCCAGCTGCCGTTGCTGTCGCTCCCGATCGCCGTCGTGACCGTCTGGCTGATCATCAACGTGATCAAGGTCTTCGACATCGTCTACATCATGACCAAGGGCGGCCCCGGCGGCGCCTCGCGCGTGATCGCGTACAGCTTCTTCGTCGAGACGTTTGAGAGCGGGAAAGGCGGCTACGGAGCGGCGGTGGCGGTGTTCATGCTGATCCTGATCATCCCGGTGATGATCCTGAACATCCGTCGCTTCCGCAGCGAGGCGGTGACCGGGTGACGACCGCTGCCGAGACGATCGCCGTTCGGCCTCGGCAGACTGCTGCCGCCCGCACGCTGGGCTTCATCTCGCGGGCGCCGGTGCACTTCTCACTGATCGCGATCGCGGTCATCTGGCTCGTCCCGACGATCGGCCTCGCGGTGACCTCGTTCCGGCCGCGGCCGGACATCGCGTCGTCCGGCTGGTGGACGTCGTTCTCGCACTGGGACTTCACGCTCAAGAACTACGACCTCGTGCTGAACGCGAACAAGATGGCGCCGAGCTTCCTGAACAGCGCGCTGATCGCGATCCCGTCGACGCTGCTGCCGCTGTTCTTCGGCGCGCTCGCCGCGTTTGCGTTCTCGTGGATCCGTTTTCCGTTCCGCGACACGATCTTCCTCTCCCTCGTCGCGCTGATGGTCGTTCCGGTGCAGGCGGCGTTCGTGCCGACACTCGTCGAGTTCCAGGACATCGGCGAGTACCTGACGGGCCGCAAGGACCTGATCACCGGCACCTACGCGGGCCTTTGGATCGCGCACACGGTCTTCGCGCTTCCGTTCTGCATCTTCCTGCTGCGGAACTTCTTCATCACACTGCCGCGCGACCTGATCGAGGCGGCGCGTGTCGACGGTGCGTCGAACTGGAGGATCTTCTTCAAGATCGTCCTGCCGCTCTCCGTTCCCGCACTCGCGTCGTTCGGGATCTTCCAGTTCCTCTGGGTCTGGAACGACCTGCTGATGGCGCTCGTGTACATCCAGGAGCCGGATCTCTGGCCGATGACGATCCGGATCTCGCAGCTCCTCTCGACGTACGGCGTCGAGTTCAACCTGTTGAGCTCAGGCGCGTTCCTGCTCATGATCGTGCCGCTGCTCGTGTTCTTCGCGCTCCAGCGCTACTTCGTGCAGGGCCTGCTGGCCGGCTCGGTCAAGTAGCGCACGGAACCGAAGCCCGGGTCGCGCCCGGACGGTCCGAGGGACCTACGGGGACCGTCGCGAGCGCGAGGGGCTACGGGTCGAAGACGCCGCCCTCCCGGCGCTGGCGCGCCGAGAGGGCCGCCTCGTAGTGCGGCTCGTCAGAGGGGGAAGAGCCGCTGTCAGCCCACGTGCGCGGAGTCGGGGTCACGCTCCGCCCGTGGGAGCCTGGGACGCTCGAGCGCTAGTCGCGGCAGGGCGCGCAGACGCCCTCGCTGATGCCGAACTCGTCGTCGCGCGCGATGCCCTCGCCGCAGGTGCGGCAGGGAAGGCCGGAGTCGAGCATCGCGAACGCGCGGAAAAGCTTGGTGATCATGGCTGTCCTTGTGGGTGGGATGGTGTTACAAACCCGTACAACGACAAGGTAGCTGCGGTTCTTCCGGCGTCACAAAGTCCATGCGAAGGTTCATCGAGGCTTAACCGGCCGCCCGCTTCGCTAGGCTCGGCCCGGCGTGCCCGAAAAGCGGTATCTGCTGACCCCGGGGCCGACCCCCGTGCCGCCCGAGGTGCTCGCTGCGGGCGCCCAGCCGATCGTCCACCACCGCAGCCCGGATTTCGTGCCGGTCTTCGAGCGGACGCTCGCCCGCCTCCGCGAGGTCTTCCGGACGGGGCGCGACGTGCTGATGTTCACCTCGTCCGGGACGGGCGCGATGGAGTCGGCCGCGGCGAACCTGATCTCACCGGGCGACGCGGTGACCGTGGTCACCGCGGGAAGCTTCGGCGAGCGTTGGGCGGCGATCGTGCGCGCCTACGGGGCGGACGCCGACGTGCTTGCCTACGAGTGGGGCGAGGTGCCGTCGGCCGACGACCTCGCAGCGCAGCTCGCCGAGCGGCGCGCGAAGGCCGTCTTCCTGACCCACTCCGAGACCTCGACCGGCGTCGTCGCCGACGTCCGCGCGCTCGGGGCGGTGGCGAAGGAGGCCGGCGCGCTCGTCGTCGTGGACGCGGTCTCGAGCCTCGGCGCCGTGCCGCTCGAGATCGACGCGTGGGGCCTCGACGTGGTCGTCGCCGGCTCGCAGAAGGCGCTGATGACCCCGCCCGGGCTGGCCTTCGCGGCGGTGTCCGAGGCGGCCTTCGACGCGCGCGGCTCGGCGCCGCGCTTCTACTTCGACTGGGAGAAGATCGCGGGCGCGCAGGCGAAGCTCGACGCCGCGTTCACGCCGGCGGTCACGCTGATCGCCGGACTGGACGTCGCGCTCGGGCGCCTGCTCGGCGACGGCCTCGAGGCCGCGTTCGACCGGCATCTGCGCCTCGGTCGCGCCTGCCGCGAGGGCGTGAAGGCGATGGGCCTCGAACTCTTCTCTCCCGACGACGACTCGTCCGCCGTCGTGACCGCGATCCGCCCGCCCGAGGGGATCGATGCAACCGACGTCGTGCGCGGGCTCCGCGACGACCACGGGATCACAATTGCGAACGGCCAGGGTGCGCTGAAGGGCCGCATCTTCCGCATCGGCCACATCGGCTGGTTCGACGTCTTCGACATCACGACCGCGCTCGCGGCGGTGGAGCTCGTGCTCGCCGAGCTGGGTGCCGACGTCGAGCGCGGCGTCGCGACCGCGCGCGCCCTCGAGGTCTACGAGGGCGCCAAGGTTTGAGGAAACCCCGCGTACTGATCCGCGAGCCGATCGCCGACGCCGGCGTGAAGCTGCTGCGTGACCGCTTCGACGTCGACATCGAGCCGAACGGCGACCTGACCGAGAAGATCGCCGCCTACGACGCGATCGTGATCCGCTCCGCGACGAAGCTCACCGCCGACGTCCTCGAGCGCGCCGAGCGGCTGAAGGTGATCGGGCGAGCGGGCGTCGGGGTCGACAACGTCGACGTGGAGGCCGCGACGCGCCGCGGGATCGTGGTCGCGAACGCGCCCGAGTCCACGGTCGTCTCCGCCGCCGAGCACACGATCGGGCTGCTCGTCTCGCTCGCCCGGAACATCCCGCAGGCGCACTCCGCGCTCAAGCAGGGCCGCTGGGAGCGCTCCCGGTGGGGCGGTGTGGAGCTCGCCGGCAAGACGCTGGGCGTGCTCGGCTTCGGCAGGATCGGGCAGCAGGTCGCACGCCGCGCGGGCGGCCTCGGGATGCACGTCATCGCCTACGACCCGTTCGTCTCCAGGGAGCGCTACCGCGAGCTCGGGGTCGAGCGCGCCGAGTCGATGAACGACGTGCTCGACCGGGCCGAGTTCCTGACCCTGCATCTGCCGCTGGGACCGGACACGCGCGGAGCGATCGGCCGCGAGGCGATCGCGCGCATGCCCGACGGCGTGCGCATCGTGAACGCAGCACGCGGCGAGCTCGTCGACGAGCAGGCGCTCGTGGACGCACTCCGCTCCGGGAAAGTTGCCGGTGCGGCGGTCGACGTCTTCTCCGAGGAGCCGTACTCGGGGCCGCTGCTCGAGCTCGACAACGTGATCGTCACGCCGCACCTCGCGGCCTCGACGGAAGAAGCACAGGACCGCGCAGGCGTGATCGTCGCGGAACAAGTGGCAGCCGCGCTGGAGGGCGGCGTCGTGACGAACGCGGTCAACATCCCGTCGATCCGGCCCGAGGACCTCGACGTGCTCGGCCCGTTCGTCCCGCTCTCCGCGCAGCTCGGGCGGCTCGCGATGGAGCTCGCCGCGGGGAGCGCCGGCCGCATCGAGCTCTCATACTACGGCGCGCTCGCGCAGTACGACACGCGGCTGCTCACCGTCTCCGCGCTGACCGGCGCCTTCCAAGGGCGAGCGGACGTGCCGGTCAACTACGTCAACGCGCCGCTGATCGCAGCGGAACGCGGGATCGACGTGCACGAGGAGCGGCGCCGGACATCACGCGACTACACGAACCTCGTGCGCGTGCGCGTGCGCGACAACGGGAACGACTACACGGTCGCGGGCACGACGATCGGCCGAGACCATCGGCTCTGGCTCGTGAACGCGCTCGGGTTCGAGCTCGACATCGAGCTCGCGCCGCTGATGGTCTTCTTCCGCTACGACGACGTACCGGGTGTGATCGGGCGGGTCGGCACCCTTTTTGGCCAGGCCGGAGTGAACATCGCGAACATGGCCGTTTCGCGGACGCGCGAGGGCGACAAGGCGCTGATGGCGCTTTCGATCGACGCCCCCGCGCCCGACGAGCTGGTCGAACGCGTTCACGCTGAGGGATTCGACGATGCTCGATTCATCAAGCTGGACTGAACGAGGCGGCCGCTGGGTCCTGGCGCAGTTCGCACTGATGGTGTGCGTCCTGCTCGCGGCCTTCCTCCCGCCCGGCTGGCCCGACAACGTCGCGCCGCTGCTTACCGCCCTCGGCGCGGTGCTCGCGGTGCTCGGCGGGATCGTCGCCGTCTGGGCGTGGCAGACGCTCGGCCAGCGCAACGCCGCGTCGCCGTTTCCGGTGCCGCGCGAAGGAGCACGACTGGTCGAGGGCGGACCTTACGCATACGTGCGTCACCCGATCTACGCGGCGGGGCTGATCTTCTTCACCGGCTTCGCACTCGCGACGAGCCCCGCGGCGTTCGTCCCGCTCATCGCGCTCGCGATCCTCTGGCGCAACAAGGCGCAGCTCGAGGAGGACTACCTCGCGCGGCAGTACCACGAGTACGGCGAGTACCGCGAGCAGGTGCCGGGCGCGTTCGTGCCGAAGGTCCCTAGTTCGTCTCGGCGCGGGGATTGAGGCGCCGCACGGTCGCCGCGACCGTGCGCTCGAACTTCTCAACCACCCAGTAGCGCCGTTTGCGCTCCACCACGCGCTCGATCCGCTCGTTGTCGTGTCCCGGCGCGAGCAGGAAGTGCGTCGGCTTCTTGCGGATGCGCTCGTACTCGTCGAGCGACGCCTCGACCCTGTGCGTACACGTGCGATCCTCGCACTCGCACACGAACTCGGCTTCCGTCGAGTCGAAGCGCTCCGCGCTTTCGGCGATCCGCTCGTTCACCGTGCGGAAAATTGCCTCGGTTGTGGCGATCCGGACTTCTTTAGAAGGCAAGACGTCTCCCTGAAGAGTATTCAGGGGGACAACGGACGAGCGACCGGTACGGTTTCGCAGCGATGTGGCCTCCGCCTGTCCAGCGCGTTGCCGCCTTCCTCAGGGAGTCGCATGCGGAGGCGCGACTCGAGGAGTTTCCGGAGGGCACGCCGACCGCGGAGGACGCGGCGCGTGCGGTGGGTGTCGACGCGGCGCAGATCGTCAAGTCGCTCGTCTTCGTCTGCGACGGCCGGCCGGTCGTCGCGCTCGTCCCCGGCGATCGGCGGGCCGCTGCGGGGAAGGTGGCGCGGGCGGTCGGAGCCCAGTCCGCACGGGTTGCCTCGCGGCAGGAGGTGGAGGCCGCAACAGGCTTCGCGCCGGGCGCCGTGGCGCCGTTTCCGCTTCCCGGCGTGGAGCAGGTCCTGATCGATCGTTCGCTGCTCGCGCACGAACACGTCTGGGTGGGCGCGGGCTCTCCCAGGCACATGGCTTGCCTGCGCCCGGCCGAGCTCGCGCGACTGGCCCGGGCCCGGCAAATGGACGCTGTCGACGACCGTGCATACCATTCGGACTGACCTTTTCCGGAGAGGAGACCGGCGTGCAGGAGACCGAGAAGATCTGGATGAACGGCGAGCTCGTCGACTGGGCCGACGCAAAGGTCCACGTCGGCGTCCACGGCTTGCACTACGGCTCGGGCGTGTTCGAAGGGATCCGCTGCTACGAGACCCCGAACGGCCCGGCGGTCTTCCGGCTCACCGACCACATGCGCCGCCTGCACAACTCCGCACGCCTGCTCTACATGGAGATCCCCTACTCCGCGGAAGAGCTGCGCGACGCGACCCACCAGCTCGTCGACGCGAACGGATTGCCCGAGTGCTACGTGCGGCCGATCGCCTTCTACGGCTACGGGCAGCTCGGCGTCGCCGCGCGCGAGAACCCCGTCGAGACCGTGATCATGAGCTGGCCCTGGGGCTCCTATCTCGGCGAGGAGGGCTTGCGCAACGGGATCAAGGCAAAGATCTCTTCCTGGCAGCGCATCGGGCCGAACGTGATCCCGCACGTCTCGAAGGCGACGGGGATCTACCTGAACTCGATGCTCGCCGTGACGGAGGCGATCAACGGCGGCTACGACGAGGCGATCCTGCTCACCGCCGAGGGCTTCGTCGCGGACGGCTCCGGCGAGAACCTCTTCGTGATCAAGAACGGCAAGATCGCGACGCCGGAGCTCGCGAACTCGATCCTGCCCGGGATCACGCGCGACAGCGTGATCCAGATCGCGCAGGACCTCGGCTACCAGGTCGAGGAGACGCAGCTGATCCGCTCCGACCTCTACCTCGCGGACGAGGTGTTCATGTGCGGCACGGCGGCCGAGGTCACGCCGCTGCGCTCGATCGACGACCACGAGCTCGGCGTCGGGGAGGTCACGCTCGAGATTCAGAAGGCGTACCTCGACACCGTCCGCGGGAAGACGGAGCGCTGGAGTCATTGGCTTGAGGTTTCGGCTCGCGCCGAAACCTCTACCGGTGTCGGACCTTAGTCTTTCCGCAAAGCGGAAAGACATTCCGCTTTCGCGCCCGTATCTCGATGCGAGGGAGGAAGAGCTCGTGCTCGAGGTGCTGCGCTCCGGGCAGCTCTCGCTCGGCCCGGCGATCGCGCGCTTCGAGGAGCTCTTCGCCGAGCGCGTCGGCGCGCGCCACGCCGCGGCGGTCTCGAGCGGCACCGCGGGCCTCCACCTCGGCCTCCGGCTCGCCGGCGTCACCGCCGGCGACGAGGTGATCACGTCCCCCTACTCGTTCGTCGCCTCCGCGAACTGCGCGATCTACGAGGGCGCAACGCCGGTCTTCGCCGACATCGATCCGAACACGCTCAACCTCGATCCGAGCGCAGTCGAGGACGCGGTCAGCGAGCGCACGAAGGCAGTCGTCCCGGTCGACGTCTTCGGCTACCCATGCGAGCTCGACGAGCTCCGTTCGATCTGCGAGCGGCACGGGCTCGTGCTCGTCCAGGACGCCTGCGAAGCGCTCGGCGCGCGCTACGAAGGCCGGCCGGTCGGTTCGCACGGCAACCTCGCGGTCTTCGCCTTCTACCCGAACAAGCAAATGACGACCGGCGAAGGTGGCATCGTCACGACGGAGTCCGAGGACGAATGGAAGCTGCTCAAGAGCCTCTCGAACCAGGGTCGCGGCGACACGGCGAGCTGGCTGCACCACGTGCGACTCGGCTGGAACTACCGCATCGACGACCTCTCGGCCGCGGTGGGGATCGCTCAGCTCGAGAAGCTCGAGACGCTGCTCTCGCTGCGTGCGGACGTCGCGCGCCGCTACACGGAGCTCCTGGTGGACGTGGACGGCGTCGAAACGCCGTGGCCCGACGACCACCGCCACGAGCGGTCCTGGTTCGTGTACGTCGTCAAGCTCGCGCGCGGGCTCGACCGAGACGGCATGATCGCGGCGCTCGAGGAGCAGGGAATCGTCACCCGGCCGTACCTGCCGTCGATCCACCTCCAGCCGTACATGAGGGAGAGGTACGGGTTCCGCGAGGGCATGTGCCCGGTCTCGGAGGACGCGAGCGCGCGGACGCTCGCGCTGCCCTTCTTCCCGCAGCTCGCGCGCGAGGACCAGGAGCGCGTGGCGGAGGCGCTCCGCACGGCGGTCGGCCGCGAGCGATAGATAATCCGGGGCCATGCCCGACGGCGCTCCGCGGATGATCTTCCTTGGCTTCGGCAAGTACGCGCGCGCCGACCGGATCTACGCGCTCGAGCCGCTGCGGGCCGGAGAGCGCGGTCACGGTGCGCGAACGCGCGTCTGGATCGAGGGAATCTCGGAACCGATCATCGCCTCCCGCACCGAGCGGACGATCCTCGCCGAGATGGGCGGCGATCCAACCGCGCGCTCGCAGATCCTCGACGAGTCGCTGCAGCTCGCCGAGCGCCTCGTGGAGCAGACCAAGTCCGGCCGCGTCGACCTGAACGACCTTTCGCGCCGCGCGCGCCGCTTGCTCGAGGCGAGCGCGAAGCAGGCCGAGACCGAACCGCTCTTCTGATCTCCTCCGATTTCTTCGCGCGCTCCGTGCACGAGGTCGTGCCCGACCTGATCGGCGTCACGTTCCTGTGCAAGGGCGTGGGCGGAGTAATCGTCGAGGTCGAGGCGTACGACCACGAGGACCCGGCCGCGCACGGGTACCGCGGGCGCACCGAGCGCAACGCGTCGATGTTCGGGCCGCCGGGGCACGCGTACGTCTACCGCTCGTACGGGATCCACTGGTGCGTGAACTTCGTGTGCGAGGAGGAGGGCTCGGCGAGCGCGGTGTTGCTCCGCGCACTCGAGCCGACGCACGGGCTCGACCTCATGCGCGAGCGGCGCGGGCTCGACGAGGAGCGCCTCCTCTGCGCCGGCCCGGGCCGCCTCTGTCAGGCGCTCGGGATCACGCGCGAGCACGACGGCCTGCCGCTCGACCGCCCGCCGTTCGCGCTGCGCGCACGCGATCGCGACGTCGAGATCGTCAGCGGCGCGCGCATCGGCATCACGAAGGCCGTCGACCATCCGTGGCGCTACGGGCTGAAGGGCTCGCGCTACCTCAGCCGCGCGCTACGACCAGCTTGACGACCATGTGCTTGCCTGCCGCCACGCCGCCCGGCGGCTGCTGCGCCTGCACGCGGCCCTTCTTCCCGTACGGCGACGGCGCGACCGCCACCCTCAGCCCGCGCTTGACGAGCTGCTCGCGCGCCTTCGTCAGCTTCAGCCCGACCACCTCGGGCACGCGGCCGTACAGCGACTTCGCGAGCACGAGCGTCACCTTGTCGTACGAGGAGAGCGCCCCCTTCTTCGGAAACTGGTCGAGCACGATCCCGAGCCTCTGCCCGGGCCGCGCCGGCTTGAAGACGAACGCCGGCGTCAGCGGTTGCGCTTCCAGCCGCGCGCGCGCCTCGGCGAGCGTCGCGCCGACGACCTGCGGCACCTCGACCTCGTTCGGCTTGCAACCGGCCGTCCGCGCCGGGCCCCTCCCAGCGAAGTACATGATCGTCATCGTCGAGCGGCAGTAGCCGTTGTCGAGACCCCAGCGCCCGTTGCGCAAGACCACACGCCGCGGCGACGCGTACGGGTAGAGCGGCAGCGAGAACGACTCCGGCTCGGCTTTCAGGTACGGCAGCGCCTTCTCCATGAAGCTCTTCC
>DASYUZ010000183.1:0-3881 GCA_036000665.1 Gaiellaceae bacterium
CTCGAGGGCGAGCTCCTGCTGGAACGCCTGGTGATTCAGGAGCTGCGTCAGCGGATCGCGCCGCGCGCGCCGAGCGAGCTCGGAGGTCGCGCGGTCGAAGTAGGCGACGACGCACTCGGTGACGAGGCGGTCGAGGCTGTCGTTGAGCCGCCGCTCCGCCTCGAGCACCTCGGCGCCCGTCAGCGACTTGCTGCGCGTGGAGACGAAGCGCCAGAGCACGCGCCGCAGGAGCAGCAGCTCGGTGACGATCTCGCGCGGCGCGAAGCCGAGCGCCTCGCGCTCGCGGGCGTGGTCGCGGACGCGGGCGGCGAGCGGTCCGCCGCGGCGCATCCGTGCGGGCTCCGGGTCGGCGAGCTCCTTGGCGAGCTCGCCGATGAAGGTCGGGATGTCGCCGAGCTGCCCCACCTGGCCCAGGCGCTGGAGCGAGGGGACGAGATCGTCGCGGACACCCTCCTCGATCACCTCGAGGGCCAGGTCCCAAGCGGTGTCGCGGATCTCCTGCGCGACCTGCTCGAGCGCTTCGGCCACAGAGGCAGGATAGGCGGGAGAGCGGCCGTTCCCGGCTAGAATGGCCGGACTGCTGTCCCCGTCCCGGCGGGACGACTCGGGTGGCGGTGCCGGGGCGACGGATCCCGGTTCCAGCCGAGCCCGCCGGCGTAGCGCAATCGAAACCGAGAAGGAGGCTTTTGCCAACCATGTCCGTCGTCAGCATGCGCGAGCTGCTGGAGGCCGGAGTGCATTTCGGCCACCAGACTCGACGCTGGAACCCAAAGATGCGGCGCTTCATCTTCACCGAGCGCGGCGGCATTTACATCATCGACCTGCAGCAGTCGCAGGAGCTGCTCGAAGAGGCCCACGAGTTCGTGAAGAACGTCGCGACCCGCAACGGGACGATCCTCTTCGTCGGCACGAAGAAGCAGGCCCAGGACGCGGTGGAGAACCACGCCAAGCGCGTCGGCATGCCATACGTGAACCATCGTTGGCTCGGCGGGCTGCTCACGAACTGGCGGACGATCCACAGCCGGATCGACCGCCTGCACGAGCTGCGCCGCCTCCGCGAGGAGGGGCAGCTCGAGCTGCTCCCTGCGAAGGAGCGGATCTCGCTGTTCGGCGAGCTCGAGAAGCTGGAGGCGAACCTGGGCGGTGTCGCCGACATGCGCCGCCAGCCCGACGTCGTCTTCATCCTCGACCTACGCAAGGAGCAGCTCGCGGTCGCCGAGGCTCGGCGGCTGAACATCCCGGTGATCGCCCTCGTCGACACGAACTGCGATCCGGACGAGGCCGACTACGTGATCCCCGGAAACGACGACGCGATTCGCTCCTGCGAGCTGGTCACGCGCGTCATCGCCGAGGGAATCGCGGCCGGCAAGACAGGGGTCACCGAGGAAGAGCTCGCGGGGCCGCGCGCTCCCGAGCCGACGCCCGAGCAGGAAGCCGTCGAGACTGTCCCGGACGGCGACTACGAGCAGGTGTCCCCGGGCGAGGAGCCGGCGGGGGAGCCGCCTGTCCGCGCAAGCGGACCGGTGGAGGGGGACCGGGGAAACCGGGAGGTTCCCCCGGCGGAAGCCGATCGCGCTCCGGAGGAGGTGACGCAGTCGTGACGGCAATCTCGGCCACGCTCGTCAGGGAACTTCGTGAGCAGACGGGCGCCGGGATCATGGACGCGAAGCGCGCGCTCCAGGACACGGGCGGCGACATTGACGCCGCCAAGCGCCTCCTGCGCGAGAAGGGCATGGCCTCGGCCGACAAGCGTGCCGGGCGTGCGACCACGGAGGGCAAGGTCGGCTACCGCGTCCAGCAGGACGGGAGCCGCGGAACGATCGTCGGAATTGGCAGCGAGACCGAGCCGGTGTCGAACAACGACGAGTTCCTCGCCTTCGCGAAGAAGGTCCTCGCGCTCGTCGACGCCGAGGGCGTCGGCACGGAGACCGCGCTCGAAGACGAGCGCAAGGAGCTCGTCGGCAGGCTCGGGGAGAACATCACGATCTTGCCGCCTGCTCGCTTCGAACGCGTCGAAGGCGGCGTGATCGAGGGCTACGCACACCCGCCGGCCAACAAGCTCGGCGTCCTCGTGCAGCTCCGCGGCGGCTCGCGCGAGCTCGCGCGGAAGGTCGCGATGCACATCGCGGCCTCGGCGCCGCAGTACATCACCCGCGAGGACGTCCCCGAGGAGCTGATCGCGACGGAGCGCGACATCTACACGAGCTCGGACGAGGTCCAGTCCAAGCCGGAGCAGGCGCGTGAGAAGATCGTCGACGGCATGCTCAACAAGCGCTTCTTCGCTGCGCAGGTCCTGGCCGAGCAGCCCTGGATCCACGACACCGGGAAGACCGTCGCCCAAGCGCTCGAGGAGGAGAGCGCCGAGGTGATCGAGTTCGAGCGCGTGTCGCTGGCTGGATAGTGGTGCTCCAACCGCAGGAATCGCCGGCGGCCGCTCCTACGGCCGCTCCGGTGTTCCGCCGCGTCTTGCTGAAGGTCTCCGGCGAGGCGCTGATGGGCGAACAGGACTACGGCCTGGAGGCCGCGACGGTCGACACGATCGCGCGCGAGATCGCAGCGGTCTCGCGCGTGGTGGAGCTGGCGGTCGTCGTGGGCGCCGGGAACATCTATCGCGGCATCGAAGCGTCCGCGGGCGGGATGGACCGCGCCACCGCCGACTACATGGGGATGATCGCGACCGTGATCAACGCGATGGCGCTGCAGGACGCCCTCGAGCGCGCGGGCGCAGAGACGCGCGTGCAGTCGGCGATCGAGATCGCGGACGTCGCGGAGCCGTACATCCGCCGCCGAGCGATCCGCCACCTCGAGAAGCGGCGCATTGTCATCTTCGCCGGCGGCACGGGGAACCCGTTCTTCACGACGGACACGGCTGCGGCGCTGCGGGCGCTGGAGATCGGCGCGGAGGCGATCCTGATGGCGAAGCACGGTGCCGACGGCGTGTATAGCGCGGACCCGAACGTCGACGAGAACGCAGAGCTGATCCCGCGCATCACGCACTTCGAGGCGATCGAGCGCGGGCTCAGGGTGATGGACACGACCGCGCTCTCGCTTTGCATGGACAACGACCTGCCCATCTACGTCTTCGGCAGTTCGGAGGGGAACCTGCAGCGCGTGATCGCCGGGGAGCGGGTGGGCACGATCATCGCGAAGGAGGGGAAGTGACCGTCGAGGAGCTGATCCAGGACGCGGGCCGCCGCATGGACCGGTCGGTCGAGGCGACGCGCAACGAGTTCAACACCGTGCGCACCGGTCGCGCGTCGGCCGCGCTGCTGGACCGGATCGGGATCGACTACTACGGGCAGGAGACACCGCTGAAGCAGCTGGCGACGATCAACGTTCCCGAGCCGCGCATGCTGACGATTCAGCCGTTCGACCCCAATTCGATGCGGCAGATCGAGAAGGCGATCCAGGAGTCGGATCTCGGGCTGACGCCGTCGAACGACGGCAAGCTGATCCGGTTGCCGATTCCGCAGCTGACCGAGGAGCGGCGCAAGGAGCTCGTCAAGGTCATCCGCGGGATGGCCGAGGAGGGGCGCGTCGCCGTCCGCAACGTCCGGCGCGACGCGATCCACCATCTCAAGGAGCTCGTCGACAATGGCAACGTCGGCGCCGACGAGGAGCACCGGGCCGAGGATCGGGTCCAGAAGCTCACCGACGAGCACACGAAGCAGATCGACGAGCTTCTGAAGCACAAAGAAGCGGAGATCATGGAGGTGTGAGCGTTCGCGCTCACGAAGCTCCGGCGACCGATCCTGAGCGCAGCGACGTTGCGCGCTCGGTAGCGATCATCCTCGACGGCAACGCACGCTGGGCTCGACAGCACGGATTGCCGATCGCCGACGGCCATCGCGCTGGTACGAAGGCCGTGCGGCGGACTGTCG
>DASYUZ010000184.1:0-4377 GCA_036000665.1 Gaiellaceae bacterium
TCCGAGCCGATGCTCGAACGCGCGCTGCGCAAGGCGCCGGAGCTCGAGTGGGTCCGGGGCGACGTGCTTGCGCTGCCGTTCCCGGAGCGGAGCTTCGATGCCGCAACGATCGGGTTCGGCATCCGGAACGTCGCCGACCTCGAGGCAGGGCTGCGCGAGCTCGCACGCGTCTTGCGCCCGGGCGGCCGCCTGGCGGTGCTCGAGATCACGAGGCCGACGGGTCTGCTCCGCCCCTTCTTCCGCTTCTGGTTCGACGTGCTCGTCCCGCTCGCCGGCAAGGTGATTTCCGGCGGGTCCGCGTACACGTACTTGCCGGCGAGCGTCCGGCGCTTCCCCGGACCCGACGACCTGGCAGCGGCGCTCGCGCGGTCCGGCTTCGAGCACGTCTCGTATCGACTGCTGGCGGGCGGCATCGTGGCACTGCACGTCGGGGAGCGCCCGTGAAGGCCGAGGCCGTCCTCGACACCGCGCACCCGTTCCTCGACGAGCTCGAGGAACGTCTACGTCTCGCGACGGAACGACGTCCGGGGCTCGTGGCGCGCGTCGGCAGCGATGCCGTCGATGCAGGCGGCAAGCGGCTGCGTCCGCTGCTCGTCTACTTGACCTCTTCGGACCGCGAGCGCGCGCTGCGGGGAGGCGTCGCCGTGGAGCTCCTGCACATCGCGACGCTCGTCCACGACGACCTGATCGATGGTGCCCAGCTCCGCCGCGGCCGCGCTGCCGCCTGGTACGCGCACGGCATCGGCGCGGCGCGCGCCGCGGGCGACTATCTGTTCGCGCGCGCCTTCGGCGAGCTCGCGGAGGCCGACGACATGGAGGGCGTCTCGATCCTCGCCGAGACCGCGCTCGCGCTCTCCCGCGGCGAAGCGCTGCAAAAGCGCCAGCAACACGATCCTGAGACGAGCATCGACGAGTACATCGCTCGCTGCAGCCTGAAGACCGGGAAGCTGTTCGAGGCCTCCTGCCTCCTCGGCTCGCGCGAGCAGCGCCTGGGGGACTTCGGACTCGCGCTCGGGGTCGCGTTCCAGATCGTCGACGACATCCTCGACTGCTCCGGCGAGACGATCGAGACTGGCAAGATCGCCGGCACCGATCTCCGAGAAGGCACGCCGACCCTGCCGCTCATCCTGGCTTCGCAGGAGGACGAGATCGTGCGCCGCGCGCTCGCGGGAGGGCCGCTCGACGGCGCCCTCCTGCGTGTCGGCGCGACCGGGGCCCTCGAGCAGTCCCGGGAAATGGCGCTCGACTATGCTCGAAAAGCCCGGGAGTTCCTCGACGACGAGCCAGGCCTCGAGGCCCTCACCCACATCGTGATCGACCGCAAGAACTGATGGCTGTCGTAGACCGCATCGTCACGTTGGAGTCAATCCGCGAGAAAGTGGAGGCGAACGAGCGCCTCGACTTCGAGGACGGGGTGACGCTGATGGAGTCGGACGACGTGCTCGCGCTCGGCGAGCTCGCCGACCTCGCGCGTCGCGCGCGCGGCGGCACCGACGATGTCTACTTCGTCCAGAACCTCTATCTCAACCAGACGAACGTCTGCCGCGTGAAGTGCAAGTTCTGCGCGTTCGCGAAGACGCAGAAGCAGGCTGAGGCGTACACGATCACACCCGACGAGCTCGTCGAGGACGCACTGCGCCAGCGCGAGCTGACGGGGTTTACCGAGATCCACATGGTGAACGGCGAGAACCCGCACGTCGACTTCTCGTTCTACGTCGACACGATCCGGAAGCTGCGTGACGCGATGCCGGACGTGCATCTGAAGTGCTACACGGCGAGCGAGATCCACCACATGACAAAGCTTTCCGGGCTCTCGCACGAGGAGGTGCTGCGCGAGCTGCGCGACGCAGGGCTCGGCTCGCTTCCGGGCGGAGGCGCGGAGGTCTTCGCCGATCGCGTGCGGAAGCTCGTCGCGCCCGGCAAGGAACATCCCGACTTCTGGTTCCTGACGCACGAGACAGCGCACCGGCTCGGGATTCCGACCCACTGCACGATGCTGTACGGGCACGTCGAGACCTACGAGGAACGCGTCGACCATCTGCTGCGACTGCGTGACCAGCAGGACCGGACGGGCGGCTTCCTCGCGTTCATCCCGCTCGCGTTCCACCCCGAGAACACGGTCTTCGAGCGGCGTGGCTTCCGGCACACGACCGGCGCCGACGACCTGAAGATGATCGCGGTCTCTCGCCTGCTGCTCGACAACATCCCGAACATCAAGGCGTACTGGATCATGATGGGGATGCCCATGGCCGCCGTCGCGCTGCACTTCGGCGCGAACGACGTGCAGGGCACCGTCGTGCGCGAGGAGATCTTCCACGCTGCCGGGGCCCGCACTGCGACCGAGCAGAAGATCGACGAGCTCGTGCTCTTCGTGAAGGAGGCCGGACGCATCCCGGTACAGCGCGACACGCTCTACTGCGAGCTGCGCCGCTGGTGAGGGAGTTGGCACGCATTCGTCACGGTTCGTCACACACGCGTGCGTCTTTTCTCGTTAGCCTCGGCGGCAACGGGGCGGGAGGTGGGTTTCCCGTGTATGACGCGTCTACATTGAAGAAGCGCGCGTGATCCGGCTCGGGCGAATCGGCTACGTGAACATGGCGCCGGTCTTCCACCGGCTTGACGCCGATGTCGAGGAGATCGTCGGCGTCCCGACGGAGCTGAACCGGCGGCTCCTCGCCGGTGAGCTCGACCTGGCGCCGATCTCGTCGATCGAATACGCGCGGAACGCACACCGGCTGCGCGTGCTCCGGCGGCTCTGCGTCGGCTCGGAGGGTGCGGTCGACTCGATCCAGCTGGTCTCGCGAATCCCGCTCGAGCAGGTGCGCCGGGTGGCGGTCACCCCCGAAAGCGCGACGTCGGTCGTGCTCACGAAGGTGCTGCTCCCGGAGGCAGAGCACGTTCCGCTTGGGGAGGAGGCGGACGCGAAGCTGCTGATCGGCGACGCCGCGCTGAAGTCGGCCTTCGAGGACCCGACGCCCCACTACGACCTCGGCCGCCTCTGGCTCGAGCGGACGGGCCTGCCGATGGTCTTTGCAGTGTGGGCGGCGCCCGAGCCGGTCGCCGAGGGACTCGTCGAGCTCGAGGAGGCGCTCGTGCAGTCGGTCCGCCGCGCCCGCGCCGAGCCGGAGCAGCTCGCGTACGAAGCGTCGGAGCGATACGGCTACCCGCCGGGCTTCCTCGCGCGCTACTTCGAGAAGCTGCGCTATCGCTTCGGGCCGCGCGAGCGCGCAGGGCTGATCACGTTCCTCGAGCTCGCGCGCGGCGTCGATGAGCTCGATGAGGTGCCCGAGCTGCGCTTCGTCCAAGAGGCGGTGCGCGCGTGAGCGTTCCGGCGGTGCTGGAGAAGGCTCTCGACGGCGAACGGCTCGACGAAGAGGACGCGTTGACGCTGCTCCGCTCGCGCGACCTCGTCTCCGTCGGCCGCGCGGCGCACGAGATCCGCAACCGCAAGGCCGATCCCTCGCGGATCACGTTCATCGTCGATCGGAACCTCAACTACACGAACGTCTGCTACACCGACTGCGACTTCTGCGCGTTCTACCGTCGGCCGGGGGACACGAGCGAGGGCTATTTGCTGCCGAAGGCGGTGATCTTCAAGAAGATCGAGGAGACGCTCGCACTCGGCGGTACCGGTCTGCTGATGCAGGGCGGGCATCACCCCGACCTGGGGATCGAGTACTACGAAGATCTCTTCAGCTCGATCAAGGCGCGCTACCCGGTTCATCTCCACGCGCTCTCGCCGTCCGAGATCCAGCACGCCGCCCGTCGCTCCAAGCTGACGATCCCGGAGGCGCTCTCGCGCCTGCGCAACGCCGGCCTCGACTCGATTCCGGGCGGCGGCGCCGAGATCCTCGTTGACCGCGTGCGAGCGATCATCTCGCCGAAGAAGACGACCTCGCGCGAATGGCTCGGCATCATGCGCGAGGCTCACCGGCTCGGCATGTCGACGACGGCGACGATGATGTACGGCCATGTCGAGACGCTCGAGGAGCGCGTCGAGCACATGCGCGTGATCCGCGAGCTCCAGGACGAGACCGGCGGCTTCCGCGCCTTCATCTCCTGGACGTTCCAGGACGACGGCAACCGGCTGGGCGCGCTCGTGCGGCGCGAGCAAATGCCGACGAGCTTCGACTACCTGCTCACGCAGGCGGTCTCACGCGTCTACCTCGACAACGTGCCGCACATCCAGTCCTCGTGGGTGACGCAGGGAATGAAGATCGGCCAGGTCGCGCTCGGCTTCGGCGCCGACGACATGGGCTCGGTGATGATCGAGGAGAACGTCGTCTCGGCCGCGGGGACGACGCACCGGACCTCGACGGAGGAGCTCGTGCACCTGATCAGGGCGCTCGGCAAGACACCGGTGCAGCGGGACACCCT
>DASYUZ010000185.1:0-5246 GCA_036000665.1 Gaiellaceae bacterium
CACCGCGACGAAGCGCGTCTGCACGTCCGACCCCCCATGCGCCGCGACGATCCACTCGCAGAGCGTCTTCGACTGACCGTAGACGCTGTTCGGGTTGAGCGCCTTGTCCGTCGAGATGAGGACGAAGCGGCGGACGCCCGCCTCCATCGCCGCCTCCGCGACGACGCGGGTGCCGAGCACGTTGTTGCGCACGGACTCGACGGGGTTCGCCTCCATCAGGGGGACGTGCTTGTACGCCGCGGCGTGGAACACGACCGATGGCGTGTACTTCTGAAAGACCTGGCGCATCCGGTTCCGGGTCTTCACATCCGCAAGCACTGGAAAGCCCGCCGTGAAGCCGCGCTCGTCGACGAGCTCGCGCTCGATGTCGAAGAGCGCGCCCTCCGACTGGTCCACGAGCACGATCCGCGCCGGCTCGGCCCGTGCGATTTGGCGGCAGAGCTCGGAGCCGATCGAGCCTCCGGCACCCGTGACGAGGACAGTTTGGCCCTGGAGGTAGGACGCGATCGCCCCGAAGTCGACGTCGACCGGCTGGCGGCCGAGGAGGTCCTCGACCTGCACGGGGCGGATCTGCCCGGCGAGGTCGAGGTCGCCCCGAAGCAACTCGTACAGCCCTGGCAGCGTCTTGACGGGAACGTTCTCCTCACGCGCGATCTCGACGACGCGCTGGCGCACCTCGCCCGGCGCGGACGGAATCGCAATCAGGACCTCGTCCGGACGGTTGTTCCGCAGGATCGTCCGGAGGTCGGAGGTCGCCCCGAGCACGCGCACGCCGTGCAGGCGGTTGCCGCGCCAGCGGGGGTTGTCGTCCACGAGGCCGATCGGGGTGTAGTCGAGCACCTTCGACCGCTGCAGCTCGCGCAGGATCAGCTGGCCCGCGTCACCGGCGCCGACGATCAGCACCTCCTTGCCGCGCGCCACGAGTCCGCTCTTCGGCCGTTCCATCACCGTGCGCGCGAGCAGCCGCGAGCCGGCGACGAAGGCGAGCAGGAGCAGCGGGTCGACGAGCGCGACGCCGCGCGGGAGGCGCAGCCGCTCAACGGGGTAGAAGAGGTAGACGGCCACGACCGCGATCACCGACGCGACGCCGACGCCGAGCAGCGCGCGCCACATGTCACGCGTCGAGACGTACCGCCACCAGCGCTGGTAGAAGCCGAACGCGACGAAGACGACCAGCTTGATCGCGAGCACGAGCCAGAGCGTCTCCCCGAGCATCCGGTCGTAGTACGCCGGCACGTTGAAGTCGAACCGCAACTGGAACGCGAGGTACCAGGCGGCGGCGATCATCACCGCGTCGGCCGCGAGCTGCCAGAGGCGGTGACGCGTGACGAGCATTAGACCCGGAGGCTCACGGCCGAGCGGACGACGTCGACGACGAGTTCCTGGATCGCCGGGTCCATCCCCGGCCAGAGCGGCACCGAGAAGTTCTCGCGTGCGGCCCGCTCGGTCTCTGGCAGCGTTCCCTCCGCATAGCCGAGAAAGCGAAGCGCCTGCTGCAGGTGCAACGGCGTCGTGTAGTAGACGGCCGACGCGATCTCGGCCTCGCGCAGCGCCTCACGCACGCGGTCGCGCTCCGGCGAGCGGCAGACGAACAGGTGGTAGACGTGCCCAGGCTCGTCCTGCGGGATGTCGACGAGCTCCCCGAGACCGAGCTCCGCGTAGCGCGCAGCGGCCTCGCGTCGCCCGCGCGTCCACTGGTCGAGGTGCTGCAGGAAGACGCGCAGGAACGCAGCCTGCAGTTCGTCGAGCCGAGAGTTGTAGCCCACGAAGTGGAAGTCGGTCTTGTCACGCGAGCCGTGGAAGGCGAGCACGCGCACGCGCTCGGCCAGCTCCTCGTCGTTTGCGGCGACAAGACCGCCGTCCCCGAGGCAAAACAGGTTCTTCGTCGGATAGAAGCTGAACGTCGTGACCGGGCTCGACGCGATTCCCGGTGCGCCGAACGCCTGCGCTGCGTCCTCGATCAGCGGGACGCCGTGTTCCGTGAGCGCCTCGAGCTGCGCCGGGCGGCCGAAGAGGTGCACAGGCATGATCGCTTTCGTTCGCTCGCTCAGCTTCGCCGCGACGTCACCGGGATCGAGATTGAGCGTCACCGGGTCGATGTCGGCGAAGACGGGCGTCGCACCGCGCCGCGCGATCGACTCTGCGGTCGCGTAGAACGTGAACGCGGGGCAAATGACCTCGTCGTCGGGACCGATGCCGAGCGCGTCGAGCACCAGCACGAGCGCGTCGGTCCCGTTCGCAACCCCGACCGTCTTCTTGACGCCGAGATACGCGGCCGCCTCCTGCTCGAACGCGTGGTAGTTCGGCCCTCGGATGAACGCCCCCGACTCGAGCACTTCGTCGAAGCGCTCACGCAGCGTGCTCATGAGCGGCGCGTACTGCGCCTTGACGTCAATTAGCGGGATCGGCACCGCGGGGAAGGCTACTCGACCGACGACGACGGACCAGGAGATACGCCACCAGCAGCACGACCGCTGCCGCGACGGCGTAGTCGACGTAGTGGAAGCGCTCGTGGAAGGACTCCCAGCGCGTCCCGAGCGCCCAGCCCGCCCCCGCGAACGCGAAGCACCAGACCGCCGAGCCCATCAGGGTCAGGACTGTGTACCGCCCGAGGGGCGCCCGGAACACTCCCGCGGGGATGGAGATGAACGAACGCGCGACGGGCGTGATCCGGCCGACGAAGACGGCCGCGTCGCCCCAGCGCTCGAACCAACGCTCGGCCCGTGCGAGCTGGTGCGGCCCCAGGTGAAGCCAGCGTCCCCGGCGCTCGAGGAACGGCCGGCCGCCGTAGATCCCAATCGCCCAACCGACGATCGAGCCGACCGTGTACCCGACCGTGCCGGAGAGCGCCATCGCGAGGTACGCGGGAAGGCCGGGCTCGAACTCCTGCCCGAAGAGCACGACCCCCGAGCTGAACGCGCCCGCGGCGAGCGCGCCCGAGTAGAGCATCACCAGCTCGCTCGCCGCCGGCAGCACGGCGTCCACGAGCATGAGCACGAAGACGGCGTAGAGGCCGTGGTCGCCGACCAGGGCGGTCACGTGCTCGGTGATCGCCGACGTGACGGAGGCGAGCACCACCTATCTGCGCCGGAACGCGAACGGCGCCGTCTGCGATACCGAGCCGACGTCGCTTTGCGCGGTTACCCGCACCTGGTAGCGGCCCGTGTGCACGAGGGAACCGTACGCATTGCGGCCGTTCCACGTCACGCTCTGCCCGCCGGCCGGCAGATTCCTCGCAGCCAGCGTGCGCACGACCGCCCCGTTCGCGGAGAGGATCGCCGAGCGCACCTGCGCCGGGCGCGAGAGCGTGAACGACGCGCGCAGCGGCGCGTTCCGCGTCGCCGTGGGCGTCTCGACGCGCAGCGCAGCGAGCGTGGTGTTGAGCGAGAAGGTGCGATCAGCGCTCGATGCTCGGCCGAGGTCGTCGGTCGCGTCCACGACGAAGCGCCACGTTCCCTCCGCGCCCGGCCCCGCCCAGGAGAACCGATACGTCCCGACCGTCGCCTTCGAGCCCTCGTCCAGTACTTGCTCAGAGCCGTCCGGACCGATCAGCCGTGCGCGCACACTCGACGGGCGAACGATCTTGTACGCCAACGTCTGGCGCTCGCCGACGCCGTCGTTGTTCGGCGAGACCACGTCCTCGGGGAGCGCGGGCGCGTAGACCCCGTAGTAGAAGAGGTTGAGCGATTCGGCGATCGGACGCTCGCCCGACGGATCCGACGGTCGGTTGAGCAGCTTCCCGTCGAACGCCATCGTGGCCGAGCCCCCTCCGTCGAGCGCGGACGCCGTGTACGCACCAAACCGCATCATCAGGAGCGCGAGCTCGAAGTTCGTCATGCCGACGCTGTAACCGGGACGCCGCCCGTCGATCGTCGCGAGAATGATCCGGCCGTCCTGCGTCTGACCGACCGCGCACCGCGGCTGGCGCGGGACGAGCTGCTCGCTCGTGAACCCTTCGTCCGCGCGGAAGACCGGGCGGCCTGCCTGGATGAGCACCGGCCCGCCTCCGATCGCGTCGAGCATTCCCGACCAGTCGGGCGTCAGGATCAGGCGGACGACGACGTTCGCCCCGAGCGGCGCCTCGGCAGCGAGCTTCCCCGCGCCCAACGCACCGCGCCCGACGAGCACCGCGCCGCCGGCGGGAATCGGCGTCGCGCCCCCCTGCTTCGCCTGAACGACCACGCCCGCGAGGTCTCGAAGCGGTTGCGCCGCGGGGAACGGCTGCAGGACGAGCTCGACGGTCTCCGTCGCCGCAGGCGTCGCCGGGCCCCATGTCGGCGTATAGAGCGAGACGCCGCCGGGCGCCGGCTCCTTGTTGAGGACGAGCGGCCGGCGCTGCCCGGTCCCTTGCCAGGTGCCGGCGAGCTTCACGCGCTCGACGCGAAGCGTTCCGTCGGGCGCGATTCCCGTGCTGGAGCGGTCGTGGTTCGGCGGAGACGCGAGAACGCCGTTCAGCATCAGCATCCCGCTCGGGTAGCCGACGGTCCCGTTGAAGAGATCGCCGTTCACGCCGGCGACGGTCGCCGACGTGGACACTCGCCGCTGCATCTGGGTCACGCGCTCGCGTCCGATCACCGCATCGTTCGAGAGCACCGGCTTGAGAGCGTAGAGACCGGTCGGCCTCGGCCCGCGCAACACGTGGACGACGACCGGCCCGTGCGACGTGAAGTCGACCTCGCGCTCGAAGGTCACGCCCGGCATGAGCAGCGTCCGCTGCGAGGCCGCGGCCGGCGCAGCGAGTAGCGCCGCGAGCGCGGCGGTCACGACGGCCTTCCCGACCACGACGGGCGCCAAAGTAGCAGGGAGGGGAGCCGGAGCTCCCCTCCCCACGGCGGACCGGGCAAGCCAGTCCGCCGGCTGACACCTGGCAGAACTACTGCGTCGGCACGGTCACGTCGATCCAGACCGCGCGGTGATCCGAGGTCGGCACCGGGAATCCGGGGCCGGTGAGGTAGACGTACGGCGCGAGCGGATCGGCATCCGCCGGGTCCGGGCTCGGCCAGAAGATTCCGGAGCCGACGATCTGTAGCGTCTTGCGCGGCAGTACGTAGTCGGCCCTGAGATTGCCGGGGCCCGCGCAGGGCGGGAATCGCGGCGTGTCGCAGAAGTCCGCGGTGTCGAATGCAGCCCGGGATGCTGTCGCCGTCGAGCGGATCCGAGTTCTCGTCGCCCGCAATTACGAACAGCGCACCCGGCTCGAGGCCGCCTCGGACGCCCTCGTCGTCAGAGATGTAGCCGGAGCGCTC
>DASYUZ010000186.1:0-10122 GCA_036000665.1 Gaiellaceae bacterium
GTCGCGACCGGCTCGGGCGACCCCGCGTTCGTTCGCAACTTCAACCCCTACGTCCTCGGCCTCCCCACCTCGTCGTTCCACCGCGGCGGCATGTACGAGCCGCTCGTGATCGCAACGCCGGCGGGCGGCGGCAAGTTCTACCGCTGGCTCGCCCAGGACCTCTCGTGGAGCAAGGACGGCAAGACCCTGACGCTGACGATCCAGCCCAACGTCAAATGGTCGGACGGCAAGCCGCTCACGGCGGCGGACGTCGCGTACAGCCTCACCGCGGGCAAGCAGGACGCGACGATGGACATCGTCGGCTTCACCCGCCCCGATACCAACATCGCCTCGGTCCGCGCACGCGGCTCGAGGACGGTCGTGATCCGCCTGAAGACGCGCGACTCGCAGTTCATCGGCGCGGACCTGAACAGGCAATTCGTCGTTCCGAAGCACATCTTCTCGAAGGTCGCAGACATCAACAAGTTCCTGAACACGAAACCTGTCGGGTCTGGGCCCTTCACCCGCGTCACGCGCTTCAACACGCAGGACTACGTGCTGAGCAGGAACCCGAACTACTGGAAGAAGGGCGCGCCGAGGATCCAGTGCGTCGAGTACATCCGCGCAGCGTCGAACGACGCCGCCCTGCTCCAGATCGTGAACGGGCAGGCCGACTGGACGCACAACTTCGTCCCGAACGTCGAGAAGGCGTACATCGCGAAGGACCGCCGGCACTACCACGCCTTCTACTCGACGACCGCGTACCCGATCGGCCTCTTCTTCGACACGTCGAAATACCCGTACAGCATGGTCAAGTTCCGCAAGGGCGTCAGCCGGGCGATCGACCGGAACAAGGTCTCGAAGCTCGGCGAGTACGGTTACGCGCCGCCGACGGACGCGATCGGGATCCACGGGATCTTCCCGACGTGGAAGCCGTCGAAGGCCGTGCAGAAGGCGGCGAAGCAGCTCGCGACCTACAATCCCGCGGCGGCGAAGAAGATCTTCACCGACGCCGGCTTCACCTACCGAGGCGGTGACCTGTACGACCCGCGCGGAAACCGCGTCGGCTTCCAGGTCCACGTGATCGCGGGCTGGTCGGATTGGGTCGCCTCGCTGCAGATCATCTCCAAGAACCTGCAGGACGTCGGCATCGACGCGAGCGTGAAGCTCGAGCCCGACTGGGGCGCCTGGTTCCCGTTCGCCACGAGCACGAAGTACGTGACGCTGCTCTGGCAGACGGCCTCCGCGGCGTCGCCGTACGGATTCTTCTACTCGCATCTCTCGCGCAATGCGTACACGCCCCCGGGCGAGGACGGCGTGACGACCGGAAACTACGCGCACTTCTGGGACGCGACGGCGACGAAGTTGCTGGCCAAGTGGAAGAACACGCTCGACGTGCGTGGGCAGAAGCGGATCGCGGGGCAGCTGCAGGCGCTCTGGCTGCAGAAGTTCCCGATGATCCCGCTCTTCATCGGGCCGCAATGGTCGACGTACAGCACGAAGTACTTCCACTGCTTCCCGACGCCGAAGAACTACTACGCACAGCCGATCTTCAACAACTTCCCGGACAACACGTTGACGCTCACGCGCATTTGCCCGGGCGAGTCAGCAGGCTAATCGGAGCTCTCCTCCTCACGCCGGGTGGACGGTTCGCGTCCACCGCCCACCCGGCGTAGGCTCGATTCCCGTGCGCTTCCTCCTCCGTCGTTTGATGTTCTACGCAGTCGCCCTCTGGGGGGCGCTGACGCTGAACTTCCTGCTGCCGCGGCTCGCTCCCGGTTCACCGCTCGACGGCCTGGTCGCGCGGCTGCCGCCGGCCCAGCTGCAGGCCAACCCGCAGATGGTCGAGAACCTGCGCGTCGTCCTCGGCGACAAGGACGAGTCGCTCATTCGCGCGTACCCCGCCTACCTGCAGCAGGTGCTGAGCGGCAACTTCGGCGTCTCGACCTCGAACTTCCCCGCGCCGGTGAGCGAGGTGATCGCGAACACGCTTCCCTACTCGATCTTCCTCGTCGGGACGGGGTTCATCCTCGCGTTCCTGCTCGGAACGGGGATCGGGATGATCGCCGCGTGGCGGCGCGGCGGGATCGTCGACAACGTCCTCACGCCCACGCTGATCTCGCTCGCGGCGTTCCCCGCGTTCTTCACGGCCCTCGTCGCCGTCTACTTCCTGGGGCTGAAGGCGGGGTGGTTCCCGATCCAGCACGCGTACAGCAGCGACATCGAGCCCGCGTTCACGTTTGCGTTCCTGAGCGATGCCTTCCGTCACGCGGAGCTCCCGTTGCTGGTCATCGTCTTCGTCTATGCGGGCGGGTGGCTGCTCAACATGCGCAACGTGATGGTCAACACCGTCGCGGAGGACTACGTCGCGATGGGACACGCCAAGGGCCTGCGCGACTCGCGCGTGATGACGATGTACGCGGGCCGGAACGCGATCCTGCCGCCGCTGACGGGCTTCGCCACGCTGTTCGGCTCCGCGGTCGGCGGGCTGATCTTCGTCGAGTACGTGTTCAGCTATCCCGGGGTCGGTCTGACGCTTCAGCAGTCCGCGCTCGGGTCCGACTATCCGCTCACGCAGGCGTTGCTGCTCGTGTTCGCGCTATGCGTGCTCGTCGCCAACCTGATCATGGACGTCCTCTACGTGATCCTCGATCCGCGGGTCCGCTCCTCCTGATGTCGACGCTGGTCGAGATCGAGGCACCGCGGCGCCGCGTCAGCGTTCCGGGCTGGTCACGGCTGCTGCTCACCAACCCGCGCTCGCTGTTCGGGCTGATCCTGCTCACCGGCGTCGTGCTCTCGGCGGTCTTCGCGCCGCTGATCGCGGACAACAGCCCGACGGAGATCGTCGGCCTGCCGGGGCAGCCGCCGTCCCGCGCGTTCCCGTTCGGGACGACCGACCAGGGCTACGACGTGTTCGCCCAGGTGATCTGGGGTGCGCGAACGTCGCTTGCGATCGGCGCGTCCGCCGCGGTGATGTCGACCGCGATCGCGGTGTTCCTCGGCCTGCTCGCGGCCTACAGCGGCGGCTGGATCGACGACGTGATCAACCTCTTCACCAACGTCTTCCTGGTGATCCCCGCGCTGCCGCTGCTGATCGTCCTGCAGACGTTCGTCCCGTCGCGCGGGCCGGTGGTGATGATCCTCATCCTCGGCGCGACGACGTGGGCGCTCGAGGCTCGCATCCTGCGCAGCCAGGCGCTCTCGTTGCGGAACCGCGATTTCGTACGCGCGGCAAAGGTCGCAGGCGAATCGACGCTCCGGACGGTCTTCGGCGAGGTGATGCCGAACATGATCAGCCGGATCGCCGCGGGCTTTCTCTTCGTCTTCTACCTCTCCGTGCTCTTCGAGGCAGGGCTCGAGTTCCTCGGCTTCGGCGACGTGAACAAGACGAGCTGGGGCGTGACGATGTACTGGGCGCAGAACAACTCGGCAGTGCTCCAGGGCGAGTGGTGGCACTTCTTCTTCCCGGGCCTCGCGCTCGCGATCACGGTGGCCGCGCTCGTGTTCATCAACTATGGCATCGACGAGCTATCGAACCCGCGCCTGCGGCAGCGGCCGCCGCGGCGCCGCCTCCTGAGGGGAGCTGCGTGACGCTCGTGGTGGAGACTCTGCCCGTGACGACAGCGCAGGAGCAGAGCGCGCTCGTCGAGCTGCGCGGGCTCGTGGTCGACTACGTCGGTTCCGAACGGCGGGTGCGCGCGGTCGACCATGTCGACCTCGCGATCGCCCCCGGCGAGATCGTCGGCCTCGCGGGCGAGTCGGGCTGTGGCAAGAGCACGATCGCCCACGCGTTGCTCCAGATCCTTCGCTTCCCGGCGGAGGTGGCCGAGGGGAGCATTCTCTTCGGGGGCCGCGACCTCGCGACCATGCGCGAACAGGAGCTGCGGCGCTTCCGCTGGCGCAATGTCTCGCTCGTCTTCCAGAGCGCGATGAGCGCGCTCAACCCCGTGATGCGAGTCGGCGACCAGTTCGTCGACATGATGCGTGCGCACGAGCCCGTGCGGAAGCGCGACGCGCTCGCGCGCGCAGGCGACTTGCTCGAGCTCGTCGGCATCGACCGCGCACGCGTGCGCGCCTATCCGCACGAGCTCTCCGGCGGGATGCGGCAGCGCGTGATCATCGCGATGGCGCTCGCGCTCCGGCCGGAGCTCGTCGTCATGGACGAGCCCACGACCGCGCTCGACGTCGTCGTGCAGCGCGAGATCCTCCAGCAGGTCCAGGATCTGCAGCGCGAGCTCGGCTTCGCAGTCCTCTTCATCACGCACGACCTGTCGCTTCTGCTCGAGTTCGCGAACCGGATCGCGATCATGTACGCGGGCGAGCTCGTCGAGGTTGCGTCGGCCGAGACGCTGTTCCGCAGCCCTCGGCACCCCTACACGGTGGGGCTGATGAGCTCGTTCCCGCCGTTGACCGGGCCACTCGAGCGGATGACCGGCATCCCGGGCTCGCCACCTGACCTCGCGCAGCCGCCGCCGGGCTGCCGGTTCCACCCGCGCTGCCCACACTGCCTGGCCGGCGGCCCGCTGTTCGCGCGCCAGACGACGGAGAGGCCGGAGCTCCGTCGCATCGCGCCGGAACACCTCGTCGCGTGTCATCTGGTCGAGGAGGAAACGTGAGCAGCGCGTTGGAGGTGCGCGGCCTGACGAAGCACTTCGCCGGCCCGCGCGAGCATTTCTGGTCGCACAGCGCGCGCATACACGCGGTCGACGACGTGTCGTTCACGCTCCGTCCCGGTCGGATCACCGCACTTGTCGGCGAGAGCGGCAGCGGCAAGAGCACCGTCGCCCAGGTGCTCGCCCGTCTCTACGACCCGACCGCCGGGCAGATCGTCTTCGAGGGGCGCAACGCGACAGGGCGCGCGCGGCGGCCCGAGGTCCTGCGGTACCGCTCGCAGGTCCAGATGATCTTTCAGGACCCGTTCGGATCGCTCAATCCGGTCAAGACCGTCGAGCACCACATCGCGCGGCCGCTCCTCATCCACCGCCTCACGAAGCGCGAGCACGTTCGCATGCGCGTGCACGAGCTGCTGCAGGCCGTCGGGCTCGTGCCGCCGCAGCAGTTCGCCGCGAAGTTTCCGCACCAGCTCTCGGGCGGCCAGCGGCAGCGTGTCGCGATCGCACGTGCACTCGCCGTCGAGCCCGCAGTCCTGCTCGCGGACGAGCCGATCTCGATGCTCGACGTGTCGATCCGGATCGGGATCCTGAACCTGATGCTGAAGCTGAAGGAAGAGCTCGGGATCGCGTTCCTCTACGTCACGCACGACATCGCAAGCGCGCGCTACGTCGCCGACGAGATGCTGGTGATGTACGCCGGGCAGATCGTCGAGCAGGGGCCTACTGAATCGGTGCTGCAGGACCCGCTGCACCCGTACACGCGGCTGCTGCTCTCCGCGGTTCCGGACCCCGAGACGGGAGTGCACGGGAAGCGGCTCGAGGCGCGCCCGCGGCGCGGCGCGGTCGACCTCCTCGGCGGCTGCCGCTTCGTCGACCGGTGTCCGCTCGCGATCGACGTGTGCTTGTCCGTTCCACCGAAGCTCGTGACGGCGCGGCTCGACCACAGCGCGCGCTGTCACGTCACCGCACCTGCGCCCATCGACCGAGAGGACGACCGTGTCGAACATCTCCACTAGCTTCGGCTCCGACTTCGTCTGGGGAGCGGCAACCGCCTCGTTCCAGATCGAAGGCGCCACGCGCGAGGACGGGCGCGGCGAGAGCGTCTGGGACCGCTTCTGCGCGACGCCCGGCAAGGTCCGCAACGGCGACGACGGCTCGGTCGCGTGCGACTTCTACCATCGCTACCCCGAGGACATCGCGCTGATGCGCGACCTCGGCCTCGACGCGTTCCGCTTCTCCATCGCCTGGCCGCGCGTGCTGCCCGAGGGACGCGGGCGCGTCAACGAGCGCGGGCTCGACTTCTACGACCGCATCGTCGACGAGCTGCTCGAGAACGGGATCACACCGTTCGTCACGCTCTTCCACTGGGACACGCCGCAGGCACTCGAGGACCGCGGCGGCTGGCCGGTACGAGACACCGCAGAGGCGTTCGTCGAGTACGCGGAGATCGTCGCGCGCCGGCTCGGCGACCGCGTGCGCCACTGGATCACGCACAACGAGCCGTGGGTGCACGCCTGGGTCGGCCATGGTTGGGGCATGCACGCGCCGGGCCGCGAGTCCGAGTCCGACGCGCTCGCGGCCGCGCACCATCTCCTGCTCTCACACGGGCTCGCAGTTGACGTGCTGCGGCGGGAATCGCCCGGCTCGCAGGTCGGGATCACGCTCAACCTCGACCACGCGTACCCCGCTTCCGCCGATCCCGCCGACTTGGAAGCAGCGCGGCAGGTCGACGGCTTCAACAACCGCTGGTTCCTCGACCCCGTCTTCCGCGGCTCCTACCCCGACGACGTGCTGCAGCTGTTCGGCGACAACGCGCCTCGAGGCGTCGACGACGACCTGCGCACGATCGCGACCCCGCTCGACTTCGTGGGCGTGAACAACTACACGCGCTCGGTCGTCCGCGCGGATCCCGACGGCGGGCGGCCCATCTTCGTCCGGAACCCGAGCTCGAAGTACACGGACATGGACTGGGAAGTCGCGCCCGAAGGGCTCCACGACCTGCTGGTGCGACTGAGCGCCGACTACGAGCCGAAGGCGATCTACGTCACCGAGAACGGCGCCGCGTACTCCGACGTGCGCGAGCACGACGGCAGGATCCGTGACACCGAGCGTCAGGCCTACCTCGACGCCTACATCGGCGCAGTCGGCCGCGCCCGCAGCGCCGGCGTCCCGGTGCAGGGCTACCTCGTCTGGTCGCTGCTCGACAACTTCGAGTGGGCGTGGGGCTACTGGAAGCGCTTCGGCCTCGTCTACATCGACTACCCGACGCTCGAGCGGATCCCCAAGGAGAGCTTCCACTGGTACCGCGACCTGATCGCCGAGCAGCGCCGGTCGTCGGTCGAGACGGCTGCGCCCTGACAGCTCGTCCTCTGCGGGCCTAGCACCCTTCGCAACAATACGCGAGGCTCCCACGTCTCATGATTCCGATGAAGAAGCTGATCCTCGTTCTTGCGCTGCTCGGGTTCGCCGGCTGCTCCGGCGGCGGCGAAAAATGGGGCGGGTACACCGAGAGCCAGGCCAAGGACATCCTCGCGAGCGAAGCGGTGCGGAACAGCGTGCTGACCGTCTCGCCGTTCGATCCTCAGGGACGGCCGTACACGCAGCTCCTGCCGACGAAGGCCAAGCTCGAGCACACCGACCTCAAAAGGCGGACGCTCCAGGGCCAGGAGGCGTGGGGTACGAAGAGGACGTGAACTCCTTCTGCCTCTACGTCTGGAAGGACCCGGAGACGAAGTCCTTCACGACCTTCGTCGGCTGTAACGCCGACTAGCGATGCTCTACGGCGCCGCGACCGCCGCGTACCAGATCGAGGGCGCCTGGGACGAGGACGGCAAGGGCCCGTCCATCTGGGACGAGTTCGTGCGCCGTCGCAACGCGATTGCGAACCACGACACGGGCGACGTCGCCTGCGACCACTACCACCGCTGGCGCGAGGACGTCGACCTAATGGCCGAGCTCGGCCTGCAGGCGTATCGCTTCTCGATCTCGTGGCCGCGCGTCCTCCCGGAGGGGACCGGGCGCGTCGAGGAGCGCGGGCTCGCCTTCTACGACCGGCTCGTCGACGCGCTGCTCGAGCGCGGGATCGAGCCATGGGTGACGCTCTACCACTGGGACCTCCCGCTCGCGCTGCAGGAGCGCGGCGGCTGGCAGGCGCAGGACGTCGACCGCTGGTTCGCGGAGTACGCGCGCGTCGTCGCGGAGCGACTGGGCGACCGCGTGCGGAACTGGATGACGCTGAACGAGCCGTGGGTCGCCGCCTACGAGGGGCACCTGCACGGCGTCCACGCACCAGGGATCCGCGACCCGGAAGGCGCGGTGCGCGCGGCGCACGGGTTGATGCGCGCGCACCAGGCCGCGGTGCCCGCGATCCGCGCCGCCGCCCCCGGCGCGCGAGTTGGGATCGTCCTCAACGTCTCGCCCACCGAGCCGGCCACCGACTCAGCGGGCGACGCGGCCGCTGCTGAGCGCGTCGACGGGTTCGTGAACCGCTGGTTCCTCGACGCGGCGTTCGGGCGCGGCTACCCGGCCGACCTCGCCGACTGGTTCCGCTTCGAGGAGCCCGCGCCGGCCGCACAGCCGATCGACTTCATCGGCCTGAATTACTACTTCCGCAGCATCGTGCGGGCCGCGGACAGCTTCATCGGCGCCGAGCAGGTGCCGGTGACGGGCGCACAGACGACCGACATGGGCTGGGAAGTGCACGCGCCCGGACTCGGACGCATCCTCCGCCGCGTGCGCGACGAGTACGCGCGTGCCTCCATCGCCGTCACCGAGAACGGGATGGCGATGCAGGGAATCGACGATCCCGCGCGTATCGAGTATCTGCGCGACCACATCGAGCAGGCCGAGGGGATCGCGGACGCCTACTTCGTCTGGTCACTGCTCGACAACTTCGAGTGGGCCCGCGGGTACACCATGCGCTTCGGGATCGTGTACGTCGACTACGAGACACAGCGGCGCACCGTCAAGCGCAGCGGGCGCTGGTACGCCGAGCGGATCCGTCAACGAGCGTGAAGATCGTCGCGATCGAGCCCTACGTCGTCGACGTCGAGGTGCGGAACCTCGTCTTCGTCCACGTCCGGACCGACGAGGGGCTCGACGGGATCGGCGAGGCAAGCCTGCCGGGCCATCCGCTCGCCGTCGCCGCCGCGGTCAAGGAGTGCGCGGACTGGCTGCTGGGCGAGGACGCGGCCCGCATTCAGCACCTCTGGCAAATCGCGTACCGGCGCCCCTTCTTCCGCGGCGGCCCGGTCCAGATGTCGGCGATCAGCGGCATCGAGCAGGCCTTGTGGGACATCAAGGGCAAGGCGGCCGGGCTCCCTGTCTACGAGCTGCTGGGAGGCGCTTGCCGCGAGCGCGTCAGGTTGTACGCGAACGGCCCCGGCGGCGCGACGCCCGAAGAGGTCGCCGACAGCGGGCGCGCCCTCCGCGAGTTGGGCTTCGGCGCGATGAAGCTTGGCGGCGCCGAACCATTCCTTCCCGTGCAGGGGGAGACTGTGATCCGGCAGGCGGCCGAAACCGTGGCCGCGCTTCGCGAAGCGGTCGGCGACGACGTGGAAATCGCCTACGACGCGCACGGGCGGCCGACGCCGGCGATGGGGATCCGGCTCGCGCACGCACTCGAGGAGTACGGGATCTGGTTTCTGGAGGAGCCGGCCCCGCCGGAGAGCGTGGAGGCGCTCGCCGCCGTCGCGCGAGCGACACGCATCCCCGTCGCCGCAGGAGAGCGGCTGCTGACCAAGTGGGGCTTTCGCCCGCTCCTCGAGGCCGGGGCGACAGCGCTCGTGCAGCCGGACACGGCCCACTGCGGCGGCATCCTCGAGGCGCGCCTGATCGCCGCGATGGCGGAGGCGTACCACGTCGGCCTCGCTCCGCACAATCCGCTCGGACCCGTCAACACGGTGGCGTCGGCGCACCTCGCGCTGGCGGCGCCGAACTTCGTCGCGCTCGAGCTCCTCGTCGGGTACTACCCGGACTGGACGCGCGAGCTCGTGCGGGAGCCACCGCGGATCGCGGACGGATATCTCGAGTTCGGCCGCGAGCCCGGCCTGGGAATCGAGCTCGACCTGGACCTTTGCCGCCGCCATCCGTACCACCCGCGACCGCTCCCGCTCCTGCGCCATCTGGACGGCGCGGTCGCCGACTGGTAGGTCAGCCGCCGAGATCTGCGACCGTCGCCGTCAGGTGCAGGTCGCGCGAGGAGCTGCCGACGGCGACCTTGTGCGTCCCCGGAATGATCGCCCAGTCGCGCAGTTCCGAGTCCCACTGAGAGAAGGCCCGCTCGCGAAGCGTGAAGCGCACGTCCTCCTCCGCGCCCGCCTCGAGCACGACGCTCCGAAAATCCCTTAGCTCCCACCGCGGGCGCTCCGCGTGCTCCGAGCCGACGTACAGCTGGACGACCGCCTTGCCGCGGCGGCTACCCGTGTTCCGGACGCGCACCATGGCCTGGACCTCGAGGCCCCCGTTTGCCGGGCTCTTCCGCTCGATCCGGAGATCCTCGTAGCCGAAGGTCGTATAGCCGAGGCCGTGG
>DASYUZ010000187.1:0-2098 GCA_036000665.1 Gaiellaceae bacterium
CGGGTCGTGACCGAGCTGGCGCGTCGCGCGGGACTCGCGGTCGAGAACGCGCTCCTCTTCCGCGAGGCCGAGGAGCGCGCCCAGGCGGCGCGCGTGCTGCAGACGATCGCGGACGGCGTCGTCCTGCTCGACCGCGACGGCGTGATCCGGCTCTGGAACGCGGCCGCGGAGGCGATCACGGGGCTACGCGGCGAGGACGTGGTCGGGCATCCGGCCGAAGAGGCGATCCCCGGCTGGGCCGCAATCGCGCCGCGGGTCCCGGTCGCGTCCGCCCCGGGCCCGACCGCCGCCGAGAGCATGCCGCTCGAGCTCCACGGCGCCGAGCGCTGGCTCTCGATCGCAGGCGTCGGCTTCGAGGACGGCACCGTCTTCGCCTTCCGGGACCTGACCGAGGAACGGGTTCTCGAGGAGCTGCGGCGCGACCTCGTCGCCACGGTGTCCCACGAGCTGCGGACGCCGCTTGCCGCGATCTACGGCTCCGCGCTGACGCTGCAGCGGCCCGACGTGTCGCCGGACGAGACGCTGCGCGGGCAGCTGCTCGACGTGATCGCCGAGGAGTCCGGACGGCTCGCGCAGATCGTCAACGATCTGCTGCTCGCGAGCCAGCTGGACGCGGGTACGGCCGGCACGACACCGCGTCACTGCGACGCGCGCGACCTCGCCCAGCAGGTGGTCACCTCGGCGCGCACCCACCTGCCCGAGCGGATCGCGCTCGAGCTCGCTGCACCGCAGACGGTGCCCCAGGTCCGTGCCGACCCGGGCCAGCTCCGCCAGGTGATCGCGAACCTCGTCGAGAACGCGGTCAAGTACTCGCCGGACGGCGGCCGCGTGCAGGTGTCGCTCGAGCCGTTCGACGCGAGCCTGCGGATCGCGGTCTCCGACCAGGGGCTCGGGATTCCGGCCTCCGAGCAGCGGCGGATCTTCGAGAAGTTCTATCGCGTCGATCCGAACATGGAGCGCGGGATCGGCGGCACGGGCCTGGGCCTCTACATCTGCCGCGAGCTCGTGCGGCGCGTCGGGGGCCGGATCCACGTCGAGTCGGCGCCGGGCCGCGGGTCGACCTTCACGGTCGAGCTTCCGCTCGCGTCCCCGGGGAGCAAGCAGCGGAAGCCCGCTAGCGCCGGCGCAGGACGCCCGACTCCTGCGTGAGCCGCTGCGCGATCGCGACCGGCACGATCGTCAGCACGATCACGACGAAGACGACGACGTTCACGACCGGCAGCTCCTGCCCCTGCCGGATGTAGCCGAAGACCAGCAGCGGCAGCGTGTTCTGCGCCCCCGCAGTGAAGTAGGTGACGACGACCTCGTCGAACGAGAGCGCGAACGCGAGCAGGCCGCCGGCCACGAGCGCCGTCGCCACCATCGGCAACGTCACGAACCGGAACGTCTGCCAGCCGTCCGCACCGAGGTCCTGCGAGGCCTCGAGCAGCGAGGTCGGGGTGCGCCGCAGCCGCGCGAGCAGGTTGTTGTAGATGATCACGATGCAGAACGTCGTGTGCCCGATCACGATCGTCCAGAGCGACGGGGTCAGCTGGTGCGCCGGGTTGTTGAGGAAGAAGGAGTTGAGCGCCATCCCGGTGATGATCCCGGGCAGCGCGATCGGCAGGATCACGACGAACGAGACGACCTCCCGCCCGAAGAACGAGAAGCGGTGGATCGCGAACGCCGCGGCCGAGCCGAGCAGCATCGCCGCGACCATCGTCACCCCGGCGACCTCGAGCGAGAGCACGAAGGCGTCGCGCACCTCGTGGTTCTCCCAGGCGGCGCGGAACCAGTGCGTCGTGAAGCCCGCGATCGGCCAGCTCTGCACGTTCGACTTGTTGAACGCGTAGACCATGATGATCACGAGCGGGACGTAGAGGAAGGCGAGCACGAGCGCGATCCAGACTCCGAGGCCGATGCGAGTGACGCGGGTCTCCATGACTACAGGGCCTCGAACGCGCCGAGCCGGCGCGCACCGATCAGGTACAGGGCCATGACGACGAGCGGGATCGTCGCGAAGGCGGCCGCGAACGGGACGTTGTTCGCGATCCCGACGGACCCGTAGACGATGTTGCCGATGAACTGCGACGAGGAGCCGCCGACGAGCGTCGGCGTG
>DASYUZ010000188.1:0-3676 GCA_036000665.1 Gaiellaceae bacterium
GGCGTCGGCGAAAGCTGACCGCGCTCAGCCGAAACGCTTGTAGAGGCGGTCGATCAATTCCGGCCGCGCCTCGAGACGTTCGGTGATCACGCGCAGGCGGAACTCGCGGAAGTGCTCGGGGTCGACGCCGAGCGCGCGGGCAAGCGTGCGGATCACGTCGTTCGACGGCACGGGCCGGTTCCCGTGCACGAGGTGGTTGAGGTAGCCGGCCGAGAGGCCGGTGTCCTCCGCGAGCGCGCGGTACGTCGTGCCGGTCTCGTCCATCAGCAGCTCGATCGTGGACCCGAAGGCCTCGGTGGAGTAGCGGCGGCGGCGCGGGCGAGCCATCAGGGCAACGCTCCTAGCTCGGCCATCGGCACGCGGCGCTCCTCGCCGGTGCGGCGGTCGCGCACGTCGACGGCTCCGTCCTCGAGCGTCTTCTTGCCGACGGTGACGCGCGTCGGGCACCCGATCAGGTCTGCGTCCGCGAACTTCTCTCCTGCCCGCTGGTCGCGGTCGTCGAGCAGCACTTCGTGCCCGTGCGCCTCGAGCGCCTCCGCAACGGCCCCCGCCTGCTCCTCCAGGCCGGGGAGCGCGACGACGTGGACGTCGAAGGGCGCGAGCGCGGCGGGCCAGATGATCCCCTCGTCGTCGTGGGACTGCTCGACCGCCGCGGCGAGGACGCGGCCCGGGCCGATGCCGTAGCTGCCCATCACGATCGGCTGCTCCGCACCCGATTCGTCGAGATACGTCGCGCCCAGGGCAACTGAAAACCGCGTTCCCAGCTTGAAGATATGACCCACTTCGATTGCCTTCTCGACGCCCAGGCGTCCTCCGCAGTTCGGGCACCGATCGCCTGCACGCACCTCACGGATGTCCACGAAGCGCGGTCTGTAATCACGCCCGGCCTCGACCCCGCGCAGATGGAAGCCGTCCCGGTTGGCGCCGGCGACGTACTGGCCCTCGCGGAGCACCTCGTCGGCGACGACCTCGACGTCGACACCGACCGGCCCCAGCGAGCCGCCCGCGGCGCCGAACGTGGCCCGGATCTCCGCGTCGGTCGCCGGCCGGTAGTCGGTCCCGAGCGCCGCCATGAGCTTCCCCTCGTGGAGCCTGTCGTCGCCGCGGATCAGGCCGAGGACGACCGTACCGTCCGCCCGCACGACGGGCATCGCCTTCGAGGTCGCCGCCGCGTCGATCTCGAGGTACTCGGCGAGCGTCTCGATCGTCGTGACGTTCGGCGTCTCGACCTCCTCGGGAGCGTCGAGCGGCGGCGGAAAATCGGCCGGGCGCGGAACGCCGCGCGCGATCTCGATGTCGGCCGCGTAGTCGCCGGTCTCGCAGCGCACGAGTTCGTTCTCGCCGGACGCCGCCGGCGCGAGGAAGTCGTCGGACGCGCTCCCGCCCATGATCCCGACCTCGGCCTCCACCTGGTAGTACTCGAGGCCGCAGCGATCGAAGATGCGGTGGTACGCCTGCGCGTGCACCTCGAAGTTGCGCTCGAGTCCCTCTTCGTCGCGATCGAACGAGTACGAGTCCTTCATCACGAACTCGCGCACGCGCAGCAACCCGCCGCGCGGCCGCGGCTCGTCGCGGTCCTTCGTCTGGAAGTGGTAGAGGATCTGCGGCAGCTGCTTGTACGACTGGATCTCGCGCGCGTGGAACGTGAACGTCTCCTCGTGCGTGATCGGGAGCACGAACCGCCGGTCCGCGCGGTCCTCGAGCTTGAACAGCTCGGGGATGCGGTAGCGGTCGGTGGCTTCCCAGAGCTCCGCGGGCGTCAGCACCGGGCAGAACATCTCCTGGCCGCCGATCGCGTTGATCTCCTCCCGGATGATCTGCACGACGTTCTGGTGCGCACGCCAGCCGAGCGGCAGGAACGTCCACAAGCCGGCGCTCACCTGCCGGATGAAGGCGCCGCGCACGAGCAGTTGGTGGCTCGCCGCTTCCGCGTCGGCCGGAGGTTGCCGCAAGGTCGGCAGGAAGAGCTGCGAGGCGCGCACCGTTGTCGCGCCAGGCTACTTGAGCGGAATCAGCGAGGCCTCGGCCATCGCTAGCGCCGCGGGCTTCGCCATCTTGAGGCGTTTGGGGCGAGGCATGCCGGCGTCGATCCAGCGGTCGATCTCGTGAAAGAGCTCGTCGACGAGGATGTCGGACGAGACCTTCTTCAGCACGCGCCCGTGCGCGTACACGAAGCCGACGTCGCGCCCGCCCGCGATCCCGAAGTCCGCGTCGCCCGCCTCGCCGGGCCCGTTCACCGCGCAGCCCATGACCGCGACCTCGAACGGCTGCGGGTACTCCTTCAGGCGCACCTCGACCTGCTCGGCGAGCTTCTCGACGCCGACGTTGTCGCGCCCGCAGCTCGGGCACGCGATCATCACCGGCCCGCGCTCGCGCAGGCCAAGTGCCTTCAGGATCTCCCACGCGACCTCGACCTCCCTGACCGGGTCTGCCGTGAGCGAGACGCGCAGCGTGTCGCCGATCCCATCCGCGAGCAGTGAGCCGATCCCGACCGCGCTCTTGATCGAGCCCGCGAACGGCGTGCCCGCCTCCGTGACGCCGAGGTGCAGCGGGTACGGCACCTTCGCGGCGAGCATGCGGTACGCGCGGATCATCGTCGGCACGTGCGTCGCCTTGACCGAGATCTTGAAGTCGCGGTAGTCGAGCTTCTCGAGCAGCTCGACCTCCTCGAGCGCGGCGGCGACGAGCGCCTCGGCCTGGTCTTGCTGCGCGAGTTCGAAGAGGTGCTTGGGCAACGAGCCGGAGTTCGCGCCGATCCGCATCGGGATCCCGGCCCGCTTCGCCGCGTCGACGACGAGCGCGACCTTGTTCGGCCCGCCGATGTTGCCCGGGTTGATCCGTACGGCAGCCACCCCGGCGTCGATCGCCTTCAACGCCAGAGAGGCGTTGAAGTGGATGTCTGCGATCACCGGGATGGGGCTGAGCCGCACGATCATCCTGAGCGCCTCGGCGTCCTCGGTTTTCGGCACCGCGCAGCGCACGACCTCACAGCCGGCGCCCGCGAGCGCCGCGATCTGCGCCACGGTCGCCTGCACGTCGCGCGTCGGCGTCAGCGTCATCGACTGAACGACGACCGACGCGCCGCCGCCGATCGCGACGTTGCCGACCCTGATACTGCGCTCGCTGGCCATTCTCAGGCCAGTCTAGCCGGGGCCCTGCGACCGCTTACCTGCGGTGACTGTCCCCGTTCGCAAGCGGGGACAGTCCCCGGACTTGTCGCATAGCTTCGTGACTTGTGGAACGTTGACGACACTTCTGTGACGGGGACTGTCCCGACGTTTCGCGGGGACTGTCCCCACCGGCCCGGCGCTCCTAGCCGGGGCCGTTTCCGCCGAGGTCGTTCGACAGGCCAATGAAGAACAGCATCAGCACGAGCGCGATGCCGATGATCGAGACTCGCTCGTAGACCTCGCGGCCTACCGCCCGGCGCCGGATCCCCTCGACGATCGAGAAGGCGATGTGGCCGCCGTCGAGGGGGAGCAGCGGGAGCAGGTTGAGGAGCGCGAGCGACAAGCTGATGAACGCGAGCAGCTGGAGGTAGACGCGGAAGTCCGTCTTCACGGCCTCGCTCGAGACGCGCGTGATCCCGACGGGGCTCGAGATCTGTTCTCGCCCCTGGCCCTGCGCGAGCCGCGCGAACCCGGCCCCGATCGCCTTCGTCACTTCCCAGGTGCGG
>DASYUZ010000189.1:0-8041 GCA_036000665.1 Gaiellaceae bacterium
CGGCGATCTGCTCCGGTGTGCCCACGGCGATCACCTCACCGCCTGCCTCCCCGCCCTCCGGGCCGAGATCGACGATCCAGTCCGCTTGCTTGATCACGTCGAGGTTGTGCTCGATCACGAGCACCGTGTTGCCCGCATCGACGAGCCGCTGCAGCACCTCGAGCAGCTTCTCGATGTCGGCGAAGTGCAGGCCCGTCGTCGGCTCGTCGAGGATGTAGAGCGTGCGTCCGGTCGCGACCTTGCTCAGCTCCGAGGCGAGCTTCACGCGCTGTGCCTCGCCGCCGGAGAGCGTCGTCGCCGGCTGGCCGAGCTTGATGTAGTCCAGGCCCACGTCGTGGAGCGTCTGCAGGCGCCGGCGGATCTTCGGGATCTTCGCGAAGAACTGCAGCGCCTCCTCGACCGACATCTCGAGCACGTCAGAGATCGACTTCCCCTTGAAGCGGACCTCGAGCGTCTCGCGGTTGTAGCGCGCGCCCTTGCACGTCTCGCAGGGGACGTAGACGTCGGGCAGGAAATGCATCTCGATCTTGATCTGCCCGTCGCCCTTGCAGGTCTCGCAACGCCCGCCGCGCACGTTGAACGAGAAGCGCCCCGGCTTGTAGCCGCGTACCTTCGCCTCCGGCGTGAGCGAGTAGAGCTCGCGGATCTGGTCGAAGAGCTTCGTGTACGTGGCCGGGTTCGAGCGCGGCGTACGGCCGATCGGCGACTGGTCGATCTCGATCACCTTGTCGAAGACCTCGATCCCTTCGACGGTCTCGTGCTCGCCGGGCTTCACCCGCAGCCTGTGCAGCTTGTTCGCGAGCGACTTGTAGACGATCTCGTTCACGAGCGTCGACTTGCCGGAGCCCGACACACCCGTCACGCAGACGAACTTGCCGACCGGGAACTCGACGTCGATCCCCTTCAGGTTGTGCTGTCGCGCCCCGACGACCTGGAAACTGCCGAAGTCCTCCGTGCGCCGCTCCGGGACCGGGATCTGCCGCTTGCGCGAAAGGTACTGGCCCGTGATCGACTTCGGGTTCTTCTCGACCTTGCTCGCCGGTCCCTCGGCGACGACGTGGCCGCCGTGCTCACCCGCGCCGGGGCCCATGTCGACGAGCCAGTCGGCGCTCCGCATCATCTGCTCGTCGTGCTCGACCACGAGCACCGTGTTGCCGAGGTCGCGCAGGCGATCGAGCGTGCCGATCAGCCTGTCGTTGTCGCGCTGGTGCAGGCCGATCGACGGCTCGTCGAGGATGTACAGGACGCCGACGAGCTGCGAGCCGATCTGCGTCGCCAGGCGCAGCCGCTGCGCCTCGCCGCCCGAGAGCGTCGCGGCCGCGCGGTCGAGCTGCAGGTAGCCGACCCCGACGTCGTCGAGGAAGGTGAGCCGCTGGCGGATCTCCTTCAGGATCCGCTCGCCGATCAGGCGCTCGGTCTCGGTCAGCTTCAGCTTGTCGATGAACTCGATCGCGCGCGAGACGGACATGCGCGTGAACTCGTGGACGTTCAGGTCGCCGACGGTCACCGCGAGCACCTCGGGCTTCAGGCGCGCGCCCTTGCACACCGGGCACGGGCGGAACGACATGTACTCCTCGATCCGCTCGCGTTGCGTCGACGAGTCCGTCTCTCGGTAGCGGCGCTCGAGGCTCGAGACGATGCCCTCGAAGGCCATCATGTACGAGCGCTTGCGGCCCATCCGGTTGCGGTAACTGACGTAGATCCGCTCGCCGTCGGTGCCGTAGAGGAAGAGGTTCTGCTCCTCCTCGGTCAGGTCCTGCCAGGGCGTGTCCGGGTCGATCTCGTAGCGGTCGAGGACGCCCTGGACGATCGCCTCGTACCAGTTGCCCGACCAGGGCACGAGCGCCTCGATCACCGGCAGCTCGGGGTCGGGAACGAGCAGGTCCGGGTCGATCTCCTGCTGCGCGCCGAGCCCGGTGCAGCGCGGGCAGGCGCCGTGCGGCGAGTTGAAGGAGAAGATGCGCGGCTCGAGCTCGGGGAGCGACACGCCGTGCTCGGGGCAGGCGAAGTTCTCGCTGAAGAGCAGGCTCTCGCCCGTGTCGACGAGATCGATTCCGATCAGGCCCTCGGCGAGCTGTGCGGCGGTCTCGACCGACTGCGCGAGTCTCGTGCGCAGGTCCGGCTTCATCACGAGCCGGTCGACGACGACCTCGATCGTGTGCTTGAACTTCTTGTCGAGTGAGATCTCCTCCTCGAGCTCGTGCAGGACGCCGTCGACCTTCACGCGCGTGAACCCCTCGCGGCGGAGCTCCTCGAAGACGTCCTTGTACTCGCCCTTGCGGTCGCGGACGACCGGCGCGTTGACGGTGAAGCGCGTCCCTTCGGGGAGCTGCAGCACCTGGTCGACGATCGACTCCAGGCTCTGGCCGGCGATCGGGCGGCCGCAGACCGGGCAGTGCGGGTGGCCGATCCGCGCGTAGAGCAGGCGCAGGTAGTCGTAGATCTCGGTCACCGTGCCGACGGTCGAGCGCGGGTTCCGGCTGGTCGTCTTCTGGTCGATCGAGATCGCCGGGCTGAGGCCGTCGATCGACTCGACGTCCGGCTTCTCCATCATCTGGAGGAACTGGCGGGCGTACGCGGAGAGGCTCTCCACGTAGCGCCGCTGGCCCTCCGCGTAGATCGTGTCGAAGGCCAGGCTGGACTTCCCGGAGCCCGAGAGGCCGGTGATGCAGACCAGCCTGTTCCGGGGCAGCCGGACGGTGACGTCCTTCAGGTTGTGCTCCCGGGCGCCGCGAACTACGAGCTCGTCAGAGGCCATAACCGACCCAGTGTAACGAGGCGTGTCGGACGGGAACAGGTGTTCGCTTGGGCCGATTTTGGGTGCCAGGCACGCTTGAGGGTTGGTCGAGAACGTGTGCCGAGACGTGCGCAGATCCGTCCCCACCCTCGACCTCCCTCAAGTGCGCCTGGCACCCTTGAGGGTGGTTGAGGGTTACGCGCTCAGGCGCCCGACCAGGGTGCCGATGCGGCGCGGCTGCGGGACGAAGCGGATCTCGAGCTCTCCCGCGATCAGCGTCCCGTAGCCGAGGAGGCGGCCGGGCAGGGTCTGCTCGACCTCAAGCGTGGCGATCCGTGCCAGGCGGACCGCGGCCGCGCGTCGGCGGAGCGTGCCGTGGACCACGAAGAGCTTCTCGGTCGTCACGACGACGTGAGTCCGCTCCCAGCGCCACACCGAGAGGCCGGCGCCGAGGGCGCCGAGCGCCAGCAGCGGCGGGCCCGCCACCATCACCGGCCAGCCGACGGCGAAGCACACGAAGCCGACGAGGCCGACCGAGAGCGCGCGCGCGAACGGACGCACGAGCACGACCGCGTGCCGCCGCGAGTCCCAGCAGGTGCGCTCTGCGTCGCCCGTCCACACAGGACCATGAACCTTCGCCGGCGGATTCCTGATCCCTCCGGCAGGCGAACACAGATCCGTGAGGCAAACCGCGCTCAAAGCCTTCGTCGTGACGCTGGTTTCCGGAGCCACGATCGTGGTCGGCCTCGCACTCTGGAAGCTGAAGCTGATCCTGATGCTCCTCTTCCTCGGGATCATCGTGGCCGCTGCGATGCGGCCGAGCGTCGAAGCGCTCGCTCGTCGCCGGGTCCCGCGAGGGGTCGCGATCCTGTTGCACTACGCCGTGCTCGCTGGATTGATCGTCGCGCTGCTCTGGACCGCCGTCCCGCGCGCGATCGACCAGGTGCAGCAGGCCACGGGTGGCTTGCAGACGCCGAGCGCGGTCGGCCAGGCGGCCGACGACTCAACCGGCCTCAAGCAGCGCTTCCTCCGCGGACTGGAGAAGCGGCTCCAACGACTCCCCGCTCCCGCAGAGCTGTTCAAGACGAGCGCAGAGATCACGCTGAAGGCGTTCGAGGCGCTCGTCGGGATCTTCTTCGTGCTCGCCACGGCCGCGTACTGGACGTTCGACCGCAAGCGGGCCGAGGACCTCGTCGTCCGCCTCGTCCCGCGCAGGCATGCCCGCATCGTGCGCGACACGTGGGAGCTGATCGACCTCAAGCTCGGCGCGTACGTGCGCGGGCAGGCGCTCTTGATCGTATTCGTCGCGACCGTGCTCTCGCTCATCTTCTGGGCAATCGGTCTGCGCTTCTGGCTCCTGATCGGCGTCTTCGCCGGCGTGGTGGAGATCGTCCCGGTGATCGGCCCGCTCGCCGCGGGCGTGCTCGCCGTTGGCGTCGGGCTGACCGACTCGTGGCAGCTCGCGCTCGCAGCCGGCGTCGCGGTGCTCGGCGTGCGCCTGCTCGAGGACTACGTGGTGATCCCGAAGGTGCTCGGCGAGGCCGTCGGCCTCTCGCCGCTCGTCGTGCTCCTCTCGGTCGCCGCGTCGGCGGTGCTTTTCGGCGAGTTCGCGGTCCTGCTCGCGATCCCGTTCGCGGCGGTCATCGCGACGCTGATCGACGTGATCGTGCTCGATGTCAATCCAGCAGAGGAGGACGTGCCGACGGTGCTGTTCCCGGCGAAGGAGACGGAAGGCTGACTACGCCCTCGCGCGTGGCGACTGGGGTTCCTGGCGAGCCGCTGGGGTTGCGTAGGGAGGGTTAACAGTGCTCTGCACGGGCCCCCGACTGGAGCGGCGCCAGCGGTGCGAGGCGCCGAAGGCGCCGGCCGGGGACGCCAGGCGCTACGCGCGGCGCCAGCGGCCGAAGATCAGGCTGCCCAAAGTGAAGCCCAGCCCGAAGGTTCCGAGCGCGAAGGCGCCGACCGCCACCGCCTTGCGGGCGGTCGAGAGCCCCGACCAGCGGCCGAGCGCGTCCTGTTCCTCGGCCGTGAGCGGCTCCCCGCGCCGCTTCTTGCGGAGCGCGCCCCCCGCGCGCAGACCGAGGTAGAGGTCGTCGAAGACTTCCGGCGATTCGTTCATCTCCCAGTCACCTTATAGCCTGCCCCGGCCGGAATGACACGCGTTCTCCACGTCTCAGATCTCCACTTCGGCACGCTCGAAGACCCGGCGATGGAGCACGCGCTGCGGGCGCTGCTCGAGCGGATCCGCCCCGAGCTGATCGTCGCGAGCGGCGACCTGACGCACCGCGGCCGGCGCGAGCAGCACGAGCTGGCGGCCCGCTTCCTGCGCTCGTTCGGGCTGCCGCTGCTCGCGATTCCGGGCAACCACGACATCCCGTACACCTTCCCGGCCCGCTTCACCCGGCCCTGGGCCGAGTTCGAGCGTTTCTGGGAAACCACCGAGCCGCTCTACCGCTCGGACGGGCTCTATGTCGTCGGCCTGAACTCCGTTCGTCCGTGGCGGCATCAGAGCGGCGCGCTCCGCCGCGAGCAGCTGCAGCGCGCGTGCCGCCTCCTCGATCAGGCGCCGGAGGGCGCCCTCCGGGTCGTCACCCTGCACCATCACCTGCTCGGCGCTCCTTGGCGCTCGACGAAGAAGCCGGTCTCAGACCGCAACCGGGTCCTCGCGACGCTCGTCGACGGCGGGGCCGAGCTGATCCTCGCCGGCCACATCCACCAGGCTGCGGTCAGCGAGAGGCGGGAGTTCGAGGTCACGGAGAGCGACGTGCGAGCGGTCGTCGTTTCGATCGCGCCAGGCCTCGGCCAGCCGCGCCCGAAGCGGCGCGGCGAAGCACGCGGCCTGCACGTCTACGAGATCGCGGACAACGCGATCACGATGCAAACCTTCATCTGGCGTCTCGACGACTGGGGGCTCACGGCCGTGCGACAGTTTCCGCGCGGCAGCGAGCCCCTGTCGGTCGAGTCGGCCTAGCGCGCGGTGACGGAGCGGTCGCGAGCGCCCCAGTAGCGCCCGACGAGCGTGACCAGGATCGCGGCCACGATGACCGCGACGATGAAGCCGAGGACGCCGCCGCCGAGCAACCAGCCGACGAGCACGACCGAGACGACGCCGATGATCATCGTCATCAGCAGACCCATCGGATCGCGCCCCGGGTTCACGAACCGCCCGAGCGCGCCGACGATCAAGCCGAGGATGACCAGGCCGATGAATTCTCCGATTGACATGCCTTCAAGTTCCCCGGCGTCTGCGCGCCGGAAACCTCGCGGCGGGTCCAGTCAGCGGCCGCTTCTCGACGAACTTGCGCCACAGGATCAACAGCAGGACACCGCCGAGGATTCCGAACAGCAAGCCGCCGGCGCGAACGCCGAGCAGACCCCCGATGAGCCCGCCGACGAACGTACCGGCGACGCCGAGCAGCATCGTGCGCCAGATCGACATCGGGTCGGGGCCGGGGACCGCCCACCGCGCGAGCGCTCCGACGATGAGGCCCCAGAGCGCAAGGACGACGATCAGCGTCAGCAGTCCCATCAGGCGACGATACCGCTCTAGGCCGTGGCCGTTGCGGCCAGGAGCTCGCGGCGGAGCTCCTTGATCTCGTCGCGCAGCTTCGCCGCGTACTCGAAGCGCAGCTCCTCGGCCGCGGCGAACATCTCCTCTTCGAGCGTGATCACGAGCTTCTCGAGCTCCTCGCGCGACATCCCCTCGACCTTCTTCTGGCCGCGGCGGCGGCGGCCCGGGACCGTCGGCGCCTCGAGCGAGAGGAACTCGGCGATGTCGGAGACGCCCTTGACGATCGACTCCGCCGTGATCCCGTGCTCCTCGTTGTACGCGAGCTGGACCGAACGGCGGCGATCCGTCTCGGACATCGCCTCCTCGATCGCCTGCGTGACCTTGTCCGCGTAGAGCAGCACCTTGCCGTTCACGTTGCGCGCCGCGCGGCCGATCGTCTGGATCAGCGACGTGCGGCCGCGGAGGAAGCCTTCCTTGTCGGCGTCGAGCACCGCCACCAGCGACACCTCGGGCAGGTCGAGCCCTTCGCGGAGCAGGTTCACGCCGACGAGCACGTCGTACTCGCCGAGCCGCAGCTCGCGGATGATCTGGATCCGCTCGAGCGTGTCGATCTCGGAGTGCAGGTAGCGCGCCTTGATCCCCGACTCGAGCAGATAGTCGGTCAGGTCCTCGGCCATCTTCTTCGTCAGCGTCGTGACGAGCACGCGCTCGCCGGCCTGCTCGCGGCGGCGGATCTCGTTCAGCAGGTCGTCGATCTGGTTCTTCGTCGCGCGCAGCTCGACGTCGGGGTCGACGATCCCCGTCGGCCGGATCAGCTGCTCGGCGACCCGCGTCGAGTTGCGCAGCTCGAACGGCCCGGGCGTTGCGGACACGAACACCAGCTGCGGCACCTTCTCGAGAAACTCGTCGAAGCGGAGCGGACGGTTGTCGAGCGCCGACGGGAGCCGGAAGCCGTAGTCGACGAGCGTCTGCTTGCGCGAGCGGTCGCCCTCGTGCATCCCGCCGAGCTGCGGGATCGTCTGGTGCGACTCGTCGACGAAGACGAGGAAGTCCGACGGGAAGTAGTCGAGCAGCGTGAACGGGTGCGTCCCCGGCCCGCGGCCCTCCAGGATGCGCGAGTAGTTCTCGATCCCGGAGCAGAACCCGAGCTCTTTCATCATCTCGAGGTCGTACTCGGTGCGCTGCCGCAGCCGGTGCGCCTCGAGCATCTTCCCTTCCGCTTCGAGCTCCTTCAGGCGCTCGTTCAGCTCGTGCCTGATCTCGACCACTGCGCGGTCGATCGTCGGCTTCGACGTGACGTACTCGGTCGCCGGCCAGATCGCGATGTTGTCCATCCGCGCAAGCACCTCGCCCGTCAGCGGGTCGAAGTGCGTGATCGCCTCGACCTCGTCGCCGAAGAACGAGACCCTGTAGGCCGTCTCCTGGTTCGCGGGCTGCACCTCGAGCACGTCGCCCTTGACCCGGAAGCGACCGCGTCCGAGCACGGCGTCGTTGCGCGAGTACTGGCTGTCGATCAGCTTGCGCAGGACGAGGTCGCGGTCGTGCTCCTCCCCCAGCTCGAGGATCAGCACACGCTCGCGCCACTCCTCCGGCGAGCCGAGCCCGTAGATGCACGAGACCGACGCGACGACAATCACGTCGCGGCGCGTGAAGAGCGCGGACGTCGCCGCGAGCCGCAGCCGCGCGATGTCGTCGTTCTGCGAGGAGTCCTTCTCGATGTAGAGGTCGGCCTGCGGCACGTACGCCTCGGGCTGGTAGTAGTCGTAGTAGGAGACGAAGTACTCGACCGCGTT
>DASYUZ010000190.1:0-11224 GCA_036000665.1 Gaiellaceae bacterium
CTCTGGGCGAGCGTGCGGGCCGCGATCTCGGACTTCCTCCTGGCGGAGTTCCGCGAGGGCGCCCTCGCCGGCGACACGCCGGAGGAGGCGTTCTTCGTCAGGTGCGACCGCACGACGATGACGCAGGACGACCTCGACGACGGACGCCTCGTCTGCGTCGTCGGCGTGGCGCCGCTACGCCCGGCCGAGTTCGTGGACATCCGCATCGGCCGCTGGACCGCGGATCACGCTCGCTGCTGAGTCAGACGCACGGCGCCGACCTATCCTCTGCCTAGGCCAATGCGTGTCTCAAAGCAGTCGATCTACGGAGCCTGCTTCAGCGTCGCTGCGGTTGGGATCGTCACGGCGACGATCTTCGCGGTGCGCGACTACGTCCCCGTCCTCAGCCTCGGCGTCCTCTACCTGCCCGCGGTGCTGGCGGTCGCCGTCTTCTTCGGGCTCGTGTTCGCGGTCGCGGTCTCGATCGCGAGCATGCTCGCCTTCAACTTCTTCTTCCTGCCGCCCGTGCACACGTTCAGGCTCGCCGACGGCGAAAACTGGTTCGCGCTGGCGGTGTACCTCGTGACGGCCGTGCTCGTAAGTGAGCTCGCGGCTCGAGCTCGGCGCCGCGCTGCTGAGGCGGAGCGGCTGGGGCGGCGCGCGCTCGAGACCGAGGCGCTCAGGCGCAGCGACGCGATCAAGACGACAATCCTGCGCGCGGTGAGCCACGACCTGCGCTCGCCGCTGACCGCGATCCGGGCTGCGATCGACGGGATCGAGAGCGACTCCTTCGAGCTCACCGCCGAGGACCGCATCGAGCTGCTTGCGACGATCGGTCTGGAGACGCGGCGGCTCGAGCGGCTCGTGGGCAACCTTCTCGACCTCTCACGACTCGAGGTCGGGGCGGCAACTCCCCATCCGGCGCTCTGGACGATCGAGGACCTGGTGGGGCGCGCACTGGACGATCTCGGACCGAGCGCCGACCGCGTCGAGGTTGCCGTCGCGCACGAGGTCCCGCTGATTCGCGTCGACGGCAACCAGCTGGAGCGCGTGCTCGTCAACCTGATCGAGAACGCGCTGAAGTTCTCTTCGCCGAGCGACCCGGTCCGGCTCGATTGCCGCCGCGAGGGGACTGATGTTGTCGTGCGCATCATCGACCGCGGGCCGGGCGTCGACCGCGCCGACGTCGAGCGGATTTTCGAGCCGTTCGAGCGGGAAGAACGCGACGGGCCGAGCCGCGGCACCGGCCTCGGCCTGGCGATCGCGCGCGGCTTCGCCGAAGCCAACGGCGCGCATGTCTGGGCAGAGATCGGAGCGCCGCACGGATCGGTCTTCGTCCTCGCGGTGCCCGCCGCCGAGATGGCGGCGCGGGTGGAAGCGTGAGCGGCACCCGTGTGCTCGTCGTCGACGACGAGCCGCAGATCCTGCGCGCTTTGCGCACGACGCTTCGGGCGGCGGGCTACGAGGTGGACACCGCGGACACCGCCGAGCGCGCGCTCGCTGCGGCGGCCGCGCGCAGGCCGGAAGCCGTCATCCTCGACCTCGTCCTTCCCGACGGCAGCGGAGTGGACGTGAGTCGCGAGCTCCGGCGCTGGAGCTCGGCACCGATCATCGTGCTCTCGGTCGTCGAAGACGAGCAAGAGAAAGTCGCGGCGCTCGACGCGGGCGCCGACGACTACGTCACGAAGCCGTTCGGCATGGATGAGCTGCTGGCGCGCCTCCGCGCCGCGCTTCGCCGCGCGCTGCCCGCGACCGAGCCCGTGATCACGATCGGCGAGCTGGAGGTCGACCTCGAGAAGCGATCCGTCGCGCTCGCAGGGCGCGCGGTTGCGCTGACGCCGAACGAATTCGAGCTGCTCCGCCTCTTCGCCCGCAACGAGGGCAAGCTCCTCACGCACCGCATGATCCTGCGCGAGGTCTGGGGGCCGGCGTACGGAGACGAATCGCACTACCTGCACGTCTACATCTCGCAGCTGCGGCGGAAGATCGAGCGCGATCCCACGCGCCCCCGCTACCTCCTCACCGAGCCCGGCGCGGGGTATCGCCTCGTCGATCCATCCTTGAGGAAGTCTTGAGGCCGGTTCCTCGCTCTTTGAGCTTGGCCTGAGCCGCGCAGGCCTAGCGTGGGAAGGTGGCGCCCAGCACAGCCGTAGGTCTCAAGCGTGCCCTGATCGGACCGCCGCGGGCGACGGATCAGCTCGAGGAGACGCTGCTCTCCAAGACGCTGGCGCTGCCGATCTTCGCGTCCGATCCGCTGTCTTCGGTCGCGTATGCAACGGAGGCGGCCCTCGTCGTTCTGGTCGCCGCGTCGGCCGCCTCCGCACACCTCGTCCTGCCGATCTCCATCGCAATCGCCGTGCTGCTGGCGATCGTCGTCGTCTCCTACCGGCAGACGGTTCGGGCGTACGAGACAAGCGGCGGCGCGTATGTGGTGGCACGGGACAACCTCGGCAGGCTGCCGAGCCTCGTCGCCGCCGCGGCGCTGCTCGTCGACTACGTCCTCACCGTCGCGGTTTCCGTCGCGGCGGGCGTTCTCGCGCTGACGTCTGCCGCGCCCGCGCTCGAGCAGCACCGCGTCACGTTGTCGCTCGGCTTCGTCGCGCTGCTCACGGTCGTGAACTTGCGCGGCGTCCGGGAGGCCGGCGTGCTCTTCGCGCTCCCCACCTACGCCTTCGTCGTCGCGATGTACGCGCTCGTCGGCACCGGTGTCGCCAAATGCGCGCTCAGCGGGTGTCCGGTCGCCTCCGTACCGGATCCGCTACCCGCAGGAGTGGGCGCCGTCGGGGCCTTCGTCGTCCTCCAGGCATTCGCGTCGGGAGCCGCCGCGCTCACGGGCGTGGAGGCGATCTCGAACGGCGTCAACGCGTTCCGCAGACCACAGGCGAAGAACGCCGCCACGACCCTCGCAGCGATGGGCGCGATCGCGATCACGCTCTTCGTCGGCGTCTCGTATCTCGCCGTCGCGCTTGACGCCCGGCCGAGCGGGAGCGTCTCCGTGGTGTCGGAACTCGCCCGCGCGGTCTTTCCGAGTTCCTCGCCTACGTCCGTCCTCTACTACGCGGTCCAGGCGTTGACGCTCGGCATCCTTGTGCTCGCGGCGAACACGTCGTACCAGGGGTTCCCGCGTCTCGCGGCCGTGCTCGCGCGCGACCGGTTCTTCCCGCGCCAGTTCGTGAATCTCGGCGACCGGCTCGTGCTCTCGAACGGGATCCTGATCCTGGCGGGAATCGCGTCACTGCTGATCTGGATCTTTCACGCCGACGTGATCGCGCTGATCCACCTCTATGTCGTCGGCGTCTTCACGGCGTTCACTCTCTCCCAGGCGGGCATGGTTCGGCGGTGGTCGCGGCTGCGCCCCAACGGCTGGCGGCGCGCCGCGTTCGTCAACGGCCTCGGCGCGACCGCGACGGGTGTCGTCACGCTGCTCGTGATCCAGGCGAAGTTCACCCAGGGGGCCTGGCTCGTCATCGTCACGATCCCAGTCCTGGTCTTTGCGTTCCTCGTCGTCAACCGCCACTACCGCGTCGTCACGCGCCGCCTGCGCGCGGGAGCCGGAGCCGTCCGTGCCGCGCCCGCGCCGACGAACACGGTCGTCGTCTACGTCGAGGCGTTGAACGACGCGACGCGCGAGGCGGCCCGGTACGCGCGCCGGATCGCAGGCACGAGCTTCCACGCGATCCACGTGCGCGATTCCGGGCGTGTGGATCCACGCGGGCGCTGGTGGGACTTCAGCGGCGGCGGCGTCCGGATCGAGACGCTCAGCGGCGAAGAGGGTCTCATCGACGCTGTTCTCGACTACGTCTGGGCGCTCCCACGCGGGGAGTCGACGTTCGTAACCGTCGTCATTCCGGAGCTCTTCCATCGACCTTCGCTCGCGGACGCGGTGCTCCGTCGCCGGGCGACCTTCTCGCTCAAGCTGCGCCTGCTGACGGAACCGGGGATCGTCGTCACCGACGTTCCGGTCCTCGAGGGCGCATGGGCGCCTGGGCCGAAGCAGATTGTGGGGCGGGTGCTCGTGTCCGGGATCCACGCCGCGTCCTTACGCGCGCTCAACTATGCCGGCGCTCTCGGGCTCGACGACGCGCGCGGCGTGTTCTTCGCGTTCGACGGCGACGAAGCGCGAACCATGCGACGCGAGTGGGAACGCGAGGATCTCGGAGTCGGGCTGGACGTCGTCGAAGCGCCCTATCGCGACATGGGGGATCCGCTCCGCCGCTATCTCCGGGGCCTCACGGCGGACGAGGAGACGGCGGTCTCCGTGGTCATGCCCGAGCTGATCGTGCCCGGTTGGGAGAAGGTCCTGCACAACCAGCGCGCGGTGTACATCAAGCGCTTGCTGCTGTTCGAGCGCAACGTCCTTTTGACCAGCGTCCCGTACCACCTGCCATGAGAAGCGACGGACTCATCCTGGTCGCCTATGACGGATCGGCAAGCGCGCGCCGCGCGCTCGACCACGCGGCCGCGTTCACAGAGCCCGGCTCGCACGTCTTCGTCGTGAACGTCATCCCCGAGCAATCGGTGAGCTCACGGCTCGAGACGGTCAGCGACGCGCAGCGCACGAAGCAGCGCCGGTTGCTGCGCGAGGCCGAGGCGATCCTCGCTCGCCGCGGCGTCGCGGTGAGGCCCGTCGCCGTCGCCGGCGAGCCTGCGGCGGAGATCCTCGCCGCGGCCCGGGCCACGGGCGCACGGCTGCTCGTCGTGGGCTCCGACGGGCGCCGCCACTTGCTCCGCCGCTCCCTGAGCGCGCGGCTCGCGCGTCACGCCGCATGCGACGTCCTCGTCGTGCACTGAGCGTCGAGTACGCTCGCCCGCGTGCGGTACCAGCTCGTGGATTGCCGCTGGGAGCTCGGCAACCCGGAGCGGGGACGCGAGCTCTACGCCGCCGGGCACGTTCCCGGCGCCTCGTTCCTCGACGTCGACGAGGACCTCTCCGACCTCTCGTTGCAGGGTCAGGGCCGGCATCCCCTGCCAGACGGAGAGTGCTTCACGCGAGCGGCATCGCGGGCCGGAATCGGGAGCGGCGTCTTCGTCGTCGCGTACGGGAACATGGGCGGAGCCGAGCGTCTCTGGTGGTTGCTGCGCCACTTCGGACACGACGCCTGCGCGGTCTTGCTCGGAGGGATCGAGAGCTGGGGCGGGGAGCTGCGCGCGGGCGAGGAGGAGATCGAGCGCGCCGAGTTCGTCCCGCGCGAGCGCACCGGCGACACGATCGAGGCAGACGAGCTACTGGCACGGCGCGACGAGCTCGTCGTGATCGACGCGCGCGTGCCGGCGCGCTGGCGCGGCGAGGAGAACCCGATCGACAAGGTGCCGGGACGGATTCCGGGCGCGGTGAACGCGCCCTGGGACGAGCCGCTGCCGCCGCTGCCGGGCGGCGAGCTCGCCGCCTACTGTGGGTCCGGCGTGACGTCGAGCGTCACCGTGCACCGGCTCTGGCTCGCCGGCCTCGACGCGCGGCTTTACCCCGGCTCGTGGAGCCAGTGGGAGACGCTCGGGCTGCCGGTCGAGCGCGGCTAGCTGGGCCAGCGAGGCGCGCCGAGGTCGCGCGAGATGCCGCGCGCTGCCTCGATCACGGCCGCTGCGACCGACGCCTCACGCCCGCGCCTGAGGAGCCGCTCGCGCGGCCCCGCGACGCCGACGGCGCCGATGGCCTGTGCGCCGCGGTCGAAGATCGGCGCCGCCACGCCGGCCTCGCCGAGCACCGCTTCCTCGCGCTCGAGCGCGTACCCCCGCTCGCGGATCGTGTCGAGCTCGCGCTGAAGGGCGTGCGGCGTTGCGAGCGTGTGGCCGGTCAGCTTCGGCAGCTCGTCGCCGAGCAGATCGATGCGAACCTCGTCGTCGAGATACGCGAGCACGGCCTTCCCGAGCGCGGTCGCGTGCAGCGGCAGCACCTCGCCGACCTCGAGGATCTGGAGGCTTGTGTCGGGCCTGAAGACGTGGTGCACGATCAGCATCCCGGGGCCGTTGAGCGCGCCGACTCGGACTGCCTCCTCGGCGCGCCCCGCCAGCAGCTCCGACCACGCGAGCGCGCGCGAGCGCAGCTCGTTCAGGTCGAGGTAGCGGTTGCTCAGCTGGAGGAGCTGCGGGCCGAGCTGGTACTTGTCGCTGTCCGGGTGCTGCTCGACAAGGCCGTGCTCCTGCAGCGTGCGCAGCAGGCCGTGGACCGTGCCCTTGGCGAGACCGAGCCGGGCCGAGAGCTCGCTCACGCCGAGGCGCCCGGGGCCGGCCGCCAGCGCCTTCAGAATGCGAACCGCGCGGTCGACCGACTGAATCATCTATCCCTCATTGTCGAATGCTGTTCGACATTGTAGAATAGACGGGTGCGCGGCGAGACTGCGAACGGGTACGTCGGAATCATCCTCGTGTCGCACAGCGAGGCGCTCGCGAGCGGCCTCATGGACCTCGCCCGCCAGGTCGCCGGCCCCGACGTGGAGATCATCGCCGCAGCAGGCGGTCCGGATGGTTCCCTCGGCACCGACGGCGCGCGCGTGCTCGACGCCCTGCGGCGTGGGGCCCGCGGAAGCGGCGCGGTCGTGCTCATGGATCTCGGTAGCTCCGTCCTCTCCGTCAAGGCCGCGCTCGGGCAGCTGGAGGACGAGGAGCTCCATCGACTGCAGGTCGCCGACGCGCCGTTCGTGGAGGGGACCGTTGCGGCGGCCGTGACGGCGTCGACCGGAGCGACGGCCGCCGAGGTCGCACGAGCAGCAGAGGAGGCGAGAGGTGTTGCAAAGCTCTGAGCAGGCGCGCGTTGCGCTACCCAGCGACGTCGCGCTGCACGCGCGGCCCGCGGGGTTGTTCGTGCGCGAGGCCGCGCTCTTCACTGCGGACGTCAACGTCGCGGCGAACGGAAAGCAGGCCAACGCGAAGAGCATCCTCGAGGTACTCGGGCTCGGCGCCACCGGCGGCACCGAGCTCGTCATCTCCGCCTCAGGCGAAGACGCCGCCGCCGCCGTGCGCGACCTGACCGCGCTCGTCGTCGCGCTCGTCGAGTAGCGCCTCACCCAGAGCAAGGGCCTCTGCTGCGGAGCCTGCCGAGAGCGCGAGCCCGGCCGCCTGTGCGGCCGCCTCCGCGGAGAGCCTTTGGACGACCACGCGGATCTCGTCCACGCGGGCGGGCGCGACGCTCAGTTCGTCGACACCGAACCCGATCAGCAGTGCGGCCACCGGAGGCTCTGCGGCCGCCTCGCCGCAGACCTCGATCGGGATTCCGACACGACGTGCGGCGACCACAGTCGCAGAGATGTGGGCGAGAACGGCCGGATCGGCCGCCGCCCGCGCCGTCGCCAGCGGGAGCTCGCGATCCAGCCCGAGCGTGTACTGCACGAGGTCGTTCGTACCGACCGAGAGGAAGTCGGCCTCGAGCGCGATCTCTGTCGCACGCGCGGCGGCCTGAGGCGTCTCGATCATCGCGCCCAGCGCGGGCGGCGCACCTCGCCAGCCGGCGGCCTCGAGCGCGTCCTGCAGCAACGCGCGAACGCGGCGTAGCTGCGCGGCCTCCTCGACGAGCGGAAGCAGCACGCGCAGTTGTGTTCCCGCGCCCGCGCGCACGATGGCGCGCAGCTGGTCGGAGAGTGCGCCCTCGTGTTCCAGCATGAGCGCGAGGCCGCGGGTGTCGATGCCGGAGAGGAAGGGCGGCGTCTTGTCCGCGCCGAAGTCGAGCGTTCGCACCGTGGCGATCCGGCCATCGAGCAGGCTGAGCACGGGCGTCAGCGCGGCTTCGTGCTCGGCCTCGTTCGGCCAGGCGGCGGCCTCCAGGAATGCAAGCTCGGTCCGAACGAGCCCGATGCCCTCGGCCGCGGCGTCGAGGGCGACGCGTACCTCGGCCGGGCTGCTCGCGTTCGCAAGCAGTCGGACCGGGCGGCCGTCGATCGTCGCTGCGGGGAGCGCGCGCGCCGCTGCCTGCCGACCGCGTTGCCGCAGTGCACGCTCCGACGCCGCGCCCACGCGCGCGATCGTGTTCAGATCGGGTTCGAGTGTCAGCACGCCGGTGTCTCCGTCGAGGACGACGAACGCGCCGTCTGCAACCGCGAGTAGCTCGTCTCCCAGCGCGACCGCCATCGGTACGCCCAGCGAGCGCGCAACGATCGCTGCGTGCGAGGTCGCGGCGCCTGCCGCAAGCGCAATCCCCCCGATGCCGAGCGGAAGCTCGGCCACGTCGGCAGGGCCGAGCTCTCGGGCAACCAGGACGCAACCGGTCGCCACGTCCGCAGGTGCCCGTGCCCCCGTGAGAACACGTTCGGCGCGCAATCCGAGTTGACGAACATCCGCCGCGCGCGCGGCGAGCACGGAGTCGGTGAGAGCCTCGAGAAGCTCGGCGTGGTGCTCGCAGGCCGCGCGGACGGCGGCTACGGCACCGACCGCGGAGGCTCGCTCCAACACCGCTGCGGTCAGCGACGGATCCTCCGCCATCAGCCGATTCGCCTCGAGAATCTTCGCCTCCTCCTCGAAGCCGCGCTCGCGCAGGCGGTCCGCAGCAGCGCCGAGGTCCGCGGCGACATCGGCAAGCGCAGCGAGCGCTCGGCGCTCCTCGTCGGGCCCGCCGCCCACCGACTCGTATCCCGCCTCGCGGACGACCGCCGCGGGCCCCGCCGCGATGCCGGCCGAAGCGCCGAGACCGCGCAGGCGGCGCTCGCTCATGTCTCCTCGTCTACGGCCCTGGCTAGCGCGGCAATGATCAGCGCAGTCGAGGTCGCGCCCGGATCCTGGTGGCCGATGCTCCGCTCGCCGAGGTACGACGCACGTCCCTTCGACGCCTGCATCGGGACCGTCGCCTTCATACCGTCCTCGCTCGCGCTGCTCGCCGCCGCCAGCGCGTCTTGTAGCGACGCGCCCCCGTCGAGCCCCTCGCGCAGCGCACGCAAGGCAGGAGCCAGCGCGTCGACCATGGTCTTGTCCCCCTCCTCGGCGGCGCCGAGCTCGACAACGCCGACCAGCGCGGCGTCGAGCGCGTCCACCAGCTCGGAGGGGCCGAAGTCTTCGGAGTCGCCGAGGGCGCGCCCGGCCCGCCGCAGGGCTGTTCCCCACAGCGGGCCGCTCGCGCCTCCGACCTTCGAGATGAGCGTGGCGCCGGCCGTCGTCAGTACGCGGCCGGGGGGTGTCGTGCCGTTCAGCTCCTCGAGCTTCTCCAGCACGGCGGTGAAGCCGCGGTCCATGTTCGTACCGTGATCGGCGTCGCCGATCGCGGCGTCCAGCTGGGTCAGGTAGTCGCGCTGCTCGTGCAGCAATGCCGCGGCTGCCCTGAGCCAGCGCTGGACCGTCTCCGCGTTCACGCCCTTCCCTCCTTGCATCAGGTTCACGTCCCCCAGCGGAGCGCCGGAGTCTGCACAGGAGCATCCCACAGCGCCGTCAGCTCGTCGTCCAGCGTGAGCAGCGTGATCGACGCACCTGCCATGTCGAGGGAGGTGATGTAGTTGCCGACGAGGCTGCGGGTCGCGGTCAGGCCGCGCCGCTCGAGTTGCTTCGTCAGCTCGTTGTAGATCACGTACAGCTCGATCAGCGGCGTTCCGCCGAGCCCGTTCACGAACGCGAGCAGGTTGGAACCGCGCCTCGGATCGAGATCGCTGAGGATCGCCTCGGACATCTGCTCCACGATCTCTGCGACGGGGGCGATCTTCTCGCGCCGTCTGCCCGGCTCGCCGTGGATGCCGACGCCGAACTCCATCTCGTCTGCGCCGAGCTCGAACGTGGGCGCTCCCGCGGCGGGCGTGACGCACGATGTGAGCGCGACTCCGAAGCTTCGCCCCTGCGCGTTGACCTTGCGGGCGATCCCCGCGACTTCCTCGAGCGAGCCCCCGGCTTCGGCCTTGGCGCCGGCGATCTTCTCGGTGAGCACCGTCACGCCGACTCCGCGGCGCCCGGCGGTCCAGAGGCTGTCCTCGACCGCGACGTCGTCGTTCGTCAGCACCGACTCGACGCGGATGTCCTCGTCCTCCGCCAACTCGGCGGCGAGGCGGAAGTTCATGACGTCGCCGGTGTAGTTCTTGACGATGTGGACGACGCCCGCGCCGCCGTCGACCGCCTTCGTCGCGGCGAGCATCTGATCGGGCACGGGTGACGTGAAGACCTCGCCGGGACAGGCGGCGTCAAGCATGCCCTTCCCGACAAAGCCCCCGTGCATCGGCTCGTGCCCGGAGCCGCCTCCCGACACGAGGCCGACCTTGCCGGCCACGGGCGCGTCCTTGCGGACGACGATCTGGTTCTTGAGGTCGATCCGGACGAGATCGGGATGTGCAGCGCCGAGGCCTTGCAATGACTCCTTGACGACGTCCTCGGGCTCGTTGATGAACTTCTTCATCCCGGTCGCAGTTTCGGTGACGCTCATCGTGCCTCCTTTCTACGAGGAGACCGCGGCTGCGCGGTCCGGCTCGGTGACGGCGGCCTTGATCGGACGCTCGACGAGGCGCGGCTTCGCGATCCAGTCGTACGCGAACGCTGCGATCGTCGCGCCGGCCAGGTTCGCCGGGATGTACGCGAACAGCTGCTCGGTCCAGTTGTGGAACGAACCGTTCAGGTCGGAGACCAGGAGCGGCCCGAGCGCGCGCGCCGGGTTGATCGACGCGTTCGTGATCGGACCGACGGTGATGATGATCGCGACGACGACGAGGCCAATCACGAGGCCCGCCCACCCTTCGGGCGAGCGCGTGTCGACGATCCCGAGGATCGTGAACATCAGGATCCCGGTACCGAGCGCCTCGATGAACATCGCCGAGCCCCAGGCGGTCACATCGTGGTTGAAGTCGACGACGCCGAACCCGGCGCCGAGGTCGAACGCGCGCCCGCCGAACGAGGCCCACATCGCGAGCGCACCGGCGATCGCGCCGGCAACCTGCGCGGCCCAGTACTGCGGCAGCTCGCGCCAGGGGAACCGCTTCGTCGCCGCGAGCGCGAACGTCACGGCTGGGTTGATGTGGCAGCCCGACACTTTTCCGATCGTGTAGACCATCGCGGTCACGATCAGGCCGAAGGCGACCGCGATGAACCCGAGGTCGGCCCCGGAGAACGGCGCCTTGGTCCCACTTTCCAGCAGCAGGATCGCCGGGACCGAGCCGGCGCCGACGAAGGTCAGCAGCCCGGTGCCGATGAACTCGGCCCCCAGCCGCTGCGAAATCGTGTGCTCAGCCATTCCTAGCCTCCTTCCGGCCCGGAGCCGGGAGGCGCCGCGGGCCGTTCCGCGGATTCCGAGGCGACTCTCGCCTGGGAACGACATTCGACATGATCGAACACCGTTCGGCGAAGTTACTACGGC
>DASYUZ010000191.1:0-10874 GCA_036000665.1 Gaiellaceae bacterium
CCGGAACTCGGTCTCCGGCCGGATCTCGAGTGGGTCCGGCGAGATCCACCCCTCTGCGATGGCGATCCGGTTGAAGTCGCCGAGCAGGACCGTTTTACCGACGCCGCGTAGGCCAGATACGACGAGGCTCTGTTCGCTGCGGGCGGCAGCGAGACGACCGAGAAGAATCCGGAACTGCTCCTCCTGCGCCTCCCGGCCCGTTAGAGCAGGCGGCGGCGATCCGGCGCCCGGGCTGCGATTTTCCGTGCAGTACGCCCGCCGTTCTGTCCGGCGCGATCCGCATCCTCGGAACATGATCGCGATCGACCAGGCGCTCCTGCTCGAGCTCGACGCGCGCCCGCTCGCCACGGCCGAGGACCTGCAACGGCGGCTCCGGGGGCTGGCTCCGCTCGCGGCGATCGCCCGCTGGCTGCGCGCGCACGAGGGCTGGCTCGTCGTGCACGAGGCCGCCGGCTGGCGGCTCTCTCCGCAGGGCGAAGGGTTCCTCGAGGCGCTCGACTAGACGCGTCCGAACGGGCCGCCAAGGCATCGCTTGCGATGCCGGATGAGAGGGCATGCCGGCTTTGCCGGCGTGCCCGTTTCCGCCGTCGGCCGTTGGGCCGATGGCGCGCCCCGGCGTGCGAACTACGCTTCTGCGCGTGAAGAAGCGGCTCGACGTCCTGCTCGTCGAGCGCGGGCTTGCCGAGTCGCGTTCGCAGGCGCAGGCGCTCGTCATGGCCGGCCTCGTGCACGGATACGACAAGCCCGGGACACAGGTCGACGAACACGCGGAGCTCGAGCTCGAGCGTCCGCCGCGGTTCGTCTCGCGGGGCGGCGACAAGCTCGCGAACGCGCTCGACGCCCTCGGAGTGGACGTACGCGGGCGCGACGCGCTCGACGTCGGCGCATCGACCGGCGGTTTCACCGACGTCCTGCTCCAGCGCGGCGCGGCGCGCGTGATCGCCCTCGACGTCGGCTACGGGCAGCTGCACCCGCGCCTGCGGGACGACCCGCGCGTGACCGTGCTCGAGCGGACGAACGTGCGCGACGTCCGCGAGCTGCCGTTCGCGCCCGACCTCGTCGTGTGCGACGTCTCGTTCATCTCGGTGCGGACGGCGCTCCCGCCGGCGCTCGCGCTCGCGAAGCCCGGCTGGGAGGCGCTCGTGCTCGTCAAGCCGCAATTCGAGGCCGGTCGCGCGGACGTGGGGAAGGGCGGCGTCGTGCGCGACCCGGAGGTGCGGCGCCGGGTCGTCCGCGAGGTCGCGGAGGCTGCGCTGGACTGGGGAGGGCAGGCGCTCGCGGTCGTAGACTCAGGCCTCCCCGGCCCGAAGGGAAACCGTGAGCTCTTCCTCCACATCGCCCACCGTCAGCGACCCGAGCTCCCGGCCGAGCTCGACGCCTGGATCGCGGATGCCGCGGGTTAGCCGGGTCGCCGTGCTCACGCACGGCAAGCCGGAGCAGATCGGCGACGCGCTGCGGCGCGTCGAGGAGGTCGCGCGCGTCGCCGGCGTCGAGATCGTCGAAGACGGCGAGGACCCCGATCTCGCGGTCGTGCTCGGGGGCGACGGCACGATGCTGCGCGGGCTCAAGAAGTGGCTCGCCACGCGCGTGCCGGTGCTCGGCGTCAACTTCGGGCGCGTCGGCTTCCTGACCGCCCTCGACGCGAGCGAGCTGGAAAGCGGCCTCACCCGCGCCTTTGCGGGCGAATACGAGGTCGTCGAGCTGTCGACGCTCGAGGGCGAGGCCGGGGGCGAGCACGTGACTGCCGTGAACGACGTCGTCTCGACGAGCTCGACGCTTGGCCGCATGATCGAGCTCGGCTGGTCGGTCGGCGGCGAGGACCTCGGGCAGCTCGCCTGCGACGGCGTGATCGCGTGCACGCCGTCCGGCTCGACGGCGTACAACCTCTCCAACGGCGGCCCCGTGCTCGTCTGGGGACTCGACGCGATGGCGATCACGTTCATCGCCCCGCATTCGCTGCACGCGCGGCCGCTCGTGGTGCCGCGCTCCTCCGAGCTCGTCGTCGAGAACAGAACGCCCGATGTGAACGTGACCGTGCTCGCGGACGGGCACGCGTTCGCAGAGCTCCGCACGGGCGAGCACCTCACGGCCCGGCTCGGCCCCGACCGCACGCTGCTCGCGACCCTCCCTGGGATCACGTTCTTCACCCGCTACCACCGGACCTTTGCTTCGTAGGCTGCGGATCGAGAATCTCGTCCTGATCAGGGCTGCGGAACTCGACTTTGCGCCCGGTCTGAACGCGATCACCGGCGAGACGGGCGCGGGCAAGACGATTCTGAGCCAGGCGGTCGGCCTGCTGCTCGGCGCCAAGGGCGACGTTGCCGCCGTCGGCCCGGACGGCGACGAGGCGTACGTCGAGGCCGAGCTCGAGCTTCCCGACGGCCTACTCGACGAGGAGGGCTTCGAGCCGCTCGCCGAGCTGCGCCCTGAGGATGAGGAAGGGCTCGTGCTCGCGCGGCGCGTGTTCGCCGACGGCCGCACGCGCGCATACGCGTGGGGCAGGAGCGTCGCGCGCGAAGACGTCGCCGCGGTCAGCGAACGCCTGGTCGCGATGTCCGGCCAGTTCGAGCAGCGCCGGCTCGCCCGGGCCTCGTACCAGCTCGACGTGCTCGACTCCTTCGTGGGCGACGAGCAGCTGGGCCGCCGCGCCGAACTGCGACGAGCCTGGCGCGAGCTCCTCGCGGCTCGCCGGCGGCTCGAGGAGCTGCAGCAGGGTGCCGAGCAGCACGAAGCGAGGGTGGCCGAGCTCCGCGCGCTCGTCGAGGATGCCGGGCATCTCGAGCCCGACGACGAGGAGCGCCTGCGCGCGGAGCGCGAGCGCCTCCGGCACGTCACCGAGCTCGCAGGCGGCGTCGGCGCATCCGTGCAGGCGCTCGCGCCCGAGGACGGAGCGGGCGCGGCGGAGCTCGCTGCGGCCGCCGAGCGCGCGCTCGCACCACTCGAAGAACTAGCACCCGAGCTGCAGGCCGCGGCGGGGGATCTTCGCGACGCCGAGCTCCGGCTGCGCGAGACCGTCACGGAGCTCCGGTCGTTCCTGACGAGCCTGGAGGCCGAGCCGGATCGCTTGGAGCAGGTGGAGGCCGAGCTTGCGCGGATCGCCGAGGCGAAGCGGCGCTTTCGCGCGGCGACCTTCGAGGAGCTGCTCGCGCGGGCCGCACACGCACGCGAGGAGCTCGACGCGCTCGCGGACGGCGCCGATCCCGTCGACGCGGCGTCCGAAGCCCTCGCGGCAGCGGAGCGCAAGGCGCGAACGCTGATCGACGAGCTCTCCGACGCGCGCCGCGAAGCCGTCGCGCCCTTCGCGCAGGCCGTCGCGCACGAGCTCGAGAGCGTCGGGTTCGGCGAAGGCGAGTTCATCGCCGAGCTGCGGGAACGCGAACCCGGCTCGTCAGGACGAGACGACGTGCGCTTCCTGATCCGCCCGAACCCCGGCCTTCCGTTCGCGCCCGTCGCCGAGACCGCGTCCGGCGGAGAGCTCTCCCGCATCGCGCTCGCGATCGCAGCCGTCGGCGGCGGCGAGACGATGGTGTTCGACGAGATCGACGCGGGGGTCGGCGGCACGACTGCGCACGCCGTCGGCGAGACGCTGCGCCGACTCGCCGAGCGCGCGCAGGTGATCACGATCACGCACCTGCCGCAGATTGCGTCGCTCGCCGACCGGCACTTCCGCGTCGAGAAGATCCCGGGCGACCCGACGCACACGCGTATCGAGCGGCTTGCGGAAGACGAGATCCGCGAAGAGCTCCAACGAATGCTAGGCGGAGAGGAATTCATTTCGGTCCTTAGTGATTCCGGCCGCAGGACGGAATCACATTGAGCGCTCCCATCGAGTTCACCGGCACGGCCCGGCTCGACAAGCGCACGAAGCACCTCGTGCAGCGGCTCGGCTCGGGTGACATCGCGATCATCGACCACCGCGACCTCGACCGCGTGTCCGCCGAGGAGCTCGTCGAGTCGGGCGTGCGCGTCGTGGTCAACGTCTCCGAGTCGCAGACGGGGCGCTTCCCGAACCCGGGGCCGCTGGCACTCGTGCGCGGCGGGGTCAAGCTCGTCGACGCACCCGGCGCCGGGCTCTTCGACGAGGTGTCCGACGGCGAGACGCTGACCGTGCGCGGCGGCGTCGTCTTCCGCAACGGCACGATGCTCGCGTCGGGCCGCGTGCTGGACGAGGGAGAGCTCAACCGCGCGCTCGTCGCGCAGCGCGGCCGCGTGACCGAGGCGCTCGAGGCGTTCGCCGAGAACACGATGCGCTACCTGCGCGAGGAGGGACGCCTGCTCTCGGAAGGCGCCGAGTTCCCTTCGCTGCGTACGCGCTTTCGAGACCGACACGCGCTCGTGGTCGCGCGCGGGCCCGGGATGGAGCGAGACCTGCGGATGATCCGTCCGTACATCCGCGACTACAAGCCCGTGCTCGTCGCGGTGGACGGCGGCGCGGACGCGTTGTTCGAGGCGGGCCTGAAGCCGGATGTGATCGTCGGCGACATGGACTCTGTTTCCGACGGTGCGCTGAAGAGCGGCGCCGAGATCCTCGTGCACGGCTACCGCGACGGGGCGGCGCCGGGGGCCGCGCGCTGCGAGCGCCTCGGCGTGGCACACCAGGTCGTCTTGCTATCCGGGATCAGCGAGGACGTCGCGCTCCTGCTCGCATACGAGAAGGGCGCAGAGCTGATCGTCGCCGTCGGGACGCACTTCACGCTCGCGGAGTTCCTCGAACGCGACCGCGCAGGCATGTCGTCCACGTTCGTGACACGCCTGAAGGTGGGTGAGATCCTCGTCGACGCGAAAGGCGTCTCGCGGCTCTTCTCGCGCCGCGTCGGCCTGTGGCCGCTCGTGCTGTTTGCCCTCGCCGGGCTCGCCGCGATCCTCGTGGCGATCCTCTTCTCGCCGGCGCTGCGCCACCTGATCGAGTTGATCGGCATCCACCTCCGCGACCTCGTCTCCTAGCCCGGCGCCTAGACTCCGGCAGCGTGTTCGACCTCCGTTACCACGTCGTGTCCCTCGCGGCGGTCTTTATCGCGTTCGTCATCGGAGTCGTCGTCGGAGTGGGGGTCTCCGGCCGCGGCCTGATCAAGGAGACCGAGCGAGCGAAACTCCAGCTGCAGATCGACGATCTCAACCGCGCGAACAAGCGGAACCAGGCCCGCATCCGGGAGCTCCAGGCCGCGTCGGACTATCAGCGGGAGACCTACGACGCGGTGATGCGTAACCGGCTCGCGGATCAGCGTGTCGCGCTCGTCTTCGTGGGCTCCACCGACGGTGAGATCCTGACGAGGGTCAAACAGACGCTCGAGGATGCGGGCGGCAGGCTCGTCCGTTGGCGTGCGCTCAAGGTCCCGATCGAAGAGGTGAAGGTACGCGCCGCGCTTCGCGATGTGCCGGACGCGCCGCAGTCGCTGCCGGAGATCGGCCGCATGCTCGCATCGGAGCTCGTCGGCGGCGGAGACACGCCGCTCTGGGATTCGCTCGGAAACCTGTTCGTCGAAGAGCGCGTCGGCGGCATGCAGCTTCCCGTCGAGGGAGTCGTCGTCGCGCGAAGCGCCGATCCGCAACGCGGGCCGACGGCGCGGTTCCTCGCCGGCTTCTACCGCGGCCTCGCGTCCGGCGGAGTGCCTGCGGTTGCCGTCGAGAAGAGCGACAAGGACCCAACCACGATCCCGCCCTTCGAAAGCGCGGGTTTCGTCTCGAGCGTCGACGACATCGAGACGCAGACCGGGCGCGTCTCGCTGGCCGTGCTCCTGCAGGGCGCGGAGACGGGGCATTTCGGCATCAAGGAAGACAAGGAACCCGTGCCGCCCGTGCCGCCGGTCGTTCCGCCCGGTTGATCGAGCCGCTGACGATCCTCGTCGCCGCGCGCGACGAGGAGCATGCAATCGGCGACACCGTGCGCGCGCTGCGCGAGGCGTTCCCTCAGGCCGAGGTGCTCGTCGCCGACGACGGGTCGCACGACGCGACGGCGGAGCGTGCGGAAGACGCGGGCGCGACGGTGCTGCGCCTGCCGCGTCGCGGCAAGGGCCAGGCGCTCTCGGCCGCGGAGCGCGCCGCGCCGCCCGGGCGGCTCCTCCTCTGCGACGCCGACCTGCGCGGCGACTTGCGGCCGCTGCTCGCGCGAGGCGCCGACGTCAAGGTCGCGATCTTCAAGCAGCGGGTCGGCGGCGGCTTCGGCGTCGCGAAGGGGGTCGCGCAGCGGCTGATCCGGTTCCTGTCCGCGTACGAGGCGATCGAGCCGCTCTCGGGGCAGCGCGCGCTGTCGTCGCGTGCGCGGCGCGTCGTCTTCCCACTCGCGCCCGGCTTCGGCGCCGAGACGCGCATGACGATCGACGCCGAGCGCGCGGGACTCCGCGTGGAAGAGGTCGAGCTCGAGCTCAGCCACCGGACCACCGGGCGCGACGTGCCCGGCTTCGTGCATCGCGGGCGGCAGCTCGTCGATCTCGTGCTCGCGTGCGGCCCGCTCGCGGTCAACTTCCGCGGGCTCCGCCTCCCGCTCGTCGGATGGGTCGTCGGCGTTCGCAGCGACCCGGCCGTGGCCGCAGTGACCGCGATCGGGCTCGCGGACGATCTCTGGAGCGGGGAAGAGCGAGGCTTCACGGAACATCTGCGTGCCGTACACACGACGGGCGTGCTGAAGCTCGTGGGGATCCCCTTCGTTGGTCTGCTCGCGACACGCAAGGTGTCGGGCGCGCTCCTCGTCGGGCTCGCCGCAAACGTCCTGAACCAGCTCGACACGCGCCCCGGACGTGCGCTGAAGGCGTACCTCGTCGCCGCTGCCGCCGTCGACGCGCCGTTGGGCGCCGCCGTCCTGCTGCTTCCCTACGATCTTCGCGAGATGGCGATGCTCGGGGACGGGGGCTCGAACGCGCTGGGGGCGATGCTAGGCTTGAGGTCCGTGAGTCGTCTCACGGAACGAGGTCGGTGGGTCGCGATCGGCGCCCTTGCCGGCTTCACCCTCCTCGGTGAACGGCGTTCCCTCGGCGAGCTGATCGAGCAAGCCCCGCTCTTGCGCGAGCTCGACGCGCTCGGGAGACGTCCATGACCACGAAGCACGTCTTCGTCACCGGCGGCGTCGTCTCGGGCCTCGGCAAGGGCATCGTCGCGGCCTCCCTCGGCCGGGTGCTGAAGGCGCGCGGGCTCACGGTGCAAGTGCAGAAGTTCGACCCGTACCTGAACGTCGATCCGGGAACGATGTCGCCGTTCCAGCACGGCGAGGTGTTCGTGACCGAGGACGGCGCCGAGACCGATCTCGACATTGGCCATTACGAGCGCTTCGTGGACGAGAACCTGTCGCGGAACTCCTCACACACGGCGGGCGGTGTCTGGGACGCGGTGCTGCGCAAGGAGCGCAAGGGCGAGTTCCTCGGTGCAACCGTGCAGGTGATCCCGCACATCACGAACGAGATCAAGGCGCGGATCCGCCGCGTGACCGAGACCGAGCCGGTCGACGTGGTGATCTCCGAGATCGGCGGCACAGTCGGCGACATCGAGTCGCTCCCCTTCCTGGAGGCGATCCGCCAGTTCCGCCGCGAGGCCGGCGCGGAGAACGTCTGCTACGTGCACGTGACGCTCGTGCCGTTCCTCGAGGCCGCCGGGGAACTGAAGACGAAGCCGACGCAGCACTCGGTGAACGAGCTGCGGCGCATCGGTATCCACCCGGACGTGATCGTCTGCCGCTCGCGCGAGAAGGTCTCCGAGGACATCCGCGAGAAGATCGCGCTCTTCGCCGACGTCGACCCGCGCGCAGTGATCGCAAACCCGGACGTGCCCGACGTCTACCTCGTGCCGCAGGCGCTGCAGGCCGAAGGGCTCGACCAGCTCGTCGCCGAGCGGCTCGGCCTCCAGACGCGGCCTGCCGACCTCGGCGAATGGCTGGAGCTCGAGGATCGGATCGCGTCGCGCACGGGCGAGGTGACGATCGCGCTCGTGGGCAAGTACGTGAAGCTGCACGACGCGTACCTCTCCGTGCACGAGGCCCTCAAGCACGCAGGCGTCCACCACGGCGTGCGCGTGAACGTGCGCTGGGTCGATGCCGAGAACATGTCCTACGAGGAAGCGGTCGCGTCGCTCGACGAGGTCGACGGCGTGCTCGTCCCCGGCGGCTTCGGCTCGCGCGGCTGGGAGGGGAAGATCCTCGCCTGCCGCGTCGCGCGCGAGCGCGGGATCCCGTATCTCGGCATCTGCCTGGGCATGCACGTCGCCGTCTCGGAGTTTGCGCGCCACGTGCTCGGCCTCGAGGGCGCGAACTCGACCGAGATGGACCCGGAGACGCCGCATCCGGTGATCGACCTGCTCCCCGAACAGAAGGAGGTCGAGGATCTCGGCGGGACGATGCGACTGGGCGCGCAGGCGGTCGAGGTTGCCGCGGGGACCCGGGCGCGCGAGGCGTACGGCGAGCCCGTGATCCACGAGCGCCACCGCCACCGCTACGAGGTGAACAACCACTACCGCCCGCGGCTCGTCGAGGGAGGGCTCTCCGTCTCCGGGACGTTCCAGGAGGGCAGGCTCGTCGAGATCGTTGAGCTGCCCGACCACCCATGGTTCGTCGCCAGCCAGTTCCATCCCGAATTCAAGTCGCGCCCGACGCGGCCGGCGCCGCTCTTCCGCGACTTCGTGGGCGCGGCGCTCGCCCGCTCGCAGGAGCGGCTCGGGGTGGGCGTCTCCGTGGCCTAGGCGGCGATGGAGCAGATCCCCCTTGCGTCCCGCGCGCTGAGCCTGTTTCTGGAGCTGGCGGCGATCCCGTCGCCGCCCGGCGAGGAGCGTGACGTCGCCGACCGGGTGACGGCCGAGCTGCGCTCGCTCGGCCTCGAGGTCGAAGAGGACGACTCCGGTCCGCGCACCGGCTCGGCGATCGGGAACCTCTATTGCCGCCTGCCGCCGACGAACGGCGCCGGCACCCCGCTCTTCTTCTGCGCGCACCTCGACACGGTGCCGCCGCAAGGCTCGATCACGCCCGTGGTCGACGGCGGGATCGTCCGGAACTCGTCAGGCACGATCCTCGGCGCGGACAACAAGGCCGCCGTCGTCGCGATGATCGAGGCAATCCGCCGCGTCGTCGAGGAGCGCCGGCAGCACGCAGGCCTCGAGCTCGTGCTGACGCCGAAGGAAGAGGTAGGCCTCGTCGGCGCGAAGGCCTTCGATGCGGCACGCCTGGCGGCGCAGGTGGGCTACGTGTACGACATGGCCGCGCCGATCGGCACGGTGATCCTCGCCGCGCCCTCAGCGCGCAGGATCGACGTGCGCTTCCACGGCAAGGCCGCGCACTCGGGGATGGCGCCCGAGGACGGGCGTTCGGCGATCGCCGCCGCCGCGCGCGCGATCACGGACCTCCGCCTCGGGAGGATCGACGACGAGACGACGGCGAACGTGGGAACCATCCGAGGCGGCGTCGCGGGGAACATCGTCCCGGAATGGTGCTCGTTCGTCGCCGAGGCGCGGTCGCTCGACGACCGTAAGCTCGCCGACGTCATCGAGGAGATGCTCGAGGCTGCGACGTATGCCGCGAGTATCGCCGAGTGCGACGTCGAGACCGAGGTGCACGAGGACTATCGCGCGTATCGCTTCAAGCGCGACGACACGCCCGTGCAGCTCGCGCTCGCGGCGTTCGAACGCACAGGGCACGAGGTGCACTTCGACACGACCGGCGGCGCCGCGGATGCCAACGTCTTCAACGAGCGCGGTCTGCAGTGCCTGAACCTCGCCAACGGGATGGCGGAGATCCACACGCCCGAGGAGCACATCGCGGTCGACGACCTCGACGCAATGGTCGACGTGACGCTCGGGATCATCGATGCCGCTGTCGCTTAGACGCGGCCGCGTGTCCGCGATTCGCGAGCGTTCAGAGGGACTCGTTCGCCTGGAGGTCGACGGCGCGCCGTGTGTCGCCTACCCGCGGCTGACGGGGCCGGTCGCGTTGGGCGACGAGGTAGTGGTCAACGTTCAGGCGCGCGAGCTCGGACTCGGGTCCGGCGGGTTCGACGTGCTGCACGTCAACCTGACGCGCGGCCTCGACCTGCCGCCGACCCAGGCGGCGCACGTGATGAAGCTGCCGTACACGTCGTTGCAGACGGCGTGGCCGCACGCGGAGGAAAGCGGCGGGCTCGCCGAGAGCCTCCGTGGGCTGCCGATCGTCTGCTGCACGCTGCACAGCCAGGTTGCGCCGGTCTGTGCCGGGCTCGGCGAGGGCATGCGCGTCGCCTACGTCCAGGTTCCGGGCGGCGCTCTGCCCGTGTCGTTGTCGGACGCCCTGCGCGCGTTGAAGGCACGCGGTCTCGTCGAGGTCACCGTCGCGGCCGGCGCCTGCCACGACGCGGACGTCGAGTGCGTGAACGTCCACTCGGCGCTCGCGTGGGCCGTTTCGAGCGGCATGGAAGCAGTCGTGTGCTCGGTCGGCCCCGGGATCGCCGGCACCGGGTCGTTCCTCGGGCACGGCGCCGTCGCGGCCGCCGAGGCCGCGAACGCAGCGACCGCGCTCGATGGGCGCGTGGTGCTCGCCGTGCGCATCTCCGAGGGCGACGAGCGCGAACGGCACCGCGGCGTCTCTCACCACGCGCGCGCGGTGCTCGAGCTCTGTCTCGGCGACGTCGCGCTTGCGTGGCCCAAGGGCCTCGAGGCCCCGGATTGGCTCTCGGCCCACGAGGAGGTCGACGTCGAGGGCTGGCGCGAGGCCTGCGCGGGCCTTCCGCTGGCGCACATGGGCCGCGGCCCTGACGACGATCCCTGGTTCTTCGCCGCCGCGTTCGCCGCCGGCCGCTTGGCACGCAGCTTCGCCGCCGCCCGGGGACGAGTCGTTGCACATTCGTCACGACCCGTGACAGACACGACACGAAATCCTCGATAGCGTGACTCTTGGGGCGCTTCGTGCGCCCCCCATGGGGTTGGGGGGA
>DASYUZ010000192.1:0-5353 GCA_036000665.1 Gaiellaceae bacterium
GACAGCGCTCTCCGGGCTCGTCCCCGCCGAGCGCGCCGAGCCTCCGCGCGCCTCGTAGAACGCCTGCGCCATCTGCGAGCGGCCGGCGTTCCCGATGCAGACGAAGAGGACGTTCACGGCTCGAGCGTATCCTGCGGCCCGTGCTGGACGAGCTGACGATCGAGAGCGACGCGCTCCGCGACAATCCGCTCGGCGACCCGCACGTCCGGCCGCTCTGGGTCTACACGCCGCCGGAGTACGACGGCGGACCGGCGGTGTACATGCTGCAGGGCTACACCGGAGAGCTCGAGATGTGGCGCAACCGGCTCTCGTTCCGTCCGACGTTCCTCGAGCTCCTCGACCGTGAGCGAATCAACGCGCGCGTCGTGTTCGTCGACGCAGCCACCGCGCTCGGCGGCTCGCAGTTCGTCGACTCGCCGGCGACCGGTCGCTACCACACGTACCTCTGCGACGAGATCGTGCCGTTCGTCGATGCACGCTACGAGACGAACGGCGTCCGCGGCGTCGCGGGCAAGTCGAGCGGCGGCTACGGCGCGGCACTCACGGCGATGCTTCGACCGGATCTCTTCTCCGGCTTCGCGAGCCACGCGGGCGGCGGGCTGTTCGAGGTCACGATCCTGCCCTGCTTTCGCGTCGCGGTGCGCCACCTCCGCGACCGGTACGCCGGCTCGGTCGAGCGCTTCCTCGACGAGCTGCGGAGCTCGCCCGCTCCCTTGGCGCATCCGGACGACATCCACGTCCTGCTGCAGCTCGGTTTCTCGGCCGCGTACTCGCACGCGCGCGAGTACCGGCTCCCGTACGAGATCGAGACCGCGCAGGTCATCCCCGAGCTCTGGGCCCAGTGGCTCGAGTGGGACTACCCGACGCTCGTCCCGCGTCACGCGGACGCACTGCGCTCGCTGCGCGCGATCTACGTCGACTGCGGGACGCGCGACGAGTGGTACGTCGACCTGACGGCCGAGTGGCTGCTCCGCGAGCTGACTGCGCTCGCCGTGCCGGACCTGCACGTCGAGTTCTTCGACGCGACGCATCTCGCGATCGAGTACCGCTACCCGCTCGGGCTCCGGTACCTCGCGGACCGCCTTACCTAGCCAGGTCTCGTTCGGGCGCCGCGCGATCGTCGAAATCGGGCAGGCCGCCCTCGCGGAATGGGCCCGGCTGCCAGCCCCCGCCGGCGTACGCCTCCTTGCCCGATGTCGCCTCCTGCTCGACGCCTGCGCCGTGCCGAAGCGCGGTCTCGTCCACCGGGTAGACGATCGAGGCGCCCTCATGTCGCGCGCCCACGGCGAAGTAGACGAACGGCGCGGAGCCCATGCCGACGAGGACGTGCGGCCTGCCGGCTGGAGAGTGAAAGTAGTCCCACTGACGTAGGGGCCGCTCCCGGCCCTCGACGACCGCGAGACCCTCCCCGGCGAGCACGAGGAAGCCCTCCTGGTTCTTCTCGGCGTGGTAGAGCCCACCCGACTGACCCGGTTGAAGAACGCCGAGTGTGACCCCGACCTCCGGCCACCGGAACGCTCCCTCCCAGAACCCCGCCGAGCCGAGCCGATCGGAGTGCACCCACGGCGCCTCGCGCGCGTTCAGCACGAACCAGCCGTCGCCTTCCGGCAGGCGTCCGTTCTCCGTCTGCACGAGTCTCGCCTCAGCCATCAGGCAGCGTGCCCTCGCGGTACGGGCCGGTCTCGTACTTCCCGAAGCGGGCGTACGCCTCCTTCCCGGACTTCGTCTCCTCTGCGACACCCGCGTCGTGCGCGAGCGCAACGGGGTCGACCGGGTAGACGAGGCGGCTCGGATCCTTGCTCCTCCCGCCGACCGCGACGTAGACGAACGGGCCCTTGCCTACCCCGACGACCACGTGAGCCGTGTCCGCCGGGCAATGGAAGTAGTCCCAGGCGCGCAGCGGACGCTCTTCTCCCTCGACCAGCGCGAGCCCTTCGCCGGCGAGCACGAGGAATCCCTCCTGGTGCCCCTCCGCGTGGTACATCGCCCCTCGCTCCGCGGGCTGGAGCACGTTGATGTTGAGGCCCAGCTCCGGAAACTTCTCGTCGCCCTCGAACGGGACGTACGAGCCGAGTCCCTCGATGGAGCCCCAGCGTGCGTCGCGGGCGTTGAGCACGAACCAACCGTCTCCTTCGGGAACGGTCCCGTGCTCGGTCTGCACGAGCTTCGCCTCGGGCATCAGACGTTGAATCGTATGTTGAGCACGTCCCCGTCCTGCACCTCGTAGGTCTTGCCCTCGAGGCGCTCGAGCCCGTGCTTGCGCGCCTCCGCGTGCGAGCCGTGGCGGACGAGGTCGTCCCAGCGGATCACTTCGCAGCGGATGAATCCGCGAGCGATGTCGCTGTGGATCGTCGCGCCGGCCTCGAGCGCGGTCTGGCCCTGCCGTAGCGTCCACGCGCGCGTCTCCTTGTCGCTGGCCGTGAAGAAGCTGAGCAGCGAGAGGTCGGCGAAGAGCCGGCGGACGACGTCGTCGAGCGCGGATGCACCTTCGCGGAACGCGGCCGCCTCTTCGTCCGGCAGCTCGGCAAGCTCTGCCTCGAGCTTCAAGTCGACGCCGCCCGGCCCGTTCTCGATCGTCAGCAAAGGCTTCGTCGTCAGCGGGTCGAGCTCGGGCGGCAACGGGCCCGCATCCCTGACCGTGCCGCCCGCATCCAGCTTCGCGAGCAGCGCCTCCAGCTCGCCCGCCTCGGCACGCAGCTGCGCGTCGCCGGACTTCGCCTGCTTCGCCACGCGCTCGAGCCGCTTCTCGACGTGGTCGCGGTCCGCGACCAGCAACTCCAGCTCGAGGTTCTCGAGGTCGCGCTTCGGGTCGGCGCCGGGCGAGAAGCCGTCCACGACGGCGAGGATCGCGTCGGCCTGGCGCAGGTTGCCGAGCTGCGCGGCCCCGGTCCCCGGCACGTCGACAACGCGGATCGCCGCCGACGTCACCTTCTGCGCCTTCACGACCTTCGCAACCTGCGCGAGCCGCTCATCCGCGATCGGCGCCATGCCGACGTGCTCCTTGCCGAACTCGCTCAGCCCCACGCCCGCGCGCGTGAGCGCGTTGAAGAGCGTGGTCTTCCCCGAGCCGGGGAGCCCGACGATTCCCACCTGCAGAGCCACTCAGGCGGATTGAAGCTGTTTCTGCAGCGAGACGAGCGCGCGGTGCTGGAGCGACTTCACGGCGCCCTCGGTCTTGCCGAGGATCGTCGCCACCTCCGCGTTCGCGAAGTTGAAGACGAACTTGAGCGTCAGCACCTGCTGCTGCTCCTCGGAGAGGTCCTCGATCAGCTCGAGCAGGCTCTGCCGGCCGATCGACTGCAGCGCCTCCAGCTCGGCCGAATCGGACTCAACGCCCTCCGGCTCGGGCACCTCGTCCTCCGGCTGCACGCGTTTCGAGGCGCGGAAGTGGTCCATCGCCAGGTTGTGCGCGATCCGGAAGAGCCAGGCCGAGAACGGCGCCGACTGGAAGCGGAACTTCGCGATCGACTCGAGCATCCGCAGGAACGTCTGCGTGGTCAGGTCCTCGGCGTCGTGGCGGTTGCCGACGCTCATGTGCAAGTAGCTGTAGATGCGGTCGAAGTGGATCAGGTAGAGCTCTTCGAGCGCGTGCCGGTCGCCCTGCTGGGCGCGCTCGACGAGGCGCCTGATTTGCGCCCCGGTCTCTTTCGGCCGCTCCGCCGTCCGTTCCCCCATCCGAAGTGAGTGCCCCGCCCGCGGGCCCGGCTAACCCTAGGGACCGGGAACGCCGAAGCCGAGCCGGGACTCGCGCGCGTAGCGCTTCACGTACGCCACGTTTCGGAGCACGACGACGTAGCGGGCGTCCTCGGCCTCGACGGAGACGGTCCCGGCGTCGCCGTGCGCGAGCCGGTGCTCGAGCTCGTCGGCAACCTGGATGGGGACGAGCGCGCTGAAGGCCTGCCCTGCTTCGTAGGCGACCTCGATGCGGATCCGGTCGTCGTCAGCCACTGCTGACCAGCTCCGCGAGGACGCCGTGCACGGCGTCGGGGTGGACGAAGGCGACCTGCAGCCCGAAGAGTCCGGGTCGGGGCTCGCTGTCGATCAGCTCCGCCCCCTGCTCGGCCAGCTCGCGCAAGGACGAGCGCAGGTCGCCGACCTCAAAGGCCACGTGGTGCATCCCGGGGCCGCGCTTCGCGAGGAACTTCCCCACCGGGGTGTCCTCCCCAAGCGAGGCGAGCAACTCGACGCGGCTGTCGCCGACCCGAAGCGACGCGGCCTCGACGCCCTGATCGGGCACGGTGTCCCGGTGCTCGACCTCGGCGCCGAAGAGGCGCTCGTACGTCGTGACGGCCTCGTCGAGGTCCTCGACGGCCACGCCCAGGTGATGGATCCCGCGCGCCTCCACCCGGCCGATCCTAGCGAGCCCGCCTAGTCCGCCAGTGGAACGATCCGCGGCGTGCCGACGGTCTCCGAGGCGCGCGACTCGGCTCCGACGTCGTGCAGAAGCGACTCGAGCTCTTCCTTCACGAGGGTCTCTTTCTCGAGCAGCGCGTGTGCGATCCGGTCGAGCGCGCCGCGGTGCTTCTCGATCAGGCGGACGGACTCGGCGAACGCGTGATCGGTCAGGCGTCCCTGTTCCTGGTCACGGGTGCGTTTCGTCTCTTCTGAGAGCGCGTAGTTGTCGGCGCGCATCGTCCGCGTCACGACGGACTCGGACATGCCGTACTCGAAGACCATCGCCCGCGCGAGCTCCGTCACCTTCTCGAGATCGTTTGCGGCCCCGTTGGTGACGCGCCCGAACACGACCTGCTCCGCGGCGCGGCCCGCGAGCACGATCTTCATCACGTCGATCAGCTCCTCGCGCGTGTGCAGGTAGCGATCCTCGACGGGAAGGTTGAGCGTGTACCCGAGCGCCTGGCCGCGCGCGACGATCGTCACCTTCTGCACGGGCATGACCTCGCCCATCAAATGCGACATGAGGGCGTGGCCCGCCTCGTGGTAGGCGAGGATTCGCTTTTCCTTCTCCGTGACCACCTTGCGCTGCTGAAGGCCGGCGACGACACGCTCCATCGCGTCGTCGAAGTCGCCCATCGCGACGAACTGCGCCTCTCGGCGGCCCGGCCGGCGAGATAGACCTTCATCATGTCGATCAGCTCCTCCTTCGTATGGAGGTAGCGGTCCTCCATCGGCAGGTTGAGTGTGTAGCCGAGCGCCTGGCCACGGGAGACGATCGTCACCTTGTGCACCGGCAGCGCGTCGCCCATCAGGTACGACATCAGTGCGTGACCTGCCTCGTGGTAGGCGAGAATGCGCTTCTCCTTCTCGCTGACGACCCGGCGCTGCTGGAGTCCGGCGACGACCCGCTCCATCGCCGACTCGAAGTCTTCGTGCGCGATGCGGACGCGCTCCATCG
>DASYUZ010000193.1:0-2348 GCA_036000665.1 Gaiellaceae bacterium
GGCATGCCGGGAACCTGGGTCAGCTTCGCCGTCTTCGTGTCGAGCAGCCAGACATCGAGAGCCTGCTGTCCTCCTCCGTGCCACGCCGGATCTCCGAATGCGAGCGCAATGAAGCGTCCGCGAGGGTCGACCGCGGGCTGGGGGATGCCGCCCACGATGCCGGGCGATCGAAATCGCCGCTGCGTGTGGCGTCGTGCATCGAGCAGCGTGAACTGCTCGCCCGGGCCGGCGAGCACGAGTTTCGACCCGGCGGCCGCCAGCACGCCCCATCGTGTCCGAAGCACCGTGCGGCCGGTCCGTGGGTTCAGCACGCGGGTCCGGTTCACGATCAGCCCGAGCGAGCCGCCGGGATAGATCGTCGTCGCGCAGGGGAACGCGCGAGGGGCTCCGAGCGGCCTCCCGTCGAGCCGGAGCCCGCGCAGCGCGCAGCGGGAACGGCGGAACGTCTTGATCCAGACTGCCCCGCCGCCGCCGGCCGGCGCGACGCTCTGCCCTGTTCCCAGAGAGACCACACGCGCCGCGCGTCCGCTCACGGCGTAGAGCTTTGCTTCGGGCCAGTGTCCCAGCGCGATCACCGCTGCTCGACCTGCGACGGAGAGGACCCAGAGGCCTCCACGTTTCTGGCTCGGAACGCCCGCGACCCGCGTCACGCTTCCTCTGTCGACGTCAAGGACAAAGGGCGGCTTGGCCGCGACGACCAGACGCACGCCGGTCTGGCCGCGAATCGGAATCCCGCGCAAGGGCGCCGGCTCCGGAGAGCTCCGAAGCGTCGAGGGCTCCGCCTCCGCCCCCACGCCGATGATCGCGGTAAGGGCGAAAGCCAGAACCGTGCCTCTGGTCGCCAAACGCCTCACAGGGCTTCTATACCCGAGAGACGGCCTGAGTTCCCGCGCCGGCGGGGCTACGTCCGGTAACGCGCTGCTAGAACGCGAGAGCAGTCGTGTCGACGCGTGGAGTGCGTTCGCGCTCGTAAGCGTCGATCGCGTCTTCGCGGCGCAACGTGAGGCCGATGTCGTCGAGGCCTTCGAGCAGGCACTCGCGGGCGAAGGCGTCGAACTCGAACGGGTACACCCGCCTGTCGGGACCGACGACCTGTTGGTGTTCCAGGTCGACGGTCGCGACCGCGCCTCCGGCGGCCGCATCCACGAGCGCGCGCACGTCGTCGGGCGGCAGGACGACCGGCACGAGGCCGATCTTGAGCGCGTTCGTGCGGAAGATGTCGCCGAACGAGGGCGCAAGCACCGCGCCGAAGCCGTAGTCCTGCAGCGCCCAAGCTGCGTGCTCGCGCGACGAGCCACAGCCGAAGTTGCGGCCCGTGACGAGGATCTTCGCGCCCGCATACTCGGGGCGGCGAAGCTCGAAGTCCGCGTCCTTCATCCAGTCGAAGAAGAGGAACTCGCCGTAGCCGGTGCGCTCGATCCGCTTCAGGAACTGCTTCGGGATGATCTGGTCGGTGTCGACGTCCGCGCGATCGAGGACCGCGACGGGTGCGGTCAGCGAGCGAAAGGCCCTCACAGCGAGCGCGGGTCGACGAAGTGACCGACGAGCGCGGTTGCCGCCGCGACTTCGGGGCTGACGAGATGCGTGCGGCCGCCGCGTCCCTGGCGCCCCTCGAAGTTGCGGTTCGACGTCGAGGCGCAGCGCTCACCGCTCTGCAGCACGTCGGGATTCATGCCGAGGCACATGGAGCAACCGGCGTTGCGCCACTCGAACCCCGCCTCGCTGAATACGCGGTCCAACCCCTCCCGCTCCGCTTGCGCCTTCACCTGCTGCGAACCCGGGACCACCAAGGCGCGCACGCCAGTCGCGACGTGCCGGCCGCGGACGGTGCGGGCCGCCGCGCGCAGGTCCTCGATCCGTGCGTTCGTGCAGGACCCGAGAAACACCCGGTCGATCGGGAGACCCTCGAGCGGCGTTCCCGGGGCGAGGCCCATGTACTCGAGCGCTCGCGTGACGGCACGCTGCTCCGCGTCGGTCGTGAAGTCGGACGGGCTCGGTACGCAACCGGTCACGGGAGTGACCATGCCGGGACTGGTTCCCCAGGTTACCTGGGGCGCTACCTCCGAGGCATCAAGCTCGACCCGCTTGTCGTACGTCGCGCCGGGATCGGTGCCCAGCTCGCGCCACTTGGCGACGGCACGGTCCCACGCGGCGCCGCGTGGCGCGCGCGGCCGGCCGGCGAGATAGGCGACGGTCGTCTCGTCGGGAGCGATCATGCCGGCCCGCGCACCCGCCTCGATCGACATGTTGCACACCGTCATCCGCTCTTCCATCGAGAGGGCCCGGATCGCCTCCCCGGTGTACTCGATGACGTGACCCGTGGCGCCGGCCGTCCCGATCCGGCCGAT
>DASYUZ010000194.1:0-4069 GCA_036000665.1 Gaiellaceae bacterium
GCGATCCCCCTGCTCGCGCTGGGGATCGTCTACCTGACCGCGGGCGCGTCGCTCGTGCCCGCGCTGCTCCGCGAGCGCCGACGCATGCGCGATCTTGAGCTGGCGCTGGCGCTCGTGTTCCCCTGCGGGGGCGCCGCCGCCCTGCTCTTCGGCGTGCTCGTCTTGGTCGGCGGCGAGCCCGTGGGCGGCCACGCGTGGCTCGCTCTCATCGCGGTGCTCTTTGCGCTCGGGCCCGCGATCGCGTTCTTCGCGCACTTCCGCGAGCGCGCTCTGATCCTCACGGCTCCGGTTCGCGCGCGGGTCGCGGAAGACCGCCATCTGATCCGCGCGGCGACGACCGTGGACGAGGTTGCGCGACGGCTGCTCGACCGCGCGTCGGCGATGGCAAGGGTCGAGTTCGGTGCCCTCGCTCTCGTCGACCCCGACGGGAAATACGCGCGGGGTCTCCTCGCGCGGCAGTCGGGTGACGACGTCGACTGGTTCAGAGACGTTGGCATCGACCTCGAGAACGAACCCTCGGGAGTCGCCAGCGCGTACCACGACGCGGCGCCGTTCGCCGTGTTCGATGCGCCGGCATCGCGTCGCCTGAGCGCGACACTCGTGGCCCAGACGGGCGCCCAGAGCGCTGCGTTCGTGCCACTGACGGCTTCGCAGCGGGTGATCGGCGTGCTCATCGTCGCCTCGATCACCCGCCCGCACGCGTTCACGACCGAGGAGATGTCGACGCTGCAGGCGCTCGCCCTGGAAGCCGCGGAAGCCCTCGAACAGCTCCAGGCCTCGGAGGAGACCCCGCGCGACCGCGAGCGTGTTGCAGCGGAGATCGCGGCGCGCGTGCGCTCGGAGACGAACGTCGACCAGGTGCTTCGTGTCGCGATCGAGGAGGTCGCGGGCGCGCTGCACGTCCAGCGCAGCTTCGTACGCCTCGGCGACATCGGCGGCGTGATGCCGATCCGTGCGGAGTGGTTCGCCGAGGGCCTCGAGCCGCTCGGAGACGTCGGCTCGCGCCTGCCGGTCTCGAATCTCGCCGCGCGTGAGCATCGCACGATCGCGATCGCGGACGTCGCGGTCGCGCCCGAGCTCGACGACGACGATCGGCTCGGCCGCGGTGTCCTGCTCGGGGTCGGGACCCGTGCCGTACTCGCGGCGCCGATCGTCGTCTTCGGCCGCCTGCTCGGAGTCGTCGGCGTGCATCGAACGACGCCGGGCCAGTGGTCGCCTTCGGACGTTGCGCTCGTCGAGGCCGCGGCGCGCGAAGTCGGCTTCGCGCTGCACACGGCGTCGCTGCTGAGCGAAAGCGAGAACCGGCTCGCGCGTCAAACGAGTCTCGTTCGCGCCGCGCAGGTCCTGACGAGCGAGCTCGAGCTCGCGGGCGTGCTGCGCCGCCTCGTGAAGGAAGTGGTCGCACTGGTCAGCGCCGACGCAGCGGACTGCTGGCTCTTCGACGACGAGCGCCGGCTGCTCCGCTGCCGCGCCAACTATGCGCTGCCCGCGTCCGAGCTCGGGCGCGAGATTCCGCCGGAGGGAACGATCGGCGAGGCGATCGACACTCGGCGCAGCGTCCTCAAGCGCGACTTCGCGCGCACCGAGCAGCCGCCGCCCTCCCCGAACTACCAGACCTTCGAAGAGGTCATGGATGCGCCGATCGTCGTTCGCGGCGAGGTGCGGGGCGTCCTCGGTGTGTGCTCGCTGAACGCAGGACGCTTCGCAGACCGCGACCTCCCCGTGCTCGATGCGTTCGCGACGCTGGCGTCGATCGCGATCCGCAACGCCGAGGCCTTCGAGGATCGGTCGCGTCAGGCGCGCATCCAGCGGGGCTTCTACCGGATCGCCTCGATTCTCTCGCAGCCGCTCTCGTCGGCGGCGACGCTCGACGCGGTCGCGCAGGCAGCGGGCGAGGCGTTCGGAGGCGTGTACGCCGCGGTCGTCATGCCGCGCGGGGACTCGCTCGCGCTCGTCGGCGCGCACGAGCTCCCGGAGCCGCTGCGGGTCGCGCTGGAGTACGGTCTCGACGAGACGGGGCTCATGCGCCACGCAGCCGCCGAACGGCGCGTCCTCGCGGCGCCGCGGCTCGCCGAGGACGAGCGTTTCGTCGGTCGCTGGCGCGACCTCGGCGGAGAGTGCGGCTTCCGGTCGCTGTTGCTCGTCCCGGTCGAGGCGCCGCGCGGCGAGTCCGCCGGTCTCGTGCTCGTGTTCTTCGACGACGAGCGCATGCTCGCGAACGAGGATCTGGAAGTTGCGCGCCAGCTCGCCGGCGCTGCGCGCGGGGCGCTCGAGCGAAGCGAGCTCTTCGAGGCCGAGCGCACGTCTAGGTCGCTCGCCCAGCAGCTCGCGCACACCGGGAGCCTGCTCGCGGCGGAGCTCGACCCCGCGGCGGTGCTGGACGAGGTCGTGGTGCAGGCGCCCGCGCTGCTTGCGGCCGAAGCCTGTGCGATCCGGATCGTCGACGGTGACGGCCTCGTCGTGACCGCCGTCTGGGGCGATGACGCGCAGGTCGCTCTGGGCGCGCGCTCGGAGGCGGCAGGCTGGCTCTCGGGCGAGGTCGTGCAAACGCGGAAGCCGCTCGCCGTCGCGGACGCCACCGGCTCCCCGGCGCTCGTGGAGTCCGACCCGCTGCTGCAGGCCGGCTTCGCGTCCTACCTCGGCGTGCCGCTACTCGCTCACGAGGGGGCGCTGCACGGGGTGCTCGCGCTCTACGGGCGACGGCCGCGCACATGGCGCCCGGAGGAGATCGAAGCGCTGCAGGCGCTCGCGGCCAACACGTCGGGCGCACTCTCGAACGCCGAGCTGTACCAGCGGGTCGCTCTGGAGAAGGAGCGCAGCGCGGCGATCCTCGAGAACATTGCCGACGGCATCGTCGCCGTCGACCGCGAGGGCCGTGTCGTGCTCTGGAATCGAGCCGCCGAGATGATCACGGGCGTGCCCGCGTCAGAGGCGCTCGGCCGGCCGCCCGAGCAGGTCGTCGGCCGAACGCTGTCGGAAGCGGCAGTCGTCCCGATCCTGCGGGGCGGCGGCGAGACCTGGCTCTCGGTCACCGAAGCGGTCATGCACGACCCGGCCGGCGCGATCTCGGGCCGGATCTTCGCCTTCCGCGACGTCTCGGCCGACCGGCTGGTCGAGGCGATGAAGTCCGAGTTCGTAGCCACGGTGTCGCACGAGCTCCGCGGTCCGCTGACGTCGATCTTCGGCTTCGCCGAGACGCTCCTGCGCCAGGACGTGCTCTTCGGCGACGAGGAGCGGCAGCTGTTCCTCGGCTACATCTCGTCGGAGTCGGAACGGCTGACGCAGATCGTCGACGCGCTGCTCAACGTCGCGCGTCTGGACACCGGCGACCTGCACGTGAACCTTGCGCCGACGGACGTCGCGCCGCTCGTCGAGGAGGTCGTCTCGGGAGCCGAGGGCGACGGCGACGACGTGCACAGCTTCGTGCTCGACCTCCCGGCAGAGCCGCTCGCCGCGGAAGCCGACGCCGACAAGCTCCGGCAGGTGCTCTCACAGCTCGTCGACAACGCGGTCAAGTACTCGCCCGACGGCGGAACGGTGACCGTCACCGCGCGACGGAAGAGCGATACCGTCGAGTTTCAGGTGCGCGACCAGGGGATCGGGATCCCGGAGCTCGACCGCGAGCGGATCTTCCGCAAGTTCGCGCGTGCCGCCGACGAAGGAGGCGGGATGGGTCTCGGCCTGTTCATCGTTCAGGGGCTGGTGAACGCGATGGGCGGGAGGATCTGGGTCGAGTCGGACGAAGGAAAGGGATCCAGTTTCGCGTTCGAGCTTCCCGCGGCGCGGGTATAGCCGGGCGAGCCAGGCGGCGAATGACCAAAGTTCTCGTGATCGATGACGAAGCGCCGATCCGGCTGCTCTGCCGGGTCAACCTCGAGGCTGAGGGAATGGACGTCTCCGAGGCAGCGGACGGGCCGAGCGGCCTCGAGAAAGCGCGCGCCGAGACCCCGGACGTGATCCTGCTCGACGTGATGATGCCCGGGCTCGACGGCTGGCGCGTCGCCGAGCAGCTGCTCGATGATCCCCTGACGAGCGGCATCCCGATCGTCTTCCTGACCGCGCGTGCGGA
>DASYUZ010000195.1:0-4647 GCA_036000665.1 Gaiellaceae bacterium
CGACCAGGCGACCAATCACAACTTCCATCTGACCGGTCCCGGGGTCAACATGACGACGACCGAGGCGTTCGTCGGGCAGGTGACCTGGACGGTCGACTTGGTGGCGGGCGCGTACCACTTCGTCTGCGATCCGCATGCGGACGGGATGTTCGGCGACTTCACGGTCGTCGCCGCGGCCGACACGACGCCGCCGGACACGACGATCACCGCCGGACCAACCGGGTCGGTCAACACGAGCGCGGCCAGCTTCAGCTTCAACTCGACCGAGGCGGGCTCCACGTTCCAGTGTGCGCTCGACACGGCCGCGTTTGCCGCCTGCACGTCGCCGAAGAGCTACACCCTGCTCGCGAACGGCCAGCACAACTTCCAGGTCCGCGCGATCGACGCCGCGGGCAACATCGATGCCACTCCGGCCGGCCGCGCCTGGACGGTCGACACGATCCCACCCGACACGACGATCACGGCCGGGCCGACGGGGACCGTGGGTTCAACCTCGGCAAGCTTCAGCTTCAGCTCGAACGAGGCGGGGGCGACCTTCCAGTGCGCGCTCGACAGCACGACCGCCTACGGCGCCTGCACGTCGCCGAAGAGCTACACGGGCCTCGCCGGCGGCGCGCACACGTTCCGCGTGCGCGCGGTCGACGGAGCGGGCAACCTGGACGCGAGCCCGGCCAGCCGCGCGTGGACGATCGACGCCACGCCGCCGGACACGACCATCACGGTCGCTCCGAGCGGCACCGTCACGTCGAGCGATGCCAGCTTCGAGTTCACATCGAGCGAAGCCGGCTCGAGCTTCCGGTGTGCGCTCGACGGCGCCGCGTTCGCGGCGTGTACTTCTCCGGCCGGCTACCTCGGCCTCGCCGACGGCACGCACACGTTCGAGGTGCGTGCGGTCGACGCCGTCGGCAACATCGACGCAACTCCGGCGAGGGCGAGCTGGACGATCGACACGACGCCGCCGGAGACGACGATCCTTTCCGGCCCGACCGGGCTCGTGAGCTCGAACGCGGCCACGTTCGCCTTCGCGGCGAGCGAGGCCGGCTCGAGCTTCGAGTGCTCGCTCGACAGTGCGCCGTTCGCCGCCTGCACCTCACCCCAGAGCTACGGCGCACTGGCAGACGGTGCGCATACGTTCGACGTCCGCGCGACCGACTCCGCCGGGAACCTGGATGCGACCCCGGCCGGCGCCGCGTGGACTGTCGACATGACGGCACCGGACACGACCATCACCGCCGGCCCGACGGGCACCGTCGGCGGGAAGACGGCGAGCTTCAGCTTCAGCTCCACCGAGGCCGGCTCGACCTTCGAGTGCGCCCTGGACGGGGCTGCCTTCGCGACCTGCAGCTCGCCCCAGAGCTACTCGGGACTCTCCGACGGCGCGCACAGCTTCCAGGCGCGGGCAACCGACCCGGCCGGCAACGTCGACGCCAGCCCCTCGAGCCGGAGCTGGTCAATCGACTCGAACGCGCTGTACGGGACGACCGGACCCGGCTACACGATCACGCTCACCGACGCAGCGGGCGCCGCGATCACGCAGCTACCCGCCGGCACGTACACGATCGTCGTCAACGACCTTGCGGCGGTCCACAACTTCCACCTGAGCGGGCCGGGCGTCGACCGGATGACCACGGTTCCGTTCAGCGGCCAGGAGATCTGGTCGGTCACGCTCACCGGCGGCTCCTACAAGTTCCAGTGCGACCCGCACACCGGCATGGAGGGGACCTTCACGGTGATCGCGCCCGACACGACGCCGCCCGAGACGACGATCACGTCGGGGCCGGCCGCCACCGTCGCCTCGAACGCAGCGAGCTTCGCGTTTTCGGCCAGCGAGGCGGGGTCGACGTTCGCGTGCGCGCTTGACAGCGCCGCCTTCGCGCCGTGCAGCTCGCCACAGAGCTACGGCGGCCTCGCAGACGGTTCGCACTCGTTCCAGGTGCGCGCGACCGACGCGGCCGGCAACGTCGATCCCACCCCGGCGAGGGCGAGCTGGACGATCGACACGACGCCGCCGGACACGACGATCACCGCTGGTCCCAGCGGCATCGTCCTCTCGTCCTCCGCGAGCTTCGACTTCTCGGCGAGCGAGGCGGGCGCGACGTTCGCCTGCTCGCTCGACGGCGCCGCGTTCTCGGCCTGCAGCTCGCCGCAGAGCTACGGAGGGCTCGCCCTGGGACCGCACACCTTCGAGGTCCGCGCGGCCGACGCCGTCGGCAACACGGACGCGACGGCCGCGAGCCGTTCCTGGACGGTGGTGCCCCTCGACACGACGCCGCCCGAGACGTCGATCACGTCCGGGCCCGCGCCCAGCGTCGCGTCGAACGCCGCGAGCTTCGCGTTCTCGTCGACCGAGGCCGGCTCCAGCTTCGAGTGCGCGCTCGACGGCGCCGCGTTCGGCGCCTGCAGCTCGCCGATGAGCTACTCGGGACTCGCCGACGGCGCGCACAGCTTCCAGGTCCGTGCGACCGACGCAGCCGGCAACGTCGATCCCACCCCGGCGAGCGCGAGCTGGACGATCGACACGACGCCGCCGGAGACGACGATTGCCGCCGGTCCCAGCGGGATTGTCACGGCGAGCTCGGCGAGCTTCGACTTCTCGGCGAGCGAAACCGGCGGGACCTTTGCCTGCTCGCTCGACGGGGCCGCGCTCTCGGCCTGCACCTCGCCGCAGAGCTACAGCGGTCTCGCCGTGGGACCGCACACGTTCCAGGTCCGCGCGGCCGACGCGCTCGGCAACGCGGACGCCACGCCCGCGAGCCGATCCTGGACGGTCCAGGCCGCGGACACGACGCCGCCCGAGACGACGATCGCCTCCGCGCCGGCTGCTCTCGTGAACGTGAGCTCGGCGAGCTTTGCGTTCTCGTCCACCGAGGCAGGCTCGACGTTCGCGTGCGCGCTCGACGGCGCCGCCTTCGCGCCCTGCAGCTCGCCGCAGAGCTACGGCGGCCTCGCGGATGGTTCGCACTCGTTCCAGGTGCGCGCGACGGACGCAGCCGGAAACGCGGACGCGACGCCCGCCGCGCGCAGCTGGTCGATCGACACGACGCCTCCCGATACGAGCATCACGGCCGGGCCGACGGGAACGGTCACGTCGACCTCGGCGAGCATCAGCTTCGGCGCGAGCGAGGCGGGAGCGAGCTTCCAGTGCACCCTCGACGGCGGCGCCTACACGGCGTGCACCTCGCCGCAGAGCTACACGGGACTGGCGGCCGGGACCCACACCTTCCAGGTGCGAGCGGTCGACGCGGCGGGCAATGCCGACGCCACGCCGGCCGCAAGCACCTGGACGGTGCAGGCACCGGCGCCAACGCCGAACACGCTGACCGCACAGGTCGGGCCCGGCGAGACGATCTGGATGAAGGACGCGAGCGGAAGCATCGTCAGCCATCTCGATTCCGGCACGTACACGATCGTCGTCCGCGACCTCTCGAGCGAGCACAACTTCCATCTGAAGGGGCCCGACGTCGACAAGCGCACTTCTGAGTCCGGGACCGGGACCGTGACGTGGACGATCACCTTCGTCTCCGGCGAGTACGAGTACCGGAGCGACGAAGAGAGCGACATGAGGTGGGAGTTCTACGTCGGCTCGGGCGGAGACGACGACGGCGGCGACGACTAGCCAGGAGGGGCCATGAAGCCGTCCGGAAGACGACACACACGTAGCGCCCGCGTCCTCGCCGCCGCGACGGCGGCGCTCGCCGTGGCGCTGGCGGCGGCGCTCGGCGGCGGGACCGCCGCACCAGCGGCGACGGTGACGCTCTTCGCGACCGTTGGCCCGGGCTACACGATCACCCTGAAGGACGCAGCAGGCGCCGCGGTAACGCAGCTGGCGCCGGGCACCTACACGATCGTCGTCAACGACCAGGCGACCGATCACAACTTCCACCTGCTCGGACCCGGCGGCGTCGACATGAGCACGACGGTGCCGTTCGTCGGGCAGGAAACGTGGACGGTGACACTCGTCGCCGGCTCCTACCACTTCGTCTGCGACCCGCACGCCGACGGGATGTTCGGCGATTTCACGGTGGCCGCTCCCGACACGACACCGCCGGACACGTCGATCGGCTCCGGGCCCACAGGGTCGGTCAACTCGACCTCGGCCACCTTCAGCTTCAGCGCGAGCGAGGCCGGCTCCACGTTCCAGTGCGCGCTGGACGCGGCCGCCTTCGCCGCGTGCACCTCGCCCAAGGCCTACACGGCGCTCGCGAACGGGCAGCACACCTTCCAGGTGCGCGCGACCGACGCCGCCGGCAACGTCGACGCGAGTCCCGCCAGCCGTACGTGGACGGTCGACACGATCGCACCGGACACGACGATCGCCTCCGGGCCGTCCGGAACCGTCGGCTCCGCGACGGCGACGTTCGGCTTCACCTCGAACGAGACCGGCGCGGGCTTCCAGTGCGCGCTCGACAGCACGACCGCCTACAGCGCCTGCGCGTCGCCGAAGACGTACACGGGGCTCGCGAACGGCACGCACACGTTCCGCGTCCGGGCCGTCGATAAGGCCGGCAACGTCGACGCGACGCCAGCAAGTCGAAGTTGGGGGGTAGATGCCACGCCGCCCGAGACGACGATCACCGTAGCCCCCTCCGGTGTCGTCGCCTCGGGCGACGCGAGCTTCGAGTTCAGGTCCAGCAAGGCGGGCTCGAC